>CANQFR010000046.1 GCA_947599905.1 uncultured Lachnospiraceae bacterium
AAGGGATTGCCAGCCTTAAAAGATTTTTTCAGGCGATCCACGTAATCGGGCTGACCGTCGTCAAAGCGGTCAAGGGGACCGATGTTTTTGATGACTTTTTTCTGAGAAACCCTGAGGCCCGATTTGTTGGTGACCCGAACAGACTGGACGAGCCGAATATATTTATTTCCATTGTTTTGTACAACTTCGACGAACATAAAGACCTCCTTTGTATACCGTCGTACCTATGTAATAATTATACCATAAAGATATAAAAAAAGCAAGGAAAACCTTGCAAAATAAGGAAAAAATTTAATTGGGATTAGTTAGCAAGTGACAAACTCGGGAGGAGACCGGTCGGCAGAAAGGCGACTGGAGTCGGAAAGGAGACCGGGCTGCTGAGAGAAGAACAGGTGTCGGCAGGGAGACTGGGTTACGCTTGCGAATATACGGAAAATCTGTTACATTATTTTTGGAAAGCTGCCGGTACTGCCATAAATCCGGCGGGCCGGGACGTATCGTATGTGAAGGCTGAAGCGAAAGAGGATCCTGTCATGACAGAGCAGCGTTTTAACGAGAGTATCAGCCAAATCTGCAAGAAAGATAAAGATGGACTGCGGGCGATCTATGAGGATTATCATCCGATGATCTATTCCACGGTCTGGGGGATTGTGCGCAATCGGGAGGATGCGGAGGACGTGACGAGTGAATTCTTCATCCGCCTGTGGAATATCGCGGATACCTACCGGCCGGGACGGGGGCATCGGGCCTGGATGCTGACGATTGCACGCAATATGGCGCTTGATCTGGTGCGGAGACAGCGGCGGGAGGAGCCGGTAGAGGAAGTGCCTGAGACTGCTGCGGAACAGAAGGCATTTGACGAGAGCATTGTGACTGCGGTAAGCCTTTCACAGGCGATTCAGACGCTTAAGGATGAGGAACGGGAGATTGTGAATCTGAAAATCATGGGTGAGCTTACTTTCCGCGAGATTGCCCGGATGCTGGGAAAACCGCAGGGGACGGTGGCCTGGTGCTATCGGACGGCGATTGCAAAACTGAGAGAGGTGCGGCTATGAAGAGAGAGAGCAGGCTGGAACGGGAATACCGGGAAATGATGACTCAGGCCGCGCCGGATCTCTGGGAGCGGATAGAGAGCGGACTATCGGGCCAGACAGCCGTGGCTGCTGAAGAGACACAGGAACGGGCGGCCGAAAGCGGTAAGATTCTGCGCATGCCCGGACGGCGCCTGTATGGCGCGGCTACAGCTGTGGCTGCGATGCTTATCATACTGATTGCGGTGCCGCGCCTTTGGGGGATGAAGGCGGGCAGCTCGACATCGGAAGAAGCGGCTGCAGGAGGAGCTGAGAATGGATGGGAAACCATGGCGGAGACTGCTGCTGCGATGGCAGAGGGAATCATGGATACTGTCGGGAATGAAGTTGATGGGATGGCTCCGGTTAAGGTATCACCGGACAGCTTCGTGTCGGAAATAGAGATAGAGGAAGGAGCGGCGGAAGTCTTGCAGGAGGCGGCTGATACGGGCGGGGAGATATTCTCCGAGGAGCGTCTGGGAGAAACACAGCTGCTCTGTCTGGCAACGGTACGGCAGACATTTCCCGCGGCGTCCGAAAGCGGCGGGTCGGGCCGGGCTGTCTATGAAGTGGTTGTGGATGAGGTCTGTTTTCTGAAATCGGATGCGGATGACGGGGATACGAACGCCGGAATGGGCACGGACAATATGTTTGGGATGAACGGCGCAGAAGGGACAACCGGCGCCGCGGGCCCGCAGAATGATCAGGCTGAGATTACCGGGGGCAGTGAGCTGATGGTTGTGATTGCCGGTGCGGGCGCAGATGGTTCTGCCGCGGGCCCCCAGGAACTTGAGGCGGAGGAAAGGTATCTGCTCCCGCTTAAGAGGCAGGACGGCATGTGGGAGCCGGTATTTTCAGGCGCACCGCAGATTCGTGTGACCGGTGACGGCGGTTATCTCTTCCCCGCGGTCTATGAGAGTTTGATGGACGGCGCTTCCTGGAACGAGGAAGAGCAGCTGTATTATCGCGATGATGACAGCTTTCTTCCGGAACTGACTGCGCTGATCGAGGCGTATTCTGATGACAGATAACTGCCGGGAAACACAGTCTCAGGGGGTATTCTGCAGGCGAATGCCCCCTGAGAAGCGCAATCTCCGCGCACAGCCTCCGTGACCATGACGGACCGCGCGTTTAATCAATCCTTCATGATATCCCCCGGATAATCATACATCTGCGCGTAGGACTCCAGTTCCGCGTCCGATTCCGGGAGGGCGGGAATCAGGCCGGTGAAGTCTGTGGCCGAGCCGGCTTTCATTTCTATCCGGTCATCGTCAAGAAAGCAGCCGTAAGGATCATTTTCAATATACGTTTCCTCAAAAGGATCGTCCCACATTTCTTCATCACCAAAGGAATCTCTGGCCGAAAAACTCTGCAGCATGATATTGCATCTCCTTTCAGATTCATTTTTGACTCTGCGGATAGTATGCGGTGCAGCGGGAAGAACTATACGAAGCTGTCGGCATGGGAGAAATATGCAAAATCCTTTGACAGCGAATCAATATCGGTATATGATGACAATAGACGCGCTGAAATGCTCTGAATAGGGTCGTTTCTGCGCATTTTTTCCGCGCGGATGATTAGAATCCGGCGGAGGAAAGCGGGATAATGGATACGGTTAATGATATTTTGTCCGGCGGCCGTTGTCTGCCGGTGTGGAATGTGGAAGGAGAAGGAGGGAAGGTATGAAACTGAATTACGACAAAGCTCAGATTGTGGACGCGATCGACCGGGTCGTGGACCGCACGATGAAGATGGATTTAACCTGGGACTGGCCGTGCGGGGTGGCGTATTACGGCATCGGCGAGGCTTACGAGAAGACGAAGAATGAAAAATACCTGAAGCTTCTGAAGGAGCGTGTGGATGAGCTGATCGCACTGGGACTGCCGAAGGTGTGGACGGTGAACGCCTGCGCCATGGGACATTGCCTGATTACGCTCTATCAGGCCACTGGCGAGCAGAAGTACTGGGATATCCTGATGAGCAAGATCGCCTACCTGCAGAATGACGCCCTGCGGTTCGGCGATCATGTGCTGCAGCACACGGTGTCAGCGAATAATGATTTTCCTGAGCAGGCGTGGGCCGATACGCTGTTTATGGCGGCATTTCTGATGCTGCGCGCCGGGGTGATCTTAAAGGATGAAGAACTCATTGATGATGCTTTAAACCAGTGGTACTGGCATGTCAATTATCTGCAGGACGAGAGCACCGGCTTTTATTATCACGGGTACAATAATATCACGAAGGACCATATGTCCGGTATTTACTGGGGACGGGCCAATGCCTGGGCGGCCTATACGATGGCGCAGGTGGGCGGAACGCTGCCGGAGTGCTATCTGTATCCGAAGTATCTGGATGTGGCCGGATCGCTGAACGACCAGCTTGCGGCGCTGAAAACCGTGCAGACCGAGAACGGCCTCTGGCGGACCGTGTTAAATGATCCGGAATCCTACGAGGAGGTCTCGGCTTCCGCGGGTATCGCGGCGGCGATGCTGGAGCGGGGGAATCTGCTTCATACCAAATATATTAATCAATCGATTAAGGGCATTCTGGATAATATCAGCGCGGACGGCCGCGTGATGAATGTCTCCGGCGGTACGGCGGTCATGCGTGATGTGGACGGCTATCGCGGGATTTCCCGGCGCTGGATTCAGGGCTGGGGCCAGGGACTTGTGCTGGCGTTTCTGGCGCGGGTGCTGGTGTCGGACGACGTGCAGAAAGACGGGGCGCTGTAAGACGGCGGGCCGCCGGTCATGTGCCGGCGCGTCCGGCGTGAAAGGAGATCACGCGTATGGGCGAGGAGATACAATACACGCGGCGGTTCGTACAGGACAATGAACTGCAGGCCGTACTTGAGGTTCCCCATCCGGGACAGTATCTGGTGACGCTGACCATAGCGCCGGAGCAGGAACTGCGCAATGTGCGGATTTTTGCACGGGGAAGGCGGCTGTACGAAGCTGCGCCGTCTATGGCGGCCGGCGGGACATACAGCTTCCCGCTTTATGTACAGGTCTGCGATGTGATTCCTCACGGAGAGGCGGAAATTAAGGCCGACCGGACCATCGATATATCTGTTGTGGCCGACGGACTTTGCGCCGGAGGAAGCGGCACGGAGCAGTTTTGTGTCGGAGGAAGCGGTGGCGAGCAATTCTGCGTCGTAGAAAGCAGCGGGGAGCAGTTCAGCGCCGGAAAAAGCGGCAGAGAACACTCCTGTATCAGCGGCATTCAGCTGCAGGAAACGGTCTGCCCGGTGATTCATCTGGCTGGTGATTCGACGGTCACGGATCAGGTTGTCGGGCATCCATGCGTGCCCGAGACCAGTTATGCGGGCTGGGGGCAGATGTTCCCTTACTATCTGGGCGGCGGGATTGCCGTGGCGAATCACGCCTATTCCGGGCTGACAACGGAAACATTTCGCCAGAAGGGATATTACAGCATTGTCGAGGGCTGCCGGAAGGCCGGTGACTATCTGTTTTTGCAGTTCGGCCATAACGATCAGAAGCAGAGGCATCTGCGGGCGTGGGAGGGTTACCGGGACAATCTGCTGCGCTACATCGAGGAGAGCCGCACGGCGGGACTTTATCCGGTGCTTGTGACGCCTCTGGCGCGCAATACCTGGCGCTCGGACGGAAGTTATAACGATCTTCTGGAGGAGAACGCAGCCGCCTGCATCGAACTTGGCCGCGAGCAGCAGGTGCCGGTGCTGGATCTGCACGCGCGAAGCATGGAATATATAATTGGAAAAGGGTGCGACGGCGCAAAACCGCTGTTCGTACCGGGAGATTACACGCATACGAATATCTGCGGGGCGCAGATTGCGGCCGGTATGGTTGCCGCGGAAATGAAACGGGTGCTGGGGACAGATACGCGGGAGGCGTATCGCCGCCTGGCGGAGCTGGTGCTTGAGAAGAAGCCCTGCGATGAGCCGCGGCAGGAGATTCTGGCTGCCTCGAAGCAGTTTGCAGTGGGGCTTTCGGTTGAGATGCTGGAAGAAGTTATCTGGACAAGCCAGAAGACGTGAACGGGAAACGGAATGGGCGCGAAGTCTGGATGGAACCGGAGAAAGATTGTTGTAAGGCCATGACAGGATTGGAATATGCAGCAGGCTGCTGAGGATTTCAATACAGGCGGTTCTGGCTGAAACAGAAGGAGAAAGCTATGAGCAGGAGAAAAGGTGGATTTACACTTCCGGGGGAATCGGGATATGAGGAACTGACGCTTGCGATGGCGGAGAAATGGGGCGCGGACGTGATCCGTGACAGTGACGGGACGGTGCTTTCCGACGATATCGTCCATGCCGGGTACGGAATCTATTCCACGATCTGTGTGATCCGCGAGCATAACGCCTGGGCAGGGAAAAATCCGGACAAGCTGCAGCAGACATTTCTCTGCACGGAACCGGTGACGGCGGTGCCGGCCGCTGCGAAAGCGGACCAGGCGGCCGACAGAGAGGCGGCTGCGCAGAATGTTCCGGCAGCTGCGGCGAACTCGGACCGGGCGGCCGAAGAAGCGGTCGGCTGCAGTCTGACAGTCGATCTGATGGCGGATTTCTTCGAGGAGCAGTTCCGGATTAACGACGGTCCGGCCGCTATGAAATACTGGCAGGTCTGGGACCGGACCACGAATACGCTGGTGGAGCCGCAGGATGCGGCGGGTGTTTCGCGGTCGGCGGCTAACGCGTCAGACGTCGCATCTGCCAGTGGTACAGACGTGCCTGCGACGAGATGTGAAGCAGCGCCCTGCTGGATCTACGACAAGTCCAGCGGCACCGTAACCATACATCACGCGGCGCCCTGGCATAAATACACGGTCAGCTTTCTGGCCTACCGGATCTGGGAAGAGATCTCCATGTACAATCATACGACTAACAACTGGGATAAGGAGCACCTGATGCAGATCGATCCCCGCTATCCGGAAACCCGGGAGTATCTGCTGGGCTGGATGAAGGACTGGTGCGAGAGCCATCCGGACACCACAGTGGTCCGTTTCACGTCCCTGTTCTATAATTTCGTCTGGATCTGGGGCCGTGACGCGCGGCGGCGGAACCTGTTCACTGACTGGGGTTCCTATGATTTCACGGTCAGCGATCTGGCGCTGGATGAGTTTGCCGTAAAATACGGCTATTCCATGACGGCGGAGGATTTCATCAACCAGAACAAGCGCCATGTGACCCATATGCCCGGCAATGAGCGGAAAGCGGACTGGATGGCCTTTATCAATGATTTTGTGATCTCTTTCGGGAAACAGCTGGTGGATATGGTTCATTCGTACGGCAAGAAAGCCTACGTTTTTTACGACGACAGCTGGGTGGGCCTGGAGCCCTACAACGGCCGTTTCTCCGAGTTCGGCTTCGACGGTCTGATCAAATGCGTCTTCTCCGGCTACGAGGCCCGGCTTTGTGCAGGCGTGGATGTGCCGGTTCATGAGCTTCGGCTGCATCCGTACCTGTTCCCGGTGGGACTGGGCGGCGCGCCTACGTTTATGGAGGGCGGCGATCCGACGAAGGAGGCAAAGCTTTACTGGAACCATGTGCGGCGGGCCCTTCTGCGCAGCAGGATCGACCGGATCGGGCTGGGCGGCTATCTGCATCTGACGCAGGATTTCCCGGATTTCTGTGACTATATCGAGCAGGTCAGCGATGAGTTCCGGCTGATTCGCGATTTCCACGAGGAGGGAAAACCCTATACGATTAAGACCCGTGTGGCGGTGCTGCATTACTGGGGCGCGCTTCGTTCCTGGACGCTGTCGGGACATTTTCACGAGACCTGGCAGCATGACCTGATCCATATCAATGAAGCGCTGTCCGGACTGCCGGTGGAGGTATCGTTTATTTCCTTCGACGACGTGAAGAACGGTGCGCTGGATCAGGCAGATGTGGTCATTAACGCCGGTTATGCGGGCAGCGCCTGGAGCGGCGGCGATGTCTGGAAGGACAACGAAGTGGTGGAAAAGCTGACTGCGTGGGTACACGGGGGCGGCACGTTCATCGGCGTCAACGAGCCGTCGGCCGTGGAAGGCTATGATACGTATTTCCGCATGGCCCATGTGCTGGGCGTGGACGAGGATACCGGCGCGCGGATCTGCCACGGGAAATGGAGCTTTGCGGCGGAAGATGCAGAAGGAATCGTGCCTGCAGGCGCGGCACTTGCGCCGAAGGAGAACCGCTATCTGACCGACGGAAAGGCGAAGGTTCTGATGGCGGCCGGTGACCGGCCGGTGCTGACAATCCATGAGTTCGGGAAAGGGAAGGGAATCTATCTGGCTTCCTTTCAGGTGAACGATGAGAATACGCGGCTTCTGTATCAGCTGATCCGCTATGTCGGCGGCGAGGGCCTGACCGGGCTTTATATGACGGATAATCTGTACACGGAGTGCGCTTACTATCCGGGAAGCAAAAAGCTCGTGGTCATCAACAACAGCGGCGGGCCGCAGACCGCCTCGGTGGAGACGGAGAGCGGAACGCAGACGGTATCAATGGAACCGTTTGAGACGGTGTTTGTGAATCTGTGAGAAAGCGGAATACATGATTCTGACGGTGAAGGACGGTGGGCGGTTTGCGCCCCGAAAGGAGAGGGCGGTTGGCACCCGCATAGCAGATACGCCGCCCCGTCGCCCGTCAGCGAACTTCGAACAGTTCACGAAGTTCCCTCTTCGGAACGTAGAAATTCTCCTGTTCGTCCATATGATAAGCCAGTTTTCCGGAAGCATCCGGCGATATGACGGTGCTTTCGTGGGCGGGATAGCCGAACGCAATCATGTACAGGATTTCCATGGATGGGTCAATCTGCAGGATTTCGCGGATCTTGTCGCGGTTGATATTTCCCATCATACAGCTTCCCACGCCGTGGTACCAGGCGGCGTCGATGATATTGCCCATGGCAAGGCCGGCGTCCACGCCGATACTGCTGTTTTTGGAATCCTTCTCACAGAGAACGGCCCAATACATCACCGGATGCCGGCCTTCTTTCGGCCGCCCGATCTCGTCGGTCAGCGCGGCTGCCCAGTAGGTGAAGGGAAATACCTGCTCGTTCAGCTTCTTCGAGCGGACGACGAGATACCGAAGCGGCTGCTGGTTGCCGGCGCTTGAGGAAAGCCTGGCGGCCTCCATCATGTCGGCCAGGACTTCATCGCTGATTGGACGATTCTGTTCGAAACGGCGGTAAGTCCTTTTTGTTTTCAGAAATTCCATCAGATCCATTTGTGGTTACCTCCTGCTGATTATTATTCTGTTATTTCTTAAGCACTGCGATTTGCTGCCGAATCACGAAGCACGAATTTCATTCCGACAGGTAAAACCCGGCGTTTCGGGCTTTTCTGTCGGGAATATTATATCGCTGGACGTCTGTTCCGTAAAGCTGATTTTGGGCTGATGAATAAAGCATTTATGAAAAAAATTAAAAAACAGATTACCCTTTGACAGGAATGCCTGGTTGTGAGATGATAAGAGCGGAGGAAAATCCGGAACGGACGTGGATGCTGAAAGGAGATCATCATATGCAGCTGAGAAAAATTTACACCTGTTTCCCCGGAGGGAAGCACAAGGTCCTGACGATGAGCTACGACGACGGGAGGGAATATGACCGGCGGCTGGTGGATATTTTCAACCGCAACGGCATCAAGGGGACGTTCCATATCAATTCCGGCGTCGCCGGTACGCCGCATCCCGGCGGCGAGGGACGGATCCCGTTAAAGGATATGGCGGAGGTGTATGCCGGTCATGAAGTATCCTGCCATACGGTGAATCATCCGACGATTGCCCGCTGCCCCATCGAGCAGGTGGCACTGCAGATCCTTGAGGACCGCAGGGCGCTGGAACGGGCGGTCGGTTATCCGGTCAGGGGCCTGTCTTATCCGAACGGCTCCTATTCGAAGGAGATTGTGGAGCTTCTGCCGAAGCTGGGCATCGAGTACAGCCGCGTGGTGGGGGATACCCACGATTTTGCCATGCCGGAGAATTTCCTGCTGTGGAAGGCTACCTGCCATCATTCGCATAACCTTCTGGAGAACGGCCGGCGTTTCTTGGAGCTGCATAAGACTCAGTATCTCTATATGATGTATGTCTGGGGGCACAGCTATGAGTTCCCCGCGCAGGACAACTGGGAACTGATCGAGGAATTCTGCCGGATGATGGGCGGACAGGAAGATATCTGGTACGCCACCAATATCCAGATCGTCGATTACACGAAGGCCGCGAAGGCGCTGCAGTTCACGATTGATGCGGATAAGGTATATAACCCAAGTGCGCTCAGCGTGTGGCTCTCGGTGGATGGCCAGACTGTGGAAGTGCCGGGCGGAGCGCTGATGAATATCTGAAAAAGACGAAAACACGGGCGGTGACATTTTGAGCTACATATCTTTTGAGGATGTTAAGAAAATATATCAGATGGGCGAAGTCACGATCAATGCAGTGGACGGCGTGAATTTTTCCATCGAGAAGGGCGAGTTTGCCGTGATTGTGGGGCCTTCCGGCGCCGGCAAGACGACGGTTCTGAATATGCTGGGCGGCATGGACGCCTGCTCCGGCGGCACAATCATCGTGGACGGCGCGAAGGTCAGCGGTTATAATGCCAGACAGCTGACGGCCTACCGGCGGCATGACATCGGCTTTGTCTTCCAGTTCTATAATCTGGTCCAGAACCTGACGGCTCTGGAGAATGTGGAACTGGCGGCCCAGATCTGCGACGATCCGCTGGATGCGAAAACCGTGCTGGAGCATGTGGGTCTGGGAGACCGTCTTGGGAATTTCCCTGCGCAGCTGTCCGGCGGCGAGCAGCAGCGGGTTGCGATCGCCAGGGCGCTTGCGAAGAACCCGAAGCTTCTGCTGTGCGACGAGCCGACGGGGGCGCTGGATTATGTGACCGGCAAGGCGATTCTGAAGCTTTTACAGGATACCTGCCGGCAGGGCGGCATGACCGTGGTAGTCATCACGCACAATACGGCGATCACGCCGATGGCGGACCGGGTGATCCATGTGAAGAACGGCCGGGTGGCGGCAATCGAGATGAATGATCATCCGACACCGGTGGAGGAGATCGAATGGTAGGCCTGCACAAGAACCGCCTTACGACGGATGCCGTACGTGAGATTAAGAATACATTCAGCCGTTATCTTTCCATTCTGGTATTATCCGCGCTGGCGGTGGCGTTCCTGGCGGGACTTCGGACGACGGCGCCGGATATGCAGTATACTGCCGATACCTATTATGACCGGAAGAACCTGATGGACGGCTATGTTATTTCCACGCTGGGACTGACGGACGAAGATCTGACGGCGCTTGCGGCCGCAGATGGAATTGAGGATGTGGAAGGGATCTGGACCGTAGACGCCATCGCAAGGGACGCCATTGTCAGCGTGCGTTCGCTGCCGCGGCGGATGAATCTGCTGGAGGTGGTCGAGGGACGGCTGCCGGAGGCGGCGGATGAGTGCGTGACGGAACGTCTGCTGCTGGTTGAACTGGGGCTCTCTCTGGGAGACCGGCTGGAGCTGGCGCTCGGCGAGGACAATGAAGGGGATCTGGAGCATTTGTCATATACCATCGTAGGCGTCGCGGAAAGCCCCCTGTATGTCGGGACGGACCGGGGGACTTCTTCTCTGGGCGGCGGTTCGGTCGATGGCTTCGTGTATATACCGGAAGAGAATTTTCACTATGATTATTATACCACAGCGTATTTTACCGGCAGGGATCTTCAGACGCTGAATAGTTACGGGGACGAATATGAGGAGCGCCTGGATGCGCTTGTGGACAGTCTGGACGGTCTTGCGGATGAGCGGGCCGCGCTTCGCTATGCCTCAGTGGTAGGCGATGCGCAGGAGGAGATCGACGATGCGCAGGCGGAACTGGACGACGCCGCACAGAAGCTCGCGGATGCCCGTGCGGATGCGGACCGGGAACTGGCGGATGCGAGGGAGGAGCTTGCGGATGCGAGGGGGGAGCTGAACGACGGCTGGAAGGAGTATTACGAGGGGATCGATACCTATCATCAGGAAATCGCCGATGCGGAAGCGGAACTGGCGGACGCGCATCAGGAGCTTCTGGACGCGGAGGCGGAGCTGGCGGACGGAAAGCAGAAATATGCCGACGGCATGAAGGAATATCAGGATGCGCTGGCCGAGTATGAGGACGGCGTGAGGGAATATGAGGACGGCAAGACGGCGTATGCGGATGGCCTGAAGAAATATGAGGACGGACAGAGGGCTTACGAAGACGGAAGAAGAGAGCTTGCCAGCGGATCGGCCGAACTTGCCAGCGGACGGAGGCAGTATGAAGCGGGCCTGGCGCAGTACGAGCAGGGGATGGCGCAGCTGAACACCGGAAAAGCGCAGCTGGAGGCGCAGCGGGGGGAGTATCAGACGGCGAAAGACGGACTGCCTTTGCTGGCATCAGGGAAGGAACAGCTGGAGGCGGGACTGCAGGGGTTGGATTATACGATTGCCGGTCTGGAGGCGCAGCTCGAAGCACTTCAGACTGCGAGTCCGTCGAATGCGCAGATGATAGATCAGACGAAAACAGCCATTGAATATGCGAAACAGCAGCAGACTACGGCGCAGAGCGCACTCGACGGATTAAACAGCCAGATCGCGGCCGCCCAGGCCGGAATCCAGACCTTCGAGGCGACCGAAAAGCAGATTAACGACGGTTATGCCGAGGCGGCCAGAAATAAGACCCAACTGGATTCTGCAGCCTCCCAGCTTGACGCCGCCGGAGCGGAAATCCGTTCCGGCCAGGAGCAGTTACGGAGTGCAAGTCAGGAGCTTGACGACGCGAAGAAGGAACTGGACGACAGCAAGCTGGAGCTTGCAGACGCGGAGAAAGAACTGGCCGACGGCAGGACGGAACTGGACGATGCATGGCAGGAGCTGGAGGATGCGCGCGTCGAGATCGAGGATGGCGAGCGGGAGCTGACTGACGGCTGGGCAGAATATCATGACGGCGTGGCTGAACTGGAGGACGCACGCGTTGATGGGAAGAAGGAACTGGACGACGCCCTGACGGAGCTTCAGGACGGCGAGCGGCAATATATTCGGGGCCTGGCGGAATACAGCGACGGCAAGAGAGAGGCCGATAAGGAAATCGCCGATGCGCAGCAGGAACTTGACGATGCGCAGGCGGAGCTGGATGAAGCGCGGGCGGAACTGGCAGACATCGACGAATGTGAATGGTACGTCCTGGGCCGCAACACCAATGTCGGGTTTGAGAGTTACGGTCAGGATTCGGACCGCATCGGCAATCTGGCGAACATTTTCCCGGTGATTTTCTTCCTGGTGGCGGCCCTGGCTTGCCTGACGACGATGACCCGTATGGTGGAGGAACAGCGCACCCAGATCGGCGCGCTGAAGGCCATGGGTTTCTCGCGGCTGGCGATCTCCCAAAAATATATCGGTTACGCCCTGTCTGCGAGTCTTCTGGGCGGCGTGCTCGGACTTACGCTGGGCGGTACGCTGATTCCGGCAGTTATTGCCAACGCGTTTCAGATCATGTATCACATCCCCGCGCTGCGTTTCAAAAATCAGATGGGGACTTACCTGGTTTCGGTGGTGGCTGCCGTGCTTTGCACGACCGGCGCGGCGCTCTGGGCCTGCCTGTCAACACTGGTGGATACTCCCGCGAATCTGATGCGTCCGCGCGCGCCCAAGCCGGGCAAGCGGGTTCTTCTGGAATACATCCGTCCGCTGTGGAGCAGGCTTTCGTTCACCTGGAAGGTGACCATGCGCAATCTGTTCCGCTACAAACGGCGGTTCTGGATGACGGTTATCGGTATTGGCGGCTGCACGGCGCTGATTGTGACCGGCTTCGGTCTGCACGATTCCATTTTCTCAATCCTGAACAGACAGTTTGACGAAGTCTCCCTCTATGACGCGAGCGCCGGACTGGACGCGGAAGCGGAGCCTGAGGAGTTGGCGGAGGCGGAAGCGTATCTGTCGGGGAATGAGAATATCGAAAGCTTCCTGTTTACCAGCGAGTCCATGGCTGAGGCGTCCACGACCGGCGCGGCCTATGATGTGAATCTGTTCGCCATTGAAAATATGGACGAATTCACGCAGTTCATCGACCTGCGTCACCGTCTCGACGACGAGGCGGTGGCGCTGCCGGACGACGGCGTCCTGATCAGCGAGAAGCTTTCGGAACTGCTTGACGTCCGCGTGGGAGATTCCATTACGCTGAAAAAAGACGACGTGCGCGTGACGGCCGTGGTTTCTGACATCGTGGAGAATTATGTCCGCCATTATATCTATCTGTCGGAGGCGGTTTATGAGGGACTGTTCAGCGAAGCGCCGGAAGAAAATGTCGCGCTGATCCGCTATGGTTCGGATATCTCGCAGGCCCAGTCGGATCAGGTGTCGGTGGATATGATGGCGATGGACGCAGTGACGTCGTATTCCTATATCGCCACGATCCGCGATACCTTCACGGACAGCATGAACGCGATCGATTATGCGGTGGTCATCATCATTCTGGCGGCCGCGGCCCTGGCCTTCGTGGTTCTCTATAACCTGACCAATATCAATATCACCGAGCGCACCAGGGAGCTGGCCACGCTGAAGGTGCTGGGTTTCTATGACCGGGAGACGACGGCCTATGTCTACCGTGAGAATGTATTCCTGACGTTTTTTGGGATTCTGCTGGGACTTGTAATGGGACGTTTCCTGCATTCCTGGCTGGTTCTTACCGTAGAAGTCAACATCGTTATGTTCGGACGCACGGCACCGCCGTATGCGTATGTGCTGGCGGCGGTGCTGACGGTGATCTTCTCCGTGATTGTGAATATCGCGGCGCATTTTAAGCTGAAGAAAGTGGATATGGTTGAGAGTCTGAAGACGGTAGAGTAGCTACGCAGGCGATGGTCAGTTTCATTCAGACTTTATCTGCGACGGCGCGATGCCATACTTTTTCTTAAACAGTTTGCTGAAATGGTAGGCGTCGTCGTAGCCGACCTGCGCCGCCACTTCCTTGATGCTGCCGCCCCCGCCGTTCTCCAAAAGTTCCTTTGCGCGCGACAGGCGGATATCGATCAGGTGGCGGATCGGCGCTTCGCCGGTTTCGGCCTTGAACACTTTCGAGACATAGTAAGGGCTCAGGTACATATTCTCTGCGATCTGATCCAATGAGATCTTCTCGCTGTAATGTTCCTCGAAATAATTCATGATCTGCTCGACCACATATTTGCGGCTCGAGGATTCAAAGGCGAAGCCTTTCCGCATCTCCACGGCCTCGCACTGTTCGCGGACGATCAGCACCATGAACTGAATCAGGTAGGAGCGCATCATGTAATAGCGGCCGCGCCGGTATACCGCGTTCTCCGCTTCCAGGGCCGCGCAGATCCGTTCCAGGCGCTGGCGCAGTTCCCCTTCCGTATGGAGCACATAGCCGTCCGCCGGCTGCGGCAGACAGTTGGCAGCCAGATCACGGATCTGGAAATCATTGGCGCCGATGTAGAATTCCACGCAGGGAGCGGCGGTTTCCTCCTCCGGGATCGCATGATGCTTCGTCCCCGGATTGATGATCAGAACATCTCCCTCCGTAAGGTCGTAAACCTTCCCCTCGATCCGGTAGCGGCTGCGGCCGGACATCACGAACACCAGCTTCATATAATCATGAACATGCGCTTCCTCCCGCTGACCGGGTTTGCGTCCCTTCCACGCAAAAAGGAAGGTCGGATTAAACTCCTTCGGGAACATATTCTTCTTTTCACACATCAGCCAGCCACCTCCGTCCGAGCTGCCCGAGAACACCGGAAACCTTATCTATTGTAACTGGAAACGGCTGGAATGTAAAGAAAAATTTCGGGTATTCCGCTGGCAAGAAAACCCATCTTTTGACCAAGATACTCCATTTCTTTTTATCCCGATATCAAGTATTTTATATGGAATGTCCCAATGACTACCGTTACGGAGGATGATTCATTATGACACCGATCAAATGGTTTTTGACATTCCTGAAAAAATACCGGGGGCTGATTGCCTTCGGCCTGTTTTTGACGACGGTCATCGCTGCGCTTTCCATCGTCAATCCCTACATATCCGGTATTATCATCGACGATGTGATCGGGACCGGTGATTACGGCCGGCTGCCCGCGCTGGTCGGCGCGCTCGTGCTTGTGACTTTCCTGATGGGCGCGCTGCGCTTCATTTACCAGGTCGCGTTTGAGACGGCATCCCAGGGCGTTCTCTATGATATGCGCGACGCGGTTTACAGGAAACTTCTGCTGGAGGATTTCTCCTTCTATAACCGCAAGCGGACCGGCGATCTGATGAGCCGTCAGACCGGCGATATGGAGGCAATCCGTCATTTTGTGGCGCTGATCATCTACACGATTTACCAGAATGTGCTGCTGTTTATTTTCGCGCTTCTGATGGTCTTTACGGTCAATGTAAAGCTGGCGCTTATGATGCTCACGGTTCTTCCGTTTACAGCGATTAATACCTACATGCAGGCTACCCGTGTTCGCCCGGCTTTCCGGAAGAACCGCGAGTGTTTTTCCTCGCTGAACGCGTTCGTGCAGGAGAACATCAGCGGCAACCGCGTTGTGAAGGCTTTTGCCAAGGAGGATTACGAGATCGGCAAGTTCAACGTGGAGAATGACAAGTTCCGCGACTGCCAGGTCCGCGCGTCGAAGATCTGGAGCAAATACGTCCCGAACTTCGAAATTCTTTCCTACGCGCTGAATGTGATCCTGATGCTGGTCGGCGGTTATATGGTCATTCAGGAAGAGATCACGCTGGGCGACATGGTAAAGGTCAACGGCTACCTCTGGATGCTCAATAACCCCCTGCGTATGGCCGGATGGTGGGTCAATGACGTGCAGAACTTCACTACTTCCGTGGAGAAGATCTACTCTACCTACAGCGAGGAGCCGAAGGTGCTTTCGCCCCGGATCGGCGGTATTCACGAGAAACTGAAAGGCAGCGTGGAGTTTAGGGACGTGGCTTATCAGGCGGACGATGGCGCCGAACTGGTGTCCGATATTAATTTCAAGGTAGAGCCGGGCCAGACCATCGGCATCATCGGAACGACCGGTTCCGGCAAGTCGACGCTGATGAATCTGCTGTGCCGGTTCTACGACACGACCTCCGGCCAGGTGCTCATCGACGGGATGGATGTGCGGAAGCACGATCTCTATAACCTGCGTGACAATATCGGTATGGCGATGCAGGAGGTATTCCTGTTCTCGGATACCATTGAAGGCAATATCGCCTACGGCCGGCCGGACTGCGATTTCGAGGCGGTCCATCAGGCGGCGGTCATGGCGGACGCCAACCATTTCATCAAGGAATTGCCCGACGGCTATGACACCATCGTCGGCGAGCGCGGCGTGGGCCTGTCCGGCGGCCAGAAACAGCGTATTTCCCTGGCCCGCGCGCTGCTGAAGGATCCGGCGATTCTGATTCTGGATGATACGACTTCAGCTGTCGATATGGAGACCGAGAGTTACATCCAGAAGCAGCTTAAGAATATTCAGGAATCCAAGGGCTGTACGGTTTTCGTGATTGCTTACCGTATCTCGTCTATTAAAGACGCAGATATGATCCTGGTCATGGATCAGGGCCGCATCATCGAGCGGGGGACGCATGAAGAGCTGCTGAAGATGAACGGCTACTACGCCGACGCCTTCCGCAACCAGTACGGCGAGATTCCCTATGACCTGTTAAATGAGCGCTCTGCCGCGAAAACGGCAGAGAAGAAAGAGCGGAGGTGACATCCCATGGCACGCAACAGATATGACGTAGACGAAACGCTGGAGACCGTGTTTAATACCAAACAGTTAAAGCGTCTGCTTACCTATATCAAACCCCACAGCGCCAAAATGGTCGCCGTTATTTTCATGATGTTAAGCGCCAGCGCCCTGACGATGGTGATTCCGATGTTCCTTAAGCAGATCATGGACGTGTACATCCCGGCGAAAGACATGAACGGCGTGATTCTCGTGAGCGTTCTGACGCTCGTAATCGCCGTCTATTCCTCCACCTGTACGCGGCTGAAGGTGCGCACGATGAGCGTGATCGGCCAGAGCATCATCCACACGATCCGCTCCGATATCTTCTGTCATCTGCAGGAGCTGCCGTTTTCCTACTACGACGACCGGCCCCACGGCAAGATCCAGGTTCGCGTCGTGAACTATGTGAACAGCTTAAGCGACCTTTTGAGCAACGGTATTGTCAACACGATTACCGATCTCTGCAACCTGGTCTTTATCGTGGCGTTCATGCTGATCAACGACGTCCGGCTTACCGGCATCTGTATGTGCGGTCTGCCTGTTCTGGCCGGCGTGATCATCTTCATCAAGCGAAGGCAGCGGCGGGCCTGGCAGATCCAGTCGAACAAGCAGTCGAATCTGAACGCCTATATTGCCGAGAGCATCAACGGCATCCGTGTGACCCAGTCCTTCGTGCGCGAGCAGGAGAATACGGGCATCTTCAACCGTCTAAGCGGCAGCTACCGCTCGGCGTGGATGCGGGCCGTCATGTTCAACTTCGCGATGGGCCCCAGCGTGGATATCATTTCCGCGTTTACCACGGCTT
>CANQFR010000047.1 GCA_947599905.1 uncultured Lachnospiraceae bacterium
TCGTCCACCAGAGACGTCAGTTCTCCTCTTGTCTCCGACTGTTTCCGGAACATGAAATAGGTCCTCTTCGCGATTTCACTGGCCACCACAAGGGAAACCGGCGTCACGAAGACCACAACAACCGCAATGCGGTAATTGATGACGAACATAAACCCCAGCGTTCCCAGAATCGTGATCACGCCGGTGAACAGCTGCGTAAAGCCCATCAGAAGTCCCTCGGAGAACTGGTCGATGTCCGCAATGATACGGCTGATCACATCCCCCGACGGATGGGAATCAATATAACGCAGAGGCAATACTTCCAGATGATCAAACGCCCTTGTGCGGATATCCTTGACTACCTGATAGGTAATCCGGTTATTGATATGGTTCATCAGCCACTGGGCTGCGCCGGTGATGGCGACGACCACCGCCATTCGGTAAAGGATCGTCCTGATTCCTGCAAAATCCACATTGCCCGGCGCAATGATCAGATCCACGGCATTGCCCACCAGGATCGGCGCGTAGAGCGTGGCGGCCACCGTGACGCCGGCCAGCAGGAGGGACACCAGCACCCACCATTTATAATTGCCGATATAGGCAAGGACGCGTTTGATCGTGGAACGGTGCTGGAGGAGCTGGTGCTTCTGTGATTGATCATTCCGTACGTTCGCCTTCTGCATTTCAGCCACGCGCCCTCACCTCCTTCTCCGACAGCTGTGACAGACAGATCTCCCGGTAGACCTCGCAGGTATCAAAGAGTTCTTCATGAGTCCCCTGCCCTACCAGCTGTCCGTCGTCCAGTACCAGAATCTTATCCGCGTTCCGGATCGTCGTCGCCCGCTGCGACACCAGAAACACGGTCATATCCTTCGTATTCTCCCGGATCGCCTTCCGAAGCGCAGCGTCCGTCGCGAAATCCAGAGCCGACGCGCTGTCGTCCAGAATCAGAATTTCCGGCTGACGCACCAGAGCACGGGCGATGGTCAGGCGCTGCCGCTGGCCGCCGGACAGGTTCCGGCCGCCCTGCTCAATGGGCAGATCCAGTCCCTGCTCTTTGGAATCCACAAACTCTCTGGCCTGGGCGATATCCAGCGCCGCATAGATCTCCTCATCTGTGGCGTCCGCCTTGCCCCAGCGCATATTTTCACGGAGCGTTCCTTTGAAAAGCACGGCCTTCTGCGGTACCACGCCGATCTTGTCCCGCAGCTGCCCGACCGGGTAATCCCTAACGTCCGTGCCGTCGATCTGCACAGTTCCTTTCGTCACGTCATAGAAACGCGGAATCAGATTCACCAGCGTCGATTTGCCGGAACCGGTGCCGCCGATGACGCCGATGGTCTGGCCGCTCATGGCGGTAAAGCTGATATCCGAAAGAGACGCCTCCTTCGCGCCGGCGTAGGAGAAATCCATGTTGGTAAATTCTACCTTCGGAGCAGCGGCAGTCAGAGCCTTCTCCGCCTCCGTCACGATCCGCTCATGATTCTTCTCCACGATGCTCCCTTCCACATCAAATACTGCGCTGATGCGGTTCGCGCAGGCCAGAGACTTGGAGATCGTGATGATCAGGTTCGCCAGCTTGACCAGCTCCACCAGGATCTGGGACATATAGTTGACAAGGGCGACAACCTCTCCCTGCGTGATGATCCCCTCGTCCACCTGCCAAGCGCCGGTCCAGACAAGTACGATGGTCGCTGCATTGACGATAATATACGTCGCCGGATTCATCAGCGCCGATACCTTTCCCACAAAGACCTGGGAACGGACCAGCAGATCATTTTCCTCGTCAAATTTCGTGATCTCATCCGGCTGGCGGTTGAAGGCGCGCACAACCCGGGCGCCAAGAAGATTCTCGCGGGTAGTCAGAAGCACCCTGTCCAGCTGGCGCTGTACCTTCTTGTAGAGCGGCATGCTGACAAGAAGTACGCCGAATACAACCACTGAAAGCAGCGGAATCGTCACGACAAAGATCATCGCTGCCCGCGCATTGACCGTAAACGCCATGACCATGGCGCCGAACACGATAAACGGCGACCGCAGAAACAGCCGCAGGACCAGATTCACGCCGGACTGCACCTGATTAATGTCACTGGTGATCCGTGTGATCAGCGTCGAAGTTCCGATGGTATCGATCTCCCGGTAAGACAGGCTGTTGATGTGCCGAAACAGTTCATTGCGCACCGCCGTTCCGAAACCGACCGCCGCCTTCGCAGAAAAATACTGCGCCGTCAGCGAGAACGCCAGTCCCACCAGCCCCAGCAGCACCAGCACGCCTCCCATCTTGAGGATCTGTCCGGTATCCCGGTTATGGATGCCCACGTCGATGATCTGCGCCATAACCAGGGGCACCAATAGGTCGAAACCGGCTTCCGTCATTTTAAGCAGCGGCGCCAGAATGCTCTCCAGCTTATACTTTTTCAGATACTTCAGTAATTTCCGCATAAAAACTCCAATTAATCTGCGATATCAAAATTCTCCAGCAAGTTTTTCTTTCTCTCCGGCCGGTTGTCGCCGTGGCGCACCATGGACATGGTCACCATCGCGAGCGCCGTGAAAACACAGGCGTACGGGAAGAGCGTCTTATAGGACACATACTGCAGGAATGCGCCCGACAGGATCGGCGTCAGGATCTGGGCCGACATCGAAAATGTATAATAGAGGCCGGTGTATTTGCCCACATCGCCCGCCTTGCACATCTCCACCACCATCGGCAGGGAGTTGACGCTGACCGCCGCCCAGCCCATGCCGATCAGCACAAAGCCGATATTGATGGCCGGGTGGAACTCCCGGAAAAAGATCGCCGCAAAGAAACTGACAAACATCAGTCCCAGTCCGCCCAGGATACACACCTTCCGCCCGAATTTAGCGGATATGATACCGATCGGAATGTATCCGACAATTGCCGCCACCGTCGCCACCATCAGACAGTTGGCAAATCCGCCGCCGGCCATCCCCCAGACCACGCGGGCATAGCGGGAAAATGCGGTCGTGACCGCATTGTAGGCCATGAACCAGAGAAAGATGGAGACAAGGATCAGCACCAGACTGCGGCGTACGTCGGGGGCCAGCCGGGTGCGGGCCGCGGAATCGTGGGCTGCGGCATTCGCCGCTGGAACGGCTTTTCCTTCGTTCGGCCCCTTTGCCGGCAGCGGATCTGCGTCACCATCCTCAACGAGCACCTCCGCAGCCAGCTTCTTCTCTTTGATCGTGCATACCAGTACGACCACCGCAAGCACCATGATGAAGGCCACTCCCAAAAATACCGGCGTATAGTCCTGCTTTCCGTCATCCTTCAGCAGCAGGCTGATCAGGATCAGCGTATAGACGCCGCCGACCGCACCCATCAGATTGATGATGGCATTGGCCTGGCTGCGCAGCGGCTTCGGCGTCAGATCCGGCATCAGCGCCACCGCGGGAGAACGATAGAGTCCCATGGCGATCAGCAGGAACAGAAGGCTACCCACGAAAAGCCCCAGACTCTCCAGATTATCCGCCAGCGGCAGAAGCATCATCAGCACAACGGCGAGCGCCGTACCGACGACGATAAATGGCGTCCGCCGGCCGAAGCGCGTGTCCGCCCTGTCCGAAAGGGAGCCCAGAAGCGGCAGCAGAAACACGGCCAGTACATTGTCGGCGGCCATGATCGCGCCGGTGATCGTCTCATTCAAGTGAAATGTTCCCTGAAGGATCAGCGGAATAATGTTGTCGTACATCTGCCAGAATGCAGAAATTGACAGAAACGCCAGTCCGATAAAAAAAGTTCTCCTGTAATTCAGCTTCATTCGTACCCCTCTCCCCTGTTGCATGGCTGATTTGCCTGTTTGCGTGGCTCATGTCCGTTTGCGTGGCCCATGTCCTTTGCGTGGCTCATTTGCTGAAACCCTGCAACCATTGTAACATGAAATCGGGTGGTTGTCATCCTTTTTCTGAATTTTCTGGAATTTCTGTCAATGAAACCTAGACATGAAACCGGGATTATTCATACTTCTTCGCCATCCACACGATCGGCACAAAGATAAATAAACATGCCGCAAGCACCACGATCATCTGCACCGCGATGGCCACCGGCGAAGCCCCTTCGCTCATCCACGGTCCCGCAAACCGGTAGATCAGCCAGAACACCGGCGGATAACCAACCGCCACGCTCAAAATCTCCGCCCGCAGTGCGTCCACGATATGGGGCCAGTTCCGGTTATTGAAATAGACACCCGGTACGGAGATCTTAAAGGCGCCCTGCTGGACGAAGCTGATCTTATTCTCATCGTAATAAGCCGGAAGCCGCGGCTCCATTCGGAAGCAGGCCCAGAGGCCGAAAAGCAGCATCAGCCCGCAAACTAGGAACACACTGGAGGACATCTCCACAATCGGCACGCCGATTCCAATTAGTACCGCGATCTCCCCCAACACTGCACCGAAACAGCACCAGTAACGATGCTTCCAGACGCCCTTCTTATTCTCCCACGCTTTCTGCTGTTCCGCGCTCATACCGACGGAATAGGTCACCAGTTCCTCCACTTCACGGATGCCCATCTGCCGGTCCGCCGCCAGCCGCTCTCCCTTCAGAAGTTCCGTGACCGTCGCGCCCAGTACCTCCGCCAGCGGAAGCAGAAGCGACACGTTGGGCATACTTAAGCCCCTCTCCCATTTGCTTACTGCCTTATCCGACACGTACAGCCGGTCCGCCAGCTCCTTCTGGGTCATGTTCTTCTCTTTCCGCAGCTGCGTGATAAACGCGCCGAACCGTTCATTTTCATTCTGATACATATTGGCCGCCTCCTTTAATTTATGGCCTCAATGTAGCAATTCCGGGCCGGAAGGGCAACCGACCGTTGGTAGAATCAGGCGAAAATCGCTTAATTATTCTGTTTTTCTCTCTTGATCTTCTCCTCCGAGTCTTCCTTCGCAAGCTGGCGCACCTTCTGAAAGAACTCCGAAAACTGAGTTTCTTTCTGCCCGTAGTCCAGGTTCAGCTGATATTCCAACGGAAGCCAGGTCGCGATATCCGCCTCGTTATGCTGGATCACCGCCTCCAGCTTATCAAGCGCCTTATAAATCTTCGCCTCTGTGCTTTGCATCGCATCCATCTCCGCAAACAAAGAGCGCACCTGCCCCCGGTACTCCTCCGGCAGGGTATCGATCCAGGCCGCCGCCTGCCGCGCTTCCTCCCCCTCGTCCGCGCCCGTCTTCTCAAAGGTGGGAATATCGCCGGTGAATGCCTCGCCCATATCGTGGAACAGGCACATTTCCATGACCCGCACCATATTCGCCTCCGGGAACTCGTCCCTGCAGAAATACGCCATCATCAGCAGATGGTAGGTATGTTCGGCTACGCTCTCGTGCCGCCCGCCGGCGGTCCAGGAGTGCCGGGTCATGTCCTTTAAGCGGCCAGTCGTCCGCATAATATCGATAAATGTACGCGCGTCCATCTGAATTCAGGCCCTTTCCGTCTCTTTCGCCGCCATTCCAAACAGCACGAAGCCCGCTGCGAACAAGATCGCCAGCGTTCCGACGCCGCTCGAAGGATTCTGGGTCAGCTGGGTCATGGCGCCGACAATCGCCGTGCCGAGAAAAGCCGCACCCTTGCCGCAGATATCGAAGATTCCGAAGAACTCCCCGGACTTCTCAGGCGGAATGATCTTTGCGAAATACGACCGCGACAGCGCCTGGATACCGCCCTGGAACATGCCGACGCAGACCGCAAGGAACCAGAACTCCCACTGCTTATCCAGCTGGATCGCAAACAGCGCGATCAGGAAATAGCAGAAGATACAGAGCTTGATCAGGTTTGTATTCTTATATTTCTTTGCCGCCCAGCCAAAGAGGATCGCGAACGGGAAGGCCACGATCTGCGTCACCAGAAGCGCCAGCAGAAGTCCCGTCGTATCCAGTCCGATGGCGCTGCCGTAGGCCGTCGCCATATCGATGATCGTGTAGACGCCGTCGATATAGAAAAAGAACGCCAGCAGGAACAGCCAGATCTTCTTATGCTTTTTCAGATCCTTAAACACCCGCAGAAGTCGGGAAAAGCTGTCGCGCACCGGATGGGACTGCTTTTCCACGCCGTGCCTCTGTTTGAAATTCCGCAGAAGCGGCAGCGTCACTCCAAGCCACCAGAACGCGTTGATGAAAAACGCGATCGCCATGACCGTTCCCATGCTGATGCCGAGGGTCTCATTGCCCAGAACGAACAGAAGGCTGATAATGAACGGAATGCAGCTGCCGATATAGCCCCAGGCGTAGCCGGACGACGACACCTGATCCATCCGGTCCGGCTCCGTCACGTCCGCCAGCATGGAATCGTAGAATACCAGGCTCGCCGCATAGCCCACACGCGCGATGACGAAGATCGCCAGAAATATAATCCACGGCACCGGCAGCGACATCGCCGCGCAGCCGATAACGCCCACCATCATGCAGATCGTAAAGATCGGTTTCTTGTATCCGTCCGTATCGGCGACGGTGCCGAAGACCGGCCCGATCACCGCCACGAGAAGCGTCGATACCGACATCGCGTAGCCCCAGTAGGCCAAGGCGTCCGCCTCGCTGACGCCGCCCTGCCCCGCAAGATAGTTAAAATAGATCGGCAGGATCGTTGCTACCAGAAGCGTAAAGGCGGAATTCCCCACGTCGTAGAGAATCCAGTACTTTTCCAGTTTCGTGAATTTTGCCTTTCCCATCATGTCTCCCCCTCGTACTTGATTGTTATATAAAATGTATTCTCGCCCGCCTGCAAAACGGTCTCGCCGATATCTTCGATCAAAACCGTCTTCGCTGCGGGAGTTTTCAGTGTGACAGCGCCCCTGCGCCCTTCCCACTTCAGATCAGCGGTGATCCCGCCCCGCGCGCGAAGGCCCGTGACCGAACCGCTCTTCCACGCGTCAGGCAGGGCCGGGAAGAAGATCAGCCGGCCGTTCTGGCTCTGCAGAAGCATCTCCGCAATCGCCGCGGTGGTGCCGAAATTCCCGTCGATCTGAAACGGCGGATGGTTGTCGAACAGATTGGGAAGCACCGAAATCTCGAAATACTTCCGCAGGTCCTCCCAGGCGCGCCCGCCGCGGCGCAGCCTCGCCCACAGATTGATGATCCACGCCCGGGACCAGCCGGTATGCCCGCCGCCGTGTTCGAGCCGTCGAATCAGCGTCTTCTCGGCGGCCTCCGAAAGGCGCCTGTCGGTGAAGTCGATCTGCGAGGCCGGGTACAAGGCAAACAGATGCGAAATATGACGGTGGCCGGGTTCGACCTCCTCATAAGCCTCCGCCCACTCCTGAATCGTACCGTTTGCTTCAACCCTGACCGGCGGAAGTCTGCGCAGGATCTCACTGCAGCGCGCCCGCTCGTCCTCAGTCGGGCTGCCAAGCGCAAGCAGACCGCCGAAAAGTTCCCGCAGAATCTGGCTGTCCATGGACGCGCCCATACAGAGGGCCGCTGTCTCTCCGTCCGGCAGACGGTAGCGATTCTCGGGAGATACGGAAGGCGATACCACGAGCTCCCCATTTGCATTCTCCGTCAGGATGTCCTCGAAAAAGAGCGCCGCTTCCTTAGCGTAAGGAAGATATTCCGCAAGGAATCCCTCATCCCCGGTATAGCGGTAATGCTCGAAAATATGCAGGCAGAGCCAGGCCGCGCCCATCGGCCAGTAGGTACACTGCGCCAGTGCGTCCTGCGGCGCGCAGTCGCCCCAGATATCGGTATTATGGTGGGCTGTCCAGCCCCGCGCGCCGTACATCTTTTCGGCCGCCTCCCGGCCATGGGGATACATTCGCTTGATATGTTCAAAGAGCGGCAGGTGCATCTCCGAAAGCGCGCAGCTCTCCGCGGGCCAGTAATTCATCTGAAGATTAATATTGATCGTGAATTTGCTGTCCCAGGCCGGCGTGAAGCTGTCGTTCCATATGCCCTGCAGGTTCGCCGGCAGGCTTCCCGGACGGGAAGAGGCGGCGAGCAGATAACGGCCATAGGCGAAGGACAGGTTCACAAGGCCGATATCGTCCCTGCCGCTCTGAACCGCCGCAAGACGTTCGTCCGTGGGAAGTTCATCCGAAGCCGGCCCGTCGATATGAAGCCGGCAGCGGTCCATGATCGGAGCGAAATCCCCGATGTGCCGCGCACGCAGTTTCTCATAACCGAGACTCTCCGCCTGACTGACGCGATCCAGAACAGCTTTCAGCGGGTCATCGCTATAGAAGCTGGTCTCCGCCGAGGCAAGCAGAACCGCGTCGCCGCTTAACTTTAACGTTCTTCCGATGATTCCGAGCGCGCCCTTAACCGCACGAATGCAGAAGCAGTACCGCACGCCGTCCGCCCCCGCCTGTCCCTCCAGACAGAGGGTACGGCCGTCCAGTTTCCTGAGGGACTCCAGATAGATTCCCCGTTCGATCAGCACAGAGCTTTCCGCACCCGTACAGCGGATCGCCATGACCCGGTCCGGATAAGACAGAAAAGTTTCGCGGACGTGGGAAACGCCGTTAATGGTATAAGACACCGTATGAATGCCCGTATCAATATCAAGCTGCCGGACATAATTGTCGCAGGGCAGCATCTCATAGATCTGCCGGTTCCTGCCGTCCTTCAGCTGAAAAGTGGAGACGCGCACGCCGGTTTCCGGGATCAGGAACAGATCACAGAGCGGCTCGTAATGCCGCTGATATTCCGGGATCCCGGTCAGGGACAGCACGGCAAGCTTCTCCGCCTCAGCGATCTTCCCCTCGGCGATCAGCCGCCGGATTTCTTCGATATTCTTCCCCGCGTCCGGATTGATCCGGTCACGGAAGCCGCCGTACCAGAGACTGTCGGCGTTCAGCTGAAAGCGGTCGATGAGGTTGCCGCCGAAGCACATTGCACCCATAAAGCCGTTGCCCAGCGGCAGCGCGCTGTTCCAGTCCTTCGCGGGCGCCGGGTACCAGAGTCTGTTCATAGTCGTTCTCCTGCCGTGAGTCGTTACAGATAGCCGAAACCAACTGCCTATACTATCATCTTAACATATCTTTTCTGAAATGAATAGCAAAAATTCATTCTTTTCAAATCCGCCGATTGCGGTTATAATAGAACAGAAGCGCAAACCGAAACCGTCCGGGAGGAAGCACAATGGCCGCACTGCTCGTCTATGGCAAGGAGATTTTTGATAAATTCAGAAAAGACGAGGTCACCGTATACGCCGCCCAGTCGTCTTTTTTCATCATCATTTCCTTTTTTCCGTTTATTATGCTGCTTCTGACCCTGATACAGCTGATTCCCGCCATCCAGAAATCAGACCTGATGGAACTGATGGTCACGATCATGCCGGATATGCTGGACGCGCTGGTGGTCGGCATCATTGACGACCTCTACACCAAATCCCCGGCCACGATCATCTCCATTTCCGCCATCACGGCCCTCTGGTCCGCCTCCCGCGGAATGCTGGGCATTGAGCGCGGCTTGAACCGGGTCTATGAAAGTCCAAGAAACCGCGGATACCTGATCCGCCGTCTCATCAGCTCCTGCTATACCTTTTTCTTCATCATCGCCTGTATCGGCAGCCTTCTGCTCCTTGTTCTGGGCAGTTCAATCTACACCTTTGTCCTCCGCTGGTTTCCGAAACTTGCCGACTTTGCGGATCTGGTCTACTCGCTCCGCTCCTTCGCGACTTTATTCCTGCTGATCATCGTCTTCTCCGGCCTCTATAAATGGCTGCCGCACAAGCACCAGTCGCTCAGGAGCCAGATGCCGGGGGCGCTGTTTTCCACGCTTGGCTGGATTGTATTTTCGGCGCTGTTCTCCATCTATTTCAGCAATTTCAGCAACTACTCCTACATGTACGGAAGCCTGACGGCCGTAGTCATGCTGATGCTCTGGCTCTATATCTGCATCTGCATCCTCTTCATCGGCGCGGAGATCAATTATTTTCTTGACAGATACTTCGGCGAGGGCCGGGCGACATCAGAACGCGGCGGGCGGCCTTAAGCGGCGGCCGCAGATTGAAAGCCGCAATCCTTTAAGACCGCAATGGCCGCAATATGATAAAAAATCTGAAAAGATACTGGTATTTCTCAGCCGATTGTGTTATAATCTGCAACGATTGTATTGATGCAGTGCAAACGACAAAATGATAAACGGAGGTTACAAATTATGCATGGTAATGTCATCGTAGGCCAGTCCGGCGGCCCGACGGCCGTCATCAATTCCAGCCTCGCAGGCGTATTCCGCACCGCCATCGACCGCGGCGCCAAGAAGGTATACGGCATGCGCAACGGTATTCAGGGACTTCTGGATGAGAAGTACGTGGACCTGTCCGACTATATCAAGAATGAGCTGGACGTCGAGATCTTAAAGCGCACCCCGTCCGCATTCCTCGGCACCTGCCGCTATAAGCTGCCGGCGATCCACGAGGATCAGGAGATCTATAAGAAGATTTTTGAGATCCTGAATAAGCTGGACATCGAGTGCTTCATTTATATCGGCGGCAACGATTCCATGGACACGATCAAGAAGCTGTCCGATTACGCGATGCTGACCGGCGCGAGCCAGAAGTTCGTCGGCGTGCCGAAGACCATCGACAACGACCTGGCGCTCACCGACCATACGCCCGGTTACGGAAGCGCCGCCAAGTACATCGCCACTTCCACGAAGGAAGTCATCCGCGACGGCAACGGTTTCTCCTACAAGAAGGAACAGGTCACGATCATCGAGATCATGGGCCGCAACGCAGGCTGGCTGACCGGCGCTGCCGCGCTCGCGAAGGGCGAAGACTGCGAGGGCGTCGACCTGATCTATCTGCCTGAGGTTCCGTTCGATATTGATAAGTTCCTTGAGAAGGTAAAATCTCTGCTTGCGAAGAAGTCCACCGTCTTCGTAGCCATCTCCGAAGGCATTAAGCTGAAGGACGGCACCTATGTCAGCGAAGCCGGCGGCGCTACCGATTATGTGGACGCTTTCGGCCATAAGCAGCTGACCGGTTCCGCCACCTATCTGGCGAACCTCGTCGCCCACACCATCGGCTGCAAGACACGCGCCATCGAGTTCTCCACGCTGCAGAGAAGCGCTTCCCACCTTGCTTCCCGTACCGACATCAACGAAGCGTTCATGGTCGGCGGCGCGGCGGTGAAAGCGGCCGATGAAGGCGATTCCGGTATGATGGTCGTTATCGACCGCGTGTCCAACGACCCGTATCAGTCCGCGACAGGCGTCTACGACGTCCACAGGATCGCCAACGACGAAAAGCTCGTACCGCGCGAGTGGATCAACAAAGAAGGCACCTACGTAACCGAGGATTTCATCGACTATGTGAACCCGCTGATTCAGGGCGACTACCCCTGCGTGATGGTAAACGGTCTGCCGCGCCATCTGTATCTGAAGCAGGACGACAAATAAACAGAAAACATCGGAACAGAGATTACCGATACTACAAAACAGGGGCCGCTTCGGCTCCTGTTTGTCGTTGGATATCATTTGTTCAGGCGGTGATGTTTCGCTGTGCGGCGGTTGCCGCGGTTTTCCACTGTGCCGCGGTTTTCCACTGTGCCGCGGTTTTCCACTGTGCGGCTTTTTCGCGATTCGACAGTTTCTCTCACCCTTCCTTCAGGCACAGAAACGCGGCGAGATTTCCTCTCCTGCTCCCATGCGCACGGTGTGAGAACAGATAATCCGGATTGCAGCGCGTACACAGGTCCGTGATCTCCAGATGCTCCGGCCGCACGCCGGCCTCCAGAAGGACAATTTCATTCGCCTTCCACAGATCGAGCTGGTATTTGCCGTTCTCCTTCGCATAGAATAGCGCCGACCAGTGCTTCTCATCGAAAGCTTCCTTAAATTCCGCGATCACTTCCGCCCCGACTTCGAAGCAGTCCTGGCAGATGCTCGGTCCGATGCAGCAGAGCACATCCGCAGGATCCGTCTGAAACTCCCTGCTCATCGCCTCAAGCGTCTTCCGGCCCATACGCGCCACCGTTCCACGCCAGCCGGAATGCGACAGGCCGATCGCCCGATGGACGGGATCGAGGAAATACAGCGGCACGCAGTCAGCGTAAAAGGTAACGAGGGTAATCCCGGCGACATTCGTGATCAGTCCGTCCACATCCCGGTAATCACGCTCCCGCAGGACGCCTTTCCCCGCATCCGCTTCCGTAACCCTCCGTACATTTGTCGTATGTGTCTGATACGAAAGAACGATCCGGTCCGGATCGACGCCGATCGCTTTCGCCATCCGCCGGTAATTCTCCCGCACAAGTTCCTTCGGATCGCCTCTGCTGACGGAGAAATCCATCGTCGCAAACTCACCGGTACTGACGCCGCCCAGCCTTGTCGAAAATGCGTGCGCCACCAGCCCGCTTTCCTTCAAAAGCGGGAACTCCAGATACGGCGTCGCGCCGTCCGCCGAAACCCGCAGCCGCGGCAGCTTCCGCTCCGTTTTGTATATCAATGGAATCCTGTTTTCCATCCGTACTTCCTCCTGAACTTGAATATTCACCGTATCCCCTCTGATTCCTGACTGCGGCCCAGGATAAATCTCCGTGGGTTCAAAAGGCATCTGCAATCAATCTGATCTCAGTGCCTAGAATCGACACCACATCAAAGCGGCAGGGAGTATCCGACGGATAACGGCGGCTGTACAGATAATAGGCAGCCGCGTGCCGGATCCTTGCCTGTTTGCGCGCATTGACCGCCTCCTCCGGATAACCGCTCCCCGTATCCCTGCGGTATTTGACCTCCACAAAGACCAGATAGCGGCCATCGCGGGCGATCAGGTCGATCTCTCCGCTGCGTTCCCTGTAATTACGTTCGAGTATCTGATAGCCCTTCTCCTCAAGAAACGCGGCCGCCATCTCCTCATAGCGGCCGCCTGTCGCGCGTTTGTTTTCCATCCGTCCCCCCTGCTTTTCCCAGCAGCGAAATCATTCCGCCGAACCTCTCCGCCGCCGGCCGACGCATCGCTCCTGTCGTCCATTCGCACCCGCTCATGACCGGACAAAATTGCCGATAAAAGTGCGTCTGTGGATTGGACACGGCCCGTACTCGCGCAGCGCCGCAATATGCGCCGCGGTTCCGTAACCCTTGTGCTTTGCGAAGCCATACTGCGGATACAGTTTATCATATTCCATCATCATGCGGTCCCTCGTCACCTTCGCGAGAATACTCGCCGCGGCGATGGATACGCTCTTTGCATCTCCCTTAATGATCGGAATCTGCCGGATCGCCACCTGCGGTATCGTAACGGCGTCGTTTAAGAGCAGATCCGGCCGGACCGGCAGAGCGGAAATGGCCTTGCGCATCGCCTCATAAGTCGCCTGCAGGATATTGATCTCATCGATCCGTTCCGGCGGCACAATGCCCACAGCGTAAGCCACCGCCTTCTCCTGTATCTCCGCGAACAGTTCCTCGCGACGCTTCTCCGACAGCTTCTTCGAATCGTTCAGATAGAGGATTGTACAGTCTTTCGGCAATATCGCCGCACCGGCCGCCACCGGTCCCGCGAGCGGCCCGCGGCCCGCCTCGTCGATTCCGCAGATAAAAGCGCAGTCCGGATACTGCTCTTCATACTGCCGCATGAGCCTGAGGCGCGCAAGTTCCGCTTCAAGCCGTTCCCCTTTCAGCTCCCGCATCTTCCGTTCCCTCCTCTGCCGTTTCTCCGTCTCTCCCCCGTAGTCCTTCACCGTTTCCACCCCAGTCGTTTCTCCGTCTCTCCCCCGTAGGCCTTTCACCGTTTCCCACCCCAGTCGCTTCTCCATCTCTCTCCACGTAATCCATTCAGCGAAACGCCAGCCCCCCGCTTCTCAGCCATTTTCTCTCATCCCTGTGCGGTCTCCGGCGGCAGTTCAAGCGTAATCCGGCCCAGCCGCCCGCTGCGGAAATCATCCAGCAACAGCCCCGCGGCCTTCGCGGTATCCGCGCCGCCGCCCCTGACGAGGCAGCCCCGCCGGACGGCAATCTCTTCCAGACTGATCGCACCGTCTTCCCCGACTCCGTAACGCTTCGCCAACGTTCCCGGATTCTGCCGCTCCAGAAGCCGAATCAACTGAAATGCCAGTTCCTCAATATTTAAGATCTGGTCGTTGATCGCACCGGTCATCGCCAGATGCAGTCCCACTTCCGCGTCTTCGAACTTCGGCCACAGAAGCCCCGGCGTGTCGAGCAGTTCCAGCGTCTTACTGAGGCGAATCCACTGGTTCCCCCTGGTGACGCCCGGTTTGTTGCCGGTCTTCGCACTGGCCTTGCCCGCGAAAGAATTAATAAATGTCGATTTGCCGACATTCGGGATCCCTACGACCATCGCGCGTACAGGACGCCCGACGATTCCCCGTCTGCGGTCGCGCTCGATCTTATCGCTGCAGACGGTCTGCACCGCCGCATTCACCTTCTTCAGCTGGGCGCCGTTTCTGGAATCGGCCTTTACGACCGCATACCCTTTCGACGTAAAATACCGCTCCCAGGCCGCGGACGCAGCTTCATCCGCCAGATCGGCTTTATTCAAAATGAGGAGCCGTTCCTTGCCGGCCCCCAGGCTCTCGATGTCCGGATTACGGCTCGCGGCAGGCACGCGCGCATCGACCAGCTCGATCAGCAGATCGACCAGTTTCACGTCCTCCTGCATCGCGCGCCGGGCCTTCGTCATGTGCCCCGGATACCATTGAATATTCATTGTCCATCACCATTCTGTCTGTTCATAAGGTTCCCATAAGGCCGTTTCACAGGCCACGGCAGGCGTTTCAGTGTACCGGCCCGATATTTATAATCGGAAGGACGCGAAACCATACCTTCCCCATGATCTGGGAACGCTTCACATTGCCGATATTTGCGAAACGGCTGTCCTCGCTGGAGTCCCGGTTATCACCGAGCAGGAAATACTCGTCGTCCTCCAGAATCACCGGATTCTCCGCCAGTCCCGAAAGCGCCGCATAATCCAGCGTCCCCTCCGCCTCCAGCGGCTTTCCGTTAATATAAATAACGCCGCCCGTGATCTGCACGGTCTCCCCGGGCAGACCGATCACACGCTTCACATTGGTCTTATGGTCGTCTCTGGAAAATACAACCACATCGAACCGTCCCGGATCGCCGAGATCATACGCAAGACGGTTCATCAGTACCACGTCTTCCCCCGCAAGCGCCGGCGTCATCGACTGCCCGGAAATCTTCACCTGCGTCCCGAAGGCGTAGACGACGAACCAGGCCAGGGAGATGACGACGACGACATCAACAATCCAGCAGACTGCCTTCTGCAGAATGCTGGTCTCTTCCTGATAAAATTCCACAATCCAGCTCCTGACTTTCTGACATGCCATACCGGATCTGCAGCAGTTTAAGAAAGGGACAATAAATAACTTATTGTCCCTTTTCCTGCAAATCCATCAATTATCTGACAAGCTCTTTGACCTTCGCGGCCTTGCCGACGCGCTTTCTTAAGTAGAACAGCTTCGCTCTTCTGACCTTACCTCTGCGGACAACCTCAACATCCGCCACAGATGGGGAATGAAGCGGCCAGGTCTTCTCAACGCCGATGCCGCCGGAAGTCTTACGGACCGTAAATGTCTCTCTCGCTCCGCCGTTCTGACGCTTGATCACGGTTCCCTCAAAGATCTGAATTCTCTCACGGTTACCTTCCTTGATCAGGTTGTGTACGCGCACCGTGTCGCCGACGCGGAACTCCGGCACTTTCTCTTTCAGCTGTGCCGCCTCGATGTTCTTAATAATGTCGTTCATGTGAATCTCCTTCCATCTATTTGATGTTCTTAATACGAGAAAATGCCGTAACAGAGGACCATCTCTTATTTGTCACAATAAAGGATTCTAACATATCTTTTCGGTAAATGCAAGTACTTTTTCATAAAAGTACTCCGGCTGAAAGTACTCCGGCCAAAGGTATTCCGTCTGAAAGTACTCCGGCCAGACGTCTATGCTCAAAAGTCTTCCGCCGAAAACTCCCCCGCCGCCTCCGCGCGCAGCTCAGCCAGATACTCGCTCTCTTTCTTCGAGAGGTTCGCCCCTGCCAGCAGATCGGGTCGGCGGTCGAAGGTGCGCCTGACGGACTCCAGCCGCCTCCAGGTTTCGATATTCTTATGATGGCCGCTGAGAAGCACTTCCGGCACCTTCATGCCGCGGTACTCTTCCGGCCGCGAATACTGCGGGTATTCCAGAAGGTTATCGTGGAAAGATTCGATTTCCGCCGATGCGTCGTTATGGAGGACGCCGGGCACCAGACGGGAGATGCAGTCGATCATCACCATCGCCGGAAGCTCGCCGCCCGTCAGCACATAATCGCCGATCGACAGGTTTTCCGTGTTCAGAATCTCAAGGGTCCGCTCGTCCACGCCCTCATAATGGCCGCAGAGAAAGACAAGGTCTTCCTCGCTGGCCAGCTCGCGGGCGACCGTCTGGTTAAAGACACGCCCCTGCGGCGTCATATAGAGCACCCGCGGCCGCCTGCCGATCCGCGCGCAGAGCGCTTCATAGCAGTCGATAATCGGCGCCGCGAGCATGACCTGACCGGCGCCGCCGCCGTAAGGCGCATCATCCACCTGCCCGTGCCTGTTAATCGCATAGTCGCGGATATTGACCGCCTCCACACCGATCGCGCCCTTCTCAATCGCGCGGCCGGTGATACTGGTGCCAAGTCCGTTCATGACCATATCCGGAAACAATGTCATGATATAAAAATTCATGCGTCCTCTCCACTTCCGCTACAGATCCAGCAGCCCGTCCAGCACATGCACCGTAATCTTACCCGCCTCCGGATCCGTATCCAGAATACACTGTTTAATCGCAGGCAAAAAGATTTCCTTTCCGGCGTCCGTCTTCACGACATAGACGTCGTTAGCGCCTGTCTGCAGCACATCCGTAAGCGTCCCCAGGCGCTCGCCTTCGTCCGTCACCACCAGAAGGCCGATCAGATCCGCGATAAAATACTCATCCGGCCCGAGCTCGACTGCATTTTCACGGCTCACGAGCAGATCCCTGCCCCTAAATATCTCCACATCGTCAATGCTGTCTAATCCCTTAAACTTCACGATGACCATATTCTTAAAGAAACGGACCTGCTCCACTTCCATCGGCTGCAGCCCGCGGCCGGTGTCCAAAAGCACGTCCTTAAGCTTGCGAAAACGCTGCGGATCGTCCGTCGTGGGAAAAACCTTCACTTCTCCGCGTATCCCGTGCGTTGAGGTGATCACTCCCACACGCAATGTCTGTTCCATACCGTCCCTTTCATGCGGTATGTTTTCGGGAAGCGTTGCAGCTTCCCGGAAAACATATCCGAGCGGATACCGCTCAATCATTCAATTTCAACAACCACTTTCTTGTCGTTTTTGGCTGCGGCAGCCTTGACGACAGAACGTATGGCCTTCGCGATCCTGCCCTGCTTTCCAATAACTTTGCCCATATCGGAAGGAGCCACTTTCAGTTCAACGATGGTCTCTCCATCCTTCTCGGTTTCGGTGACGGTCACTTCCTCCGGGTGTTCCACCAGAGCTTTTGCCAT
>CANQFR010000048.1 GCA_947599905.1 uncultured Lachnospiraceae bacterium
CCGGGCATCGGAGCGGTCACGGCGACAGCGCCGGCAGCGCCTGCGGGTGCAGCGGGCTTCGGAGCCGCCGGGGCTGCCTTGGGAGCCGCTGGCTTCGGGGCTGCCTTGGGAGCTGCGGCCGGAGCGCCTGTGGAAACGCCTTCTTCTACGGTTACTTCATACACATTGCCATTGACTGTGATCGTATAATTTTTCATGATATAAATCCTCCTAAAATGATTGACATGAGTTACGCATTTTTCCACTTGCTGTTCGGTACCCGGCGAATCGAGCGGACCACCAGTCCGTCTGCCGGAACCGTATTCTCCGAAGCCGCCGCGATCGCCGCGGTGATAACCGCCACGAGTTCCAGATCATCGGTCACGTCCTCCTCTGCCGGAGCGGGAACCGCCGCCGGAACCGGAGCGGGCGCCGCTGCCGCCTGAGGTGCGGGCGCGGCTTTCTTCTCTTTCATCTTCTTCTCGATGACATTGATATACTTAAAGCAGCTGATCAGAAGGCTGATAAAGATCAGTACCACAAACACGGTTCCCATACCCATCAGCGTATTCAGCGCAGCCTTGGTCATATTCTCCCCCAGGCTGTAGACCGGATTGAAGGCCATGGATGTGACCTGGGCAATATCCTCGTCCACGCCCAGCACAAACTGGCACACACGCTTCTCAAACTGGGCGTCGACCGCGATCTCATAGCCGCCTTCGACCTCCGACACCGTTCCCTGTCCCGAAACGGAAACCAGCGCGCCAAGATCGGACTTCACAGCCATGTAGCTCTCAAGACCCGAAATGACGCCGGGTTCCGCCAGCTGCTGGTCGATGATCATGCCCATCTCGCCCTCTTCCATGGTGGCGACTTCCTCCAGGAAATCACCGGCTGTCTGCACCATATAGGCGGTTGTCTGCGGATCCAGGGGAGCTTCCTGCTCTTCCGCCTTTGCGCAGGCCGTCAGGCTCATCAGGCAGAGAACCGCACAGAGTAACCATACGAAATGCTTCTTAATCTGTTTCATACGCCTGTCACCTCGCCTAGACCGTACCATGCTTCCTGGCCGGACGGTCCTCTCTCTTTGTGAATAACATCTCGAACGCGGCGATCACGCGCTTGCGGGTATCCTCCGCGGGGATAATATCATCGACATAGCCGCGCTTTGCCGCCGCAACAGCGCTGGACTGAAGCGTCTGATACTCGGCCGCCTTCTCACGAATCAATGCCACGGCGTCGTCCGCCTTTGCAATCTCGTCGGCGTACATGATCTTGACCGCGGCCTGGGCATCCATCATGCCGATCGCAGCCGTCGGCCACGCGTAGACCAGATCGGCGCCGCAGGATTTGCTCGCCATCGTCAGGTAAGCCGTGCCGAACGCCTCGCCGACCACCACCGTTACCTTCGGCACGCTGGCGTTCGCATAAGCATAAGTAAGCTTCGCCGCCGCCTTCGCCATACGGCGTTCGCTGCAGGTATCAGCCTTATAGCCCTTCACGTTCACAAGCGTCAGCACCGGGATATTAAACGCGTCGCAGAAGTCAACGAATTCCGCCGCTTTCACGCAGCCCTCGGCCGTCAGCACCGCGTCATAGCTATCCTTCTTCTCGCCCTTCTCATCCAGAACCTCGCTGCGGTTCGCGACGCAGCCCACGGTATTGCCGTTCAAGCGGATAAAGCCGGTCACCATGGAAGGCGCGTACATCGCCTTCGTCTCCAGGAAGTAGCCGCCGTCGGAAATCTGGCTCAGGGCAGCCGCCGTGTCTTTCGCGAAACCTTCCAGTCCCTCGCAGGCACGGTTCAAATCATCCTCGCAGACATCGTAGGACATATCGTCCTCGTTATTCGCCGGCAGCACGCCGATCAGTTCGCGCACCTTCGCAAGAACCTCATCCTCAGTTCCCGTAAAGTCGACCATACCGGCCTTCTCTCCCTGGAACTCCGCCGCGGAGGTGTCGCATTTGCCCACATAATTGCCGTCGATGGCATTGGGGGCGTTGACGAACAGCTTCGCCTTCTTCGACTCCATCAGCGTGAAATCGGCAAGCGCCGCTGATACGGCCATACCGCCGCCGCAGGTGCCGAAAATGGCCGCGATCTGCGGAATCACGCCGGAAGCCATCGTCTGGCTCATGTAGAGTTCGCCGAAGCCGTGAAGGGCGTCCGTGGCTTCCTGCAGCCGCAGGCCGGCGCAGTCCAGAAGACCGATGACGGGCGCGCCCATCTTCATGGCCATCGCATAAACCGCTGCAATCTTCTTCGCATGCATCTCGCCCATGGAGCCGCCCAGCACGGAAGCGTCCTGGCTGTACACATAGACAAGGCAGCCGCCGATGGTGCCGTAGCCTGTCACGACGCCGTCAGCCGGTGTATCCTTGCCTGTCATGTTGAAATCGGTGGCACGCGCCGTCACGTATGCGCCGACTTCAACAAAACTGTTTTCATCAAGCAGCCTGGCGATCCTGCTGCCTGCTGAAGTTTGTGCCGAATTACTCATTTTGCAGTCCTCCATTAAAAATATTTTGCAGCCGGACGAATGTCAGTAGCATCCATCCGGTGAATCCAATCTCTGCCGATTATAATTGTATCTCATAGGATGACGGATTTCAAGCAGATTTTCAGCCATATTTTAAAATATCTTTCTTTACATCTCCCTTTTCGCGTGTTAGAATATGCATGATTTACCGATTATGCAGGATGATACCTGAGAAAGGGGTACGGATATGGCAGAAACATTGAATGTAAATGATATGCGCGGCATCCTCTGGCAGGATCGCAAGCATCATCTCTGGTTCCCGTTAAGCTTTACCAAGTATTATATCGAAGACGAGCGTCTGATGGTAAAAACCGGTTTTCTCAACACGACTCTCGAGGAAACCCTGCTCTACCGCATTGTTGACCTGACCTGCAGGCAGAGTCTCGGCGGCAAGATTTTCGGCACCGGCGATATCATTGTGAAGACCCGTGTAGACGCCACCGTCGATATCGTCCTTAAGAACATCAAGCGGCCCATGGAGGTACGGCGCATGCTCTCCTCCGCTGTCGAGGAGGCACGCCAGACCCGCAACGTCGTCGGCAAGGAATTCTACGGCGGACCGGGCGCGCCGCCGCCATTCGTGGATCTGGACGGAGACGGTATCCCGGATTTCGAGGAACGCATGAACTGACCGGTTACGCGGTGCGGACGGGGACCACAGCGTGCGGGTGACGGGTGTACGTACAGCCGGTGAGTACCGGCTTTTCGGGGGAATTCTGATTGAACTAGGAGACATTTGTAATGGGACTTGAATTTATCAACAAACTGCCGACTCCCGCCGAGATTCGGGAGCAGTTTCCGCTGCCCGCGGGTCTGGCTGAGGTGAAAGCGCAGAGAGACGAAGAAATCCGAAAGGTACTGACCGGTGAAGACGACCGTTTTCTGGTAATCATCGGCCCCTGTTCCGCTGATCACGAGAATTCGGTGCTCGAGTATGTCAGCCGCCTGGTGCCTGTTCAGGAAAAGGTGAAAGACAAGCTGATCCTCATCCCCCGCGTCTATACGAATAAGCCCCGCACCACCGGCGAGGGCTACAAGGGCCTTCTGCACCAGCCGGATCCGGAGAAGAAGCCCAACATGTACGAGGGCATCATCGCGATCCGCCGCCTGCATATGCGCGTGGTGCAGGAAACCGGCCTGACCACGGCGGACGAAATGCTCTATCCGGAGAACCTGCGTTACCTGTCGGATCTGATGTCCTACATCGCCGTCGGCGCCCGTTCGGTCGAGAATCAGCAGCACCGTCTGGTAGCCAGCGGCTGCGACGTGCCCGTGGGCATGAAGAATCCCACGAGCGGCGATCTGACGGTCATGCTGAATTCCGTGGTGGCGGCCCAGGGCGCGCACGAGTTCATTTTCCGCGGCTACGAGGTCCACACGCCGGGGAATCCGCTGACCCATACGATTCTGCGCGGCGCGGTCAACAAGCACGGGCAATACCTGCCCAACTACCACTATGAGGATTTGATCCTGCTGCACCGGCTCTATGAGGAGCGGGACGTGAAGAACAAGGCCTGCATCGTGGACGCCAACCATTCCAACTCCGGCAAACAGTACAAAGAGCAGATCCGCATTGTCAAGGAAGTGCTCCACAGCCGCCGCCATTCCGACGAGATCCGCGAAATGGTAAAGGGCGTCATGGTGGAAAGCTATCTCGTAGAAGGCAGCCAGAAGATCGGCGAGCACTGCTACGGCAAGTCGATCACCGACCCCTGTCTGGGATGGGAGGATTCGGAACGGCTGATTTATGAGATCGCGGAAGGACTGTAGGATCATCAGGAACCGATATCATCTCGAAGTGAAAGAAGGGACGGCCCGGACGGCTGCCCCTTCTCTTGTTTCCATGCAGGAAAGGCGCCAGTGACACCCTTCCTGCATGATGCCGCTGTGGGAAAGTACCCCGGCCCCTGCAGATCATTTGCGAAGCAGGGCGTCCACGCATACGGCCCCGTAAGGCCGGATGCTCATCCGGTAGGCGCTCCCCTCTCCCAGCGCCCCGTCGATCATTTTCACGTACTCGTCCACGAGGTCGTTCGGCAGCATCGCCATGATCACGCCCGCGAAGCCGCCGCCGTGGACGCGGCAGGCGCCCCGCTGCTTTTCGGCGATGAAGAGCTCCGTCAGCGCCAGCGCAACCGTGATTCCCTGCTCCTGTACGTTGGAATCCGTATAGCAGTTCTGGAGCCATTTCCAGGAGGAGTTTCCGGAAGCGGTGATATTCGCGAGGAAGTCTTCAAAACGTCCGTCTTTCAGGGCCGCGACTTCCGCGTCCACCCGCTTGTTCTCTTCGAAGAAATGCAGCGCCCGCAGCACGGCACGGTCGCCCGCGTAGGCCCGCACCTCCGCCAGATGCGCGATCACCTCCGCCTCGGAGATCTCCGCGCAGACTTCTTTGCCAAAGAATTCCGCCACCTTCTTCATCTCATTCGGCACCGACGAATAATCCGCGCTCAGATCCGCATGTCCCCGCCCCGTATTGACAATAATCAGGCTGTGATTCTGCGAGGCGAAATCAAACGCAATCTGCTCGACCTTCGGCGCCTGCGGCTCATAAAAATCGATCGTGATCAGGCCCCCGACCGCGCAGGCCATCTGGTCGAGAAGCCCCGACGCCTTGTTCCAGTAGTTGTTCTCCGCATATTTGCCGATGTGGGCATAGGCCACCGTGCTCATACGTCCTTCATTGAAAAATGTATTCAGCATCGAGCACAGAAGCATCTCAAACGCCGCGGAGGAACTGACGCCCGCGGAACTGATCACATTGCTGGTGATCACCGCGTCAAAGCCGCCCACCTCGTAGCCGGACTCCCGAAAGCCGTTAAAAAGCCCCTTCACCAGATCCTCCGTCCCCGCCATAGCCGGGCTGGGGGCCAGATCGTTGAGATCGATCGTAAATTCCTGATCGAAGGTCTGGCTGATGATATGGACCCTGTCCGTGTGGTTGACCGCGGCCGCGCCGACGCAGTCCAGATTGATGCTGCCGGCCAGCACCTTGCCGTGGTTGTGGTCCGTATGGTTGCCGCTGATCTCCGTGCGTCCCGGCGAGCTGAAAAGATGCACATCCGCCTCTCCGAACCTGTCCGCAAAATCCCGCACCAGTTTCTGATAACGGGCTGTATTCTCCGCCGCCGCATCCCCGTACATCTCCGTAAACAGCGCCTTCGCCGGCTCCGTTTCCAATATTGATAATACCTTACTGATCTCCATCTTTTCTCCTCTCTGCTCCGTCTTCCGGACTGCTTAAATCCATCCCGCTTCCGGCCAGCTGTCTGGCGGCTTCGGCCGCCTCGGCTTCCGCCCGTTCTGCGGCCTGCACGGCGCGCCGCAGCTCTTTCTCTTCCGCGCGCCTGCGCATGTCCCGGGGAAGCGTCCTGTCCTGCGGCTGAGCGCGATCCGCCTTTTCCTTTCCCTTCCGCATTACAGCAAATCTCACGATGGCGGCCGTTGCGATCACGGCCAGAAGCACAATCACGACCCAGAAGACGATGCCGGGCAGATAGATGCCCGAACCGGCTTCCGTCACCGTGTAAGACGTTCCGTCCGTTTCGTAAATGACCGTTTTCCCGTCTGCCGTGCGGCTCAGGCCTGCCGCTTCAAGCGCAGCCTGCGCTTTCTGATCTGTCTGCGCGGGCGCGCAGCCGGTACCGGTAAACTCCAGTGTATACGTGATGCCGTGATCGGCCGTCACATCGGAGAGGAATTCGCCGTAATCCGCGGTCTCCCGGTAAGAGAACGATTTCCGCAGGCTTAACAGGCCGCCGGACGTCTCCCAGTCAATCTCCGTCTTCCCGTCAAAAATCCCGCTGTATGCCGACGCAACGGCAGCCGCGTCGCCCGACGCCCGTATCGTGACCGAAAAGCCGTCTTCGGAAACCCCGGCATCGATCCCGACGGGCGAAACGTCAGTCCCCGCTTCCTCCGCCGATACTGCTTCGCCGCGTTCCGTCAGCCGGCTGATCATCTGCTCGCGCTGCGCTGTCTCCGGCGTCTGCTCAAACGTCAATGTTACGGTCCGGTCCAGCTTTCCGGTTCCGTCAACCGTTGTGTCAATATCCGTATGCCGGATCCGGTAAACCTTCGCAAACCCGAAATCCACATCCAGCCGATCTGCTTTTCCGCTGTACAGCAGGAGATAACCGTCCGCGTCCGCCACGCCGCCGGTTACCGGATATCCGCCAGTCGACTGCTGCCCATCCGACGTGCTCTCACCACCGGACGCAGTGCTCTCCCCGCCAGCCGCCGCTTCTTCCCCCACCGTTATCCCGGCCAATTCTGCTCCGTCTTCCGGCTTCACATAGTAGGCGACGTCGATGGTTCCGCTCTCCCCCGAACAAAAGGCGGACAGATCCATCTCCTCCTCCCAGTTTCCGGCAAAGGAGAAGATCTGCGTCCCCGGCGCCGCATCCGTCACACGCGCCCCGCTGTCTTCGGCGTTCAAAAACGCCCGGCCGAATGCGTTCAGTTCCGAAAGATCCATATCTTCCTTCGTCACGGTCAACATTTCGCCGTTCTCATAGACCTCCCAAGCGGACGCGGCGTCCGCCGGTACAAGGCCGTTCAGCCATGCTTTGATCTCCTCGCCGTTTGCCTGCATCGACGTATGCGGCACGCAGACGCTGAAACTCCGGTCGTAGCGGTCCGCGCCCTTCATGGCCGTCCGCACCAGAAGCTTCTCCGGCGGCGCGGATGTCATCTCATCCACCCGGATGGGCATCCCGCCGGAATAATGCTCTCCGTCGTAAATAAGCACCCCGCCTTCCATCCCGAAGACACGGTCCGCCAGATCCTCGCTGACCATTCCTTCCGCAACAAGGGCATCCGTAAGCCACCCCAGAAGATCCGAACTGGTAAATCCCTCATTGACGGCAATTCCCTTCTCCCAGACAGAATCAGCCGCCTGTATCGTCAAATCCACGCTCCGGCCGGTAAGGACCATGACCTTGATCCGGTAATCGAAGGGAGAATCGAACGGCAGCTCCACATGGTAATACTCCCTGCCGTCCTTCGCCTCGCGGCTCCATGTCAGCTCCTCCGGGCAGTTTTCCCGAATCACCCGGTCCAGGTCTTCCAGGCTCCCGCTGAAATTCCTCGTAAACGTCCTGTCCTCAAAGGAGACCTCCATGACGCGCACGCCGGATAAATCGTCCTTCAGTTCCAGCGTCGTATCAATGGACGTCCCGTACGACACACAACCGCACAGGCCGCAGGCCGCCGCAAATACCGCCGCGGCCAGCCGGATTTTCGCAAACACCGTTCTGATTCCCATACCCGATCCCTCCTCTGCTTTCGTCATACCGCCCTCATGTCTCCGGCAGACGGTACGCCTCCGGCCCAATCTGTCTGTCCGTTATAACGGCTGTGCCGCGGGAATTTCCCGCGGCGTCTGCCTGCGATCCTGCCTTAATGATGGAAGAGCCGGATCCCCGTAAATACCATTGCCATCCCGTACTTATCGCAGGTAGCGATTACCTGGTCGTCCCGTACGGAGCCGCCCGGCTCGGCGATGTATTTCACACCGCTCTTCTTCGCCCGCTCGATATTGTCGCCAAACGGGAAGAACGCGTCGGAACCGAGCGCCACATCCGTCATCTGATCCAGCCACGCCCGTTTCTCCTCGCGCGTAAACACCGGCGGCTTCACCTTGAAAATCTTCTCCCACGCGCCGTCCGCCAGCACATCCATGTACTCCTCGCCGATATAGACGTCGATCGCATTGTCCCGGTCAGCGCGCTTGATGCCGTCCACGAACTGCAGCGAGAGCACCTGCGGCGCCTGACGCAAGAACCAGTTGTCCGCCTTCTGGCCCGCCAGCCTCGTACAATGGACGCGCGACTGCTGCCCGGCGCCGATGCCTATGGCCTGTCCGCCCTTCACATAGCAGACCGAGTTCGACTGCGTGTATTTGAGCGTAATAAGTGCAATCGCGAGATCACGCTTCGCCGCCTCCGGAATCTCCTGATTGGCCGTGACGACCTGAGACATCAGCTCGTCGTCGATCTTAAGCTCATTGCGTCCCTGCTCGAAGGTAATGCCGAAGACCTGCTTCTTCTCAACCGGCGCCGGTACGTAATTCTCATCAATCTGAATCACGCAGTAATTGCCGTTTTTCTTGCTCCTTAAGATCTCCAACGCCTCCGGCTCGTATCCCGGCGCGATCACGCCGTCCGACACTTCCCGCTTGATAATTCTGGCCGTATCCACGTCGCACACGTCCGACAGGGAAATGAAATCGCCGAACGAAGACATCCGGTCCGCCCCGCGCGCCCTTGCGTAAGCGCTCGCCAGCGGCGACAGCTCGCCCATGTCGTCCACCCAGTAGATCTTCTTAAGCGTCTCGTCGAGCGGCAGGCCTACCGCAGCGCCCGCCGGGGACACATGCTTAAAGGACGTCGCCGCCGCCAGTCCCGTCGCTTTCTTCAGTTCCTTTACCAGCTGCCAGCCGTTGAACGCGTCAAGGAAATTGATATATCCCGGGCGGCCCGACAGCACCGTGATCGGCAGCTCCTGTCCGTTCTCCATATAGATCCGCGAAGGTTTCTGATTCGGATTGCATCCGTATTTTAATTCGAGTTCTTTCATCTTAATTATTCTCCTCCTCATCCGGTTATTGCTTTTCCAATCTCAGGCACTGCGGTCCTTACGAATTCTTGTTGACGATCCTGGTTTCATATTCCCCGGTTACGATATCAATAAACCGTACAAACAGGGAAACCTTGTTCTCCTCGTTCAGATTCGTCCACACCATCTGTGTAAATTCGTCGATATCTCCATCGATCTCCACCCGCTTCGGCTCGCCTTCGAAACTGGGCAGCGGGTTCCCGTCATGCATATAGGTGTGGATAAAATGCCCCTCTCCCGCCAGCGGTCTCTCATACGCAAATGTATAGCGGCGGCACGACTCCGGATTCCCATCCGCGCTCTTTAAGATCGACATCGCATAGTTATAGCCGCCGCCCTCGATATGCATGATTCCCGAGATCCGCGGCGTGAAATTCGGCCCGTCCGGCTCAAACTCACGGCAGCGCAGGCACTGCTCAAAGGTCAGCTGCTTGTCCATTCCCTCATAAATCGTGTCCGTCTGGTCGCCGTTGGTCACGATTGTCTTGTTGCCGAGCACCCGTACCGGCGCGTAGATGATCAGGCTCGGATCCTTCAGCTTCGCCGGGTCATACGCCTGGGTGCGGATTCCCTCGCCGTCCTCCACGAAGACGCGGTTGCGGCTGTTCTCGCTGCGTCCCATGATGAAATAGGCCGTCACCGCCTTCGTCCCGTCCGCCGACTTTCCGATCACGATCCCGCGGCCGGGATAGGCATTTCCCTGAAGTTCCCTCGCCAAATCCAGTTTCTGCATCGCTTTGTCCTCCTTATCGTTGTGAAATGTTATCTGCCCGCATTCTGCGTTATTCCCGTTCCGCACTCCGCATCGCACCAGCCGTCGGCCGGCCGTATCCGCACCGCCCCGGAAAAGGCATGACCGCCCGGGCACCACAAATAATTATGCCCAGGCGGTCGGCTTTTCAATATGCGTGCTCCCCCGTGGTTGCCCACTGACTCCGCCAGTCGCACGCTCTGCCAATATCATAGCGGAAATCCGCTTCTATTTCAAGTATTATTTTCTTTGAAAAATTTTTAAAAACCGGTTGCCATCCCACCGAAAATGTGCTATACTATCAAGGCTTGCGGGAATGCTGGAATTGGCAGACAGGCTAGACTAAGGATCTAGTGATTGTATGATCGTGTGGGTTCAAGTCCCATTTCCCGCAGATGATGAAGTTACCCGGAGACCTCGTAAAATCGAGATTTCCGGGCTTCTTTATTTACGAGAACCCTGGGTAAAATACGAATTTTCGGTTCCGGTCTCACTCATTCCGGATCGCAGCAAGCGGACTTAAGTGCATGGCCCGCAGCGACGGGAAGAAGCCGGCCAGCATACCAACCAGAATCGCGAATATAATCGCGCCTCCGGCCAGCCAGAACGGAATCCGCGAGATGTCCCCGTCCACGCCCATCATCATCTTCCCCAAGGCCAGAAAATGGTTCATCGCGTAGCCGACGCCGTAGCTGATGCATAAGCCCACTACGCCGCCCATGAAGCCGATGAAGCCCGACTCCATCAGGAACATATTGCGGATGTTGCGCATGTCGCAGCCCAGCACCTTGATGACGCCGATCTCCTTGGTGCGCTCGTAGATGGACATCATCATCGTATTGGCAATGCCGATGGCCGCTACGAACAGGCTGACCGCGCCGATGCCGCCAAGGACCAGCTGCACCATGCCGTAGGTCTGCTGAGCCTGCTCGACCCATTCCATCTGGCTGTTGGTCTGATAGCCCATATCGGTAAGCTGCTGCTGAAGCGTCGTAACATTCTCCATATCATCCGCAAATACCATGATCTGCTCATAGATAAAATACGGATACGGCTTCCCCTTGCTGTTGGTAGGCTGATTGGGAATCGGATTCTTCTTAAAGACCGCCTTAAGCTGCTGCTTCAGCAGTTCTACATCGCAGTAAATTTCATACGAATAATTATTATAATCGGTCTCTGTTCCTTCGACGACGCCTCCGGTCTCGATCATGTACTTCTTCGGCGGCTTCACAGAAGCCTCCGTGCTGCCCCCGCGCGTCTGCCAGTAACTGTTGGTATCAAAGATCACAAACATCGGCTTGCCCATAAAGTCCACCGGCATCGCCTCGCCTTTATCCCAGTAGCTTTCCCCCGTCTTTTCATTGGAGAACCAGCGGATCACCTGATTGCCGTAATAAAACTTCAGCGTATCGTCATTTGCCGCAGCCAGCTCCCCCTGTCCCAGCGGAATCGTCTCCAGATACTCTCTGGTTACGCCGGTGATATTCGTGCTGCAGTAATAAGCCCCCTGCTTCATTACCACATCTGCCCGCAGCATCGGCGACACGCTGCTCACATGGTCCAGGGCGGAAATCTGCTCAATGGTATCGTCCGTCAGGAAACTGCTCTCGTCCGCCTCTCCGGAATAATAGGCGTTGGAGTAGATCGTGATCATCGTCATGTTCCCATAGGAGGAATACTGCTCCATCATCAGACCGTTAAGCCCGATCCCGAGGGATACCATGATGACCACCGAAGCCGTTCCGATGATAACGCCCAGCACGGTCAGGAAGGTCCGCATCTTCCTGCGTTTTAAATTGCTGACGCTCATTCCGAGCAGATCAAGAAATCTCATCGTCCGATCCCTCTAACTCCTCAAGTGCCTTCTTCGCCTTCCGTTTCCGCCGCATCACAACCAGGCTCACAACAAGGATCACGGCCACAACCGCCGCCGCGGCGATCAGATACTTCATATACTTCTGAATCAATGACGGCTCCTCCTCCGGCTCCATCATCACTTCGCCGCCGAAGGCCTCTCCGTAGTCCTCTTCCATCACCTCACTGACCCACAGCGTCAGTTCTTTCTCCACCGGCTCCTGTACCTCGCCGTTCTCATCCTCGTAGGTAATCTTAATCTTAACCTTGCCGTCGTCCATCGTCGCCGCCGTTCCCGTGACCATCGCGTCTACATTGCCGGTCTCGCCCGGCTTGATATTGCCCACATAGGTTTCATTGGGCGCAATGGAATCCGCCTCGAAGGAAACGGTCACATTGTAGAGGAGAACCTTGCCGGTGTTGTTGATCGGAAACATGATGTTGGTCTCGGACCCGACCGTAATATCGGACGGCATCACATCGATGGTTCCGGTGTTTAAGCGGGCAATCTGCCGGACGGGGATGTTGATGCTGATCTCCGCCGATGCATTCTTGTATTCCGGACTGTCGTAGGTCTCCTTAATCTTCAGGGCATAAGTCCGCTGGTCAATGCCTGCCGTCGCCTGCATATCGATCGCCAGTTCCGAAACCTCGCCGGGCGCAAGCGCGTTGATGACATAGGAAGAGGAACCGGACACCGTAGTAAATACCGCCCCGCCGCCCGTCGACGACGTCTCGGATTCCAGCGCCAGCAGGATATTCGAAGCGGCAATATCCGAAGATGCGTTCTTCATCTGCAGGACCAGACGGAACGGCTCGCCCGCAATGATTGTCTCCGGCTCTGTTCTGAAACTGTCGACGACAATTCTGGCTACCGACTGTGCATGTTCGCCGGTGGCCTGACTCGTCTTCTCGTCCTCGAGTTCTTTGTTCTTGATCCGCACCCAGAAACTCTCCTCCTGCTCCTGCAGGTCTCCGGTGGCGGATTCCCGATAATGAATCTTGAACTTCAGCTCATAGAAACCGCTGTATGTATCCTCGCGGATCGCCATACTGTAGGGAAGCTGCACCGTCTCCCCGGCTGCAACCTTCTCGAAATAGCGGTCGTAGCTGCCGTCATTGATATCAAAGGGAAATACTTCGCTGTCCTTGTCCAGTATCATCTCCACGGTCACGTCCTGCGCATCCGCCAGACCGGAATTGCGCATATTGACGCTGTAATTCAGCACGTTCGGATAGACGCCGTAGGGCGTGCCCTGACCTTCGCCGAGCGTGAAGGCGATCTGCTTGTTGACATCCTCCGAATCATCGGTATCTCCCGCCGCCGGCTGGGTGATGCGGATATTGACAAAATCACTGTCTACCTGATATCCGCTTTGCTCCGCTGCATTCCAGTCCGTGTATACGACGACCTCAACCCGATAATATCCTTCCGGCAGATCGATGCGCACCTGCGCGGGAATGGACACGCTCTTATGCTTCCACGCGCCGATTCCGCCGCTGATGCTCTTCCCGGTAACACGCTCAAACGGAAATGCTTCCCCGCCATGTTCTTCGTCCGGTCCCGGAAGCGTCATGCCCCCGTACGGATTCTCAATACTGACATAGACGTCCTTCCAGTCGTCGGGGGTATTATTATACACGTCAACCGTCACGTTCATGCTTTTGCCGATCTTGCCTTTGGAGACCGACGTCTGCTTTACGGTATCATTCTCCGATGTGTCCCACAGGTCCGCCCGCGCAGTCATCGCCGCCGATACCACAAACAGTGCCGCCATCACAAATGGCGCCGCCTTCTTCCAGAATCCGTTCATTCCCGTTCTCCCTCCGCTTCCATGTTCTGTTCGCTTGCTGTCTGAGCCGCCGGCATCGCTTCCTCCGGCTCTTCCATCTTCACATCCAGCGTTCCTCCGACCGTGACCCCGTCCGCCGAAGCCCCAGCCAACGCCCTGTCCGCGTCTTCTTTCTCCACAATCTTCGTGATCTTCCCATCCACAATATGAAACTGCCGGTCCGCGTAGGATGCCAGGTTATTGTCATGCGTGACCATCACCAGCGTCTGGTTCTGTTCCCGCACCACCCGCTGCATCAGCCTCAGGATCTCCAGCGTGGTCTTCGAATCCAGGTTCCCGGTAGGCTCGTCCGCGAAAATAATCTTCGGGTTCACCGCCAGCGCCCGCGCAATGCCCACGCGCTGCTGCTGGCCGCCGGACATGGCGTTGGCCATATGCTTCATCTGTTTCTCGAGCCCCACGAGCTTCAGGTATCTGGCCGCAATCTCGTTCCGCTTCCGCTTCCCCACGCCCCTGAACGACAGCGGCAGGGCTACATTCTCCAGCGCGTTCATCGTCTGCAGCAGATTATAGGACTGAAAAATGAATCCGACCCGCTTTCGCCGAAACTCCACCAGCTGATTCTCTGACAGGTTCTCGATATGGATGTGATCGATCACGATCTGTCCTTTCGAAGGTTTCTCGAGTCCGGCCAGCATGTTGAGGAGCGTCGACTTGCCGGAACCGGAGGGTCCGACAATTGCGCAGAACTCTCCCTTATAGACCGTGAAATCCACGCCGTCCAGAGCATGGACCCTGCTCTCTCCGACCCTGTAAATCTTATATAGGTTTTTCACCTGAATGATGGGGTCTCCTCTGTCAACCAAAATAAGCCTCCGAACACGATATTTTACTAATATATCAGTTTACATGGCTTCCCTCCATTTTCAAATAGTTTTATTCTTAATGTTTATTACAATTTCCTTAATCAGCCGCCCCCGGCAGCCCGGCCGGAAGCTTTCTCCGAAACTTTTCCAAAAAAGTATGGAAATAGTATGGAAATCCGGAGGGAAATCCGCTATAATATGCATCGGTAATTACATCTGTTCCAAAGGAGATACCTATGAGACACCTTCTTAACCCGCTGGATTTCTCTGTTGAGGAGACAGACCGGCTGCTCGATCTCGCTGTCGATATCGAGCATAACCTTCCCAAATACGCCCACGTCTGCGAGGGCAAGAAAATCGCCACCCTGTTTTATGAGCCAAGCACCAGAACCCGCCTCAGCTTCGAATCAGCGATGCTGTCCCTGGGCGGAAGTGTTCTTGGCTTTTCTTCTGCCGATTCCAGTTCGGCTGCCAAAGGCGAAAGCGTTGCGGACACGATCCGCATCATTTCCTGCTACGCCGATATCTGCGCGATGCGTCATCCCAAGGAGGGCGCGCCGCTGGTTGCGGCCAACAACTCCTCCATTCCGGTCATCAACGCCGGAGACGGCGGACACCAGCATCCGACCCAGACGCTGACGGATCTGATGACCATCCGTTCCCTGAAAGGCCGGCTGGACAATATGACCGTCGGGCTTTGCGGCGATCTGAAATTCGGTCGCACCGTCCATTCGCTGATCAACGCTCTTGTCCGGTATCCGGGCATCCGCTTTATCCTGATCTCCCCGCCGGAGCTGCGTGTCCCCGGCTATATCCGCAAGGATGTGCTGGATGCGAAGGGCATCGAGTACAGGGAGGTTGCAAACCTCGACGAGGCCATGCCGGAGCTGGATATCCTCTATATGACGCGTGTACAGCGGGAACGCTTCTTTAACGAAGAAGACTATATCCGCTTAAAGGATTCCTATATCCTCGACCATACGAAGATGAAGCTCGCGAAGGAAGACATGTTCGTCCTCCATCCGCTGCCCCGCGTCAATGAAATCTCCGTGGAAGTGGACAAGGATCCCCGGGCCGCCTATTTCAGGCAGGTCCAATACGGTGTATATGTGCGGATGGCACTGATTATGACGTTACTGGAGGTGGAAAAGCCATGTTAAATATCAGCGGATTAAATGAAGGCATTGTTCTGGACCATATCCAGGCAGGCAGAAGCCTTGAAATCTATTACCACTTGGGCCTGGACAGGCTGGAATGCCAGGTCGCCATCATCAAGAACGCCCGCAGCAATAAGATGGGCCGCAAGGATATCATCAAGATCGAAGGCCCGATGGAGAATCTGGATCTGGAGGTTCTGGGATACATTGACCATAATATCACCGTCAATATCATCCAGAACGACGTCATCGTGGAAAAAAAGCGGCTGAAGCTGCCGAAGAAGATCACGAACGTAATCCACTGCAAGAACCCGCGGTGCATCACTTCCATCGAACAGGAGCTGCCGGATATCTTCTATCTGTCGGACGAGAAGACGGAAACCTACCGCTGCCTCTATTGCGACGAAAAGTACGGCAAATAAAACGGGCTGGAACGGAATCGTGTCAGCGCACGATCCCGTTCTGATCCGCCCAGCGGCCGTTCGGCGTGTAACAGTCGTGGTACATGGCGCCGTACGCTCCGTTGTGGGTTTCATTAAAATAATAGGTCTGTCCGTCCACAACCTGATATCCGGTCAGCATCTTTCCGAAGGAACCGTCGTGGTTCGTGTTCAGGCGGTAGACATAGGCGCCGTCGTTAAACCAGCCAGTCTTCATAAGTCCGGTTCCCGGCTGCATGTAGTACCATTCCTCCTGCGTAATCGCCAGCCAGCCGGTGTAAGGCGTCTGATTCACCAGATAATACCAGACGTCCCCGCCGCCGAACCAGCCGGCTGCAGGCGCCGCATAGCCTCCCGCTGCCCCGCTGCCGGAAGAACCTCCTAACGGACTGCCCCCCAACGGGGTGCCTGTCGGGGTACCTGTCGGGGTACCGGGCAATGTGTTTGCATAAGTACCGCCGCTGCTGTAGACGAAAGAGTTATCCGGGCTGAACGGATTATGGCCGGAGGAGCCGTCGGGAAGCGAGCCGTAGGTAGCTGTGGGAAGATGGAAGACATAATCATCCGAAGAACTTTCTTCATCTACCATGCCGCTGGTATTGATATAATACGGCAGCGCGATATAATCGCTTCTGGCTCCGGAGCCTTTCTCCGGCCGGACCGCGACATCCTCGATAAATTCATAAGCTGAGAGATCGATCTCGGTACTTTTGGAAGTTTTCTTAATCCTGCGCGTATTATCGTTCTTCTCTGTAAAGTAGTAGACGATCACGGAATACGAACTGGCGCCGTCCACCGCATTCCAGGTTGCTTTCTTCTGCTGGAGCTGCGGTCTCGCTTCATCCAGGATCTGAACCGGATACATCCTCGCCGTCACGCGCATATGACCTGCAGTCCGAAGCAGCACCGATACCTCATAAGCCCCGTAAACGGATACCATCGTCTGATTATCGAAATAGCCGCCGGAAGACGCCCACACATCCATCGTACAGGCAATGGCGCCGGAGTTGAGGTATGAGATACTGTAACTGTCAATATCATAGTCCCCGCTCACCTCGACCGGCTGTCCTACTTCAAGGACCTCACCCGGAGACAGTCCGTAAAGCTCCTCCTCCGTGACAAGCGCCAGATACACGGCATCCACCCGCCAGGCGGCTGCTGCCGCAGGCGTCGCCGCCGCAAAGCAAAGGATACCGGTCAGAAGTACCGCTGCCAGTCGTTTTCCTCTCATTGTAGTTCTCCTTTCCACCGCAGCCTTCCGGCCGCGGATTATTCGCAGAAAATGAGCAGGACGATAAGCCGGGTTATGTCGCGGGTGATCATCTATCTAGACCTGACGTCGCCGCCAGGCTCAAGCGACCTACCCGAAAGCAGACGG
>CANQFR010000049.1 GCA_947599905.1 uncultured Lachnospiraceae bacterium
GGGTCGGGTCGGCGCCGCAGCCGTACTCAAGCTGCATGTACTTGTAGATGCCTTCCGGAGCGTTCAGGATATCGTCGCTGTAAACGATCTTGTCGCCGTCCATCGTGTAGGTAACACCCTCAACGCCGATGCACCAGATCTTGGAGCACTCTTCCGAGAAGAACATCTTGTCAATCGCACGGACAACCTGCTCAAAGTCGTCGCGCTTCGCGGTGGAAGCCGGGAACATGATGCCGACATCCACGCTGGCCTTCTGCTGATGATGCGCGCCTGCCGGGCCTTCCAGCGGCGGATACATCTGCAGCTTGAAGCCTTCGATATCGCTCGCAGCTTCTACGCCGCCGATCTGATCGTAGTATGCGTAGGTCGCCATCGCACGACCGTCAGCCAGCTTGCCGGACCATACGTCGTCCGGAATCGTAGCCGCCATCTCCGGATCCAGAAGTCCTTCCGCATACAGCTTGTGATAGTAGCCGAGGAAGTCGCGGGCCTGGTCACTGATCGCCGCCGGGAACCACTCCTGCTTGTCATAATCCCAGCTCAGGGCTCCGCCGCCGCCGGCGTTGCTCTTGCCGAAACGGATGCCCCAGGACGGCATCGTCATACGGTATGTAACATAAGGCGCTACCAGGGTGGTCAGCGGATAGGAATCCGGGTAATCTTCCTTGTAAGCCTTCAGAATCTCATACAGGTCGTCAAAGGTCTTCGGATCGTCAAATCCCTTCGCTTCCAGATAATCCTGTCTCATGATCAGGCCGCCGTCATAGAAGGGCTTGTCATACAGACGAGGCATATAATAGCGCTTGCCGTCCAGAAGCTTCTTCGCGTCTACAGCATCCTGCAGGCCGAATTCCTGAACACGGGCGTTAAACTCCGGCGTCCAGTCGGCGTAATCGCTGATCGGAACGATCGCGCCGTTCATGGCCAGGGACGAATACTCCGCGCTGCTGGTGTCCCTGTAAAGGATCACATCCGGGCAGTTCTCGCCGGTATTCAGAACCAGGGAGCACTTGGTATTGAAGTCGGAGCCGCTGGGAAGCGCCTCGACTTCCAGTTCTACATTACAGACTTTCTGGACCTCCTGAACCGCCAGCCAGCTGTCCATCCACGGAAGGGTGGGGTTGTCAGCATAGAACATGCTGATGTGAATCGGATCTCCCGCCGCCTCTGCGGGAGCCTCGGTTTCCGCCGCTGCCGGAGCCTCAGTCTCTGCAGCCGCCGCCTGGGTCGTGGCCGCCGCCGTCGTAGACGCAGCGGTTGTACTGGTAGAGCTATCTGCCCCCCCGCCGCAGGCTGCGAGGCCAAGGACCATGGAAACTGCCAGGGCGATCGCCGGAACCTTCAATAAGTTCTTTCTCATACTACTTTCCTCCTTCTTTCATAACATGCCAGACTGCATTTACCTCTGAAACCGTTCCGATGAAACCGTTCCGAAAATCATTTTCGAATGGCATGATACGGTTCGGAACTTTGTTTCGTGTTTTCAGTATAGTACGATTTTCACTGCTTGTCAATACAATTTAGACAAATAATTGTGATATTTGCCAATTTCATTTCAACAGTCAAAATGGGGCGCAGGAAATACGAATATTCCGAAATCAGTCCGTCACTCTCTGAAAAACTGCGGCAGATATTCCTTATGCGCCTCCATAAGCTCGTCCAGTACCGCAACGGCAGCCGTCTGGGACATGACCAGCGGATTGATCATCAGGGCCAGCAGCGCCTCTTTCTTATCGCCGGTCACGGCCGCATGGCCGCCGGTGATCTCGAAGGATTTGATCTGCTGGACAAGCCCGTTGACCGCCTTGGGCAGGGCGCCCACACGCACCGGCTTCGGGCCGTCTTTCGTAATCACGCAGCTGACTTCCACAACCTCGTCGTCCTCAAAATTATCGATGGCGCCGTGGTTGACGGTATTGACCACCTGAATGTCATGCCTGTCATTATAGATCGATGAAATTAAGTTGCAGGCCGCGTCGCTGTAATAAGCCCCGCCTCGCCGCTCCAGAAGCTTCGGCTTCTCGCAGAGGTTCGGGTCCTTATAGATCTCGAACAGTTCCGTCTCCAGCTTCTTCACCTGCTCGGCACGGACATTGTGCTCGCGGTATTTCTCAAACTCCTTTTCCACATACTCTTTCGTCATGTAATAGTAACGGTGATAGGAACACGGCAGCACGCCCAGCGCCTCCAGGAAGTCCGTATTCCACGGGAACTTCGCGATGTTGTTCACACTCTGGTCGGTCCACTGTTTTAAGACGTCGCCAATCACTTCTTTGCCGTCCACCTTCACACTGGTCGCGTAGACCATGTGATTCAGACCTCCGAAGGTCACATCCACCTCTTCCATCGGCCGGCCCAGCTTCTCTGCGATGGCTTTGTGCATACCGATCGGTACATTGCACAGGCCGATGATACGTTCAAAATGCGCGTAGCGCTGGATCGCCTCCGTCACCATGCCGGCCGGGTTCGTGAAATTAATCAGCCATGCATCGGGGCTCAGTTCCTCGATGTCCTTACAGATATCCATGATCACCGGGATCGTCCGCAGGCCCTTGAACAGGCCGCCGGCGCCGTTCGTCTCCTGACCGTAGAGGCCGTGGGCAAACGGAATCCGCTCGTCCTTAATCCGGGCTTCCAGCTGGCCCACGCGCAGCTGGGTCGTAACAAAGGCCGCGCCCTTGATGGCCTCGCGGCGGTCAAGCGTCGCATGAATCTCCATCGGCACGCCCGCCTTCGCCACCATGCGCTTTGCCAGGGCCGTGATGATATTCAGCTTCTCCTGACCTTCCGGGATGTCCACCAGCCACAGCTCCCGCACGGGAAGTTCCTCATAACGCCTGATAAATCCTTCCACCAGCTCCGGCGTATAGCTGGAGCCGCCGCCAATCGTTGCAATCTTGATTCCTTCCGCCATGATTCTACTCTGCCTCCTTATAATATACTCCTGCCCCGCAGAACTCCCTGTCCGCGGCAGCACCCCGATACTACACTGTCCCGCCGGGCAGCAGCAACTGCCGCCAACGCTACGCCGTCTCGCCGGGCAGCAGCAACTGCCCCGACGCTACGCCGTCTCGCCAAGCAGCAGCGACAATGCCCCGATCCGCCCTGCAAGGTTGCCGGTCTCGCAGGCGCGGATCTCGGTGTATTCCTCCAGATGCTCATACATTGAGTAAACCTGATTCCGCAGGTCGCAGATGAAGCGTTCCTGCCTGCAGATACCGCCGCCGATCAGCACGGCCTCCGGGTCCATCAGGACCGCCATGTTGCCGACAACGACGGCCAGCTTCGCCAGCCACTCCCGGTAGACCGCGTTCACCGCTGGATCATCCAGGTGCTCGAAGACATAAAAGCCGTCTACGGTCTCCCCGACCGCGGCCGATACCTTTTTCACCAGCCGCGAAGTGGCCGCCGCGTATTCAAGAGGCGCCGCGTCCGTTCCGATTCCCAGACGGAAAAAGCCGGCCTCCCCGGCCTTATAATGGCTCCCGCGCACCAGCTTCCGATCCACCACCACAGCGCCGCCGATACCGGTGCCGACCGTGATCAGCCCAAAACTGCTGTAACCTTTTCCGGCCCCGGATACCATCTCGCCGAGCGCCGCACAGTTGCTGTCATTTTCAAGGGCTACCGGCAATCCGGAGGCGGCCTCGAACTCTCGCTTCAGGTTATAGGTTGTAAAATTCTTTCCCACGCTGAAATCTGTGTTCTCGCCGGTCACCGGATTCAAAAATCCGCCGATGCACGCCGCGATACCGCTGACGCCGGCCTGATAGCGTCCAATGATCGCCAGCAGCTGCGTAAGGAATTCCGCCGGATCCCGCTTCGTCCGCTCGCTGCCCTCCCTAAGTTCCCGGTAACGGCCGTCCAGGACGCTGTACTTGATAAATGTTCCGCCGATATCCACGGTCAGATACCGCTTTTCTTCAGTCATAATCCTCTCCTTCCGTACCCGTGCTGCCGCCTATGTCACCGACCGTGCCGCCTCCCATGTCACCACCCGTGTCGTCTTCCATGTCACCGACCGTGCCGCCTCCCTGCCGTCCTGCCCGCAATTCAAGCAAAGCAAGACGTACCGCGCCTTCCGCCGCGTCCTGTCCCGCCTCCAGAATCCGGGCGTCCGCTTTCATATGCAGGACCTGTTCGCAGACCTTCCGCCGAATCCGCTCATTCTTCAGAAGCACACTGCCGCCGAGCGCAATATTCTTCTCGTCCGGAAGCTTATCGATCACCGGGCGGATCAGGGCGCCCAGTTCGTCCGCGCAGGCGTCCGCGATTGCAAGCGCCGCCGGATCGCCCGACGCCGCCGCCTGCTCTAAAAGCACTGCCAGCGCCGCGATATCGCCCTTCCTGCGCTCCGGCGCGTACACATAGCCGATCAGTTCCGAAACTCCGTTCAGATTCAGGCGGTCATAGACAAGCTGCGTCAGCAGCGTCTGGGCTGTGCGCCCGTCCGACGCGCGCACCACCGCCGCCAGCATCCTGCGCGCGATGTCGTAGGCGCTCCCGCCGTCATCAATCAGATGACCGTAGCCGCCGCAGCGGATCACCGTGCCGTCGCAGCGCCGTCCGTAGCAGATCGAACCTGTTCCCGCAATCAGAATGATCCCATGACACTCCGCAAATACAGCCGCCAGCGCGGTCTCCCCGTCGCCGTACACGTACACCGGTGCCGCATAGCCGGCCTGCCGGAAGGCTTCGGTCACTGCCGCGCGGGTCTGCGGATTGCTGACGCCGGCCGCGCCGACGCTGATCGCCATACAATCGGCGGGGCGCAGATTCATCCGTGCCGGAAGTGCCAGCACATCCGCCACGGTCTTCCGAAATTCCTCACGGCTCTGTCCGTTGATATTCAGCGGCCCGGCACTATGCCGGCCGCAGACGACGCCGTCCGGAGCCGCGACACAGATCTTCGTCGCCGTTCCCCCGCCGTCAATCCCGATCAGATACTTCATAACTGGTGACGCCCCGCTTTCCTGAAAACCTGTTTCCAGTATACACCCCCGCCTAAGGAAATGCAACCAATTTGAAATAAAATTTCACTGCTCCGTCATATTTACGCATATTTATTTTCATAAGCCAATCACAGGGAAACCATACTGCATGGTTTTCGTCGCCTCACGCCCAGAGCATAAAAGAACGGGCATGACGCCCAGAAACGTCATGCCCGCAGAAGAATCTGCCCCATAAATACATAAAAACATGTCACAGCCTGCCGGCCGCCACATCTATCGGTTATCGCTCTCGTCAGCGTTATTGCTGGGGCCTTCGGAATCGCCTTCCAGATCATGAAGCCCCTGCTCCACATCATCCATCAGATCGTCCAGGACGCCGGTGCTCTCCTCGCGGCCGGTACTGTTTCCGGCATCGCTGTCATCGCGTGTACTCCCGGAACCGCCGCCCGCAGCAGTGCTCTCGGCCGCAGCGGAACTGCCGCGCAGATCATCGCCGGAATACCTGCCGCAGGCCGTCAGGGCCGCCACAGCGAAAACCAGCGCAGCTGTGCAAAGATAACATCTGATTTTCTTCATAATCGCATTCTCCTTTCGATGTACTGCGCTTATTGTGCGCAGACGGAGCATGGATTATGGTGAAAAAAATTGGTATCAATGACACGTCTTACCGCGTCGCGATTACATCCGCCATCGAATACAGGCCCGCCGGCTTTCCGACCAGAAACAGGGCCGCTTCCACCGCACCTTTGGCAAACACCGCGCGGGAATACGCCGAATGGCTGATCGTCACAACCTCGTTCTCCCCGGCAAAAATCACATCATGGTCGCCGACAATACCGCCGCCGCGAACCGCGGAAATGCCGATTTCCTTCGGATCGCGCTTCTCGTGGCGGCTGTGACGGTCATATGTATAATGATATGCACCGCCCATCGCCTCGTTCAGCGAATCGGCCAGCGCCAGCGCAGTTCCGCTGGGCGCGTCCAGCTTCCGGTTGTGATGCTTCTCCACAATCTCCATGTCAAAGCCCGAGGACGCCAGCACCTTCGCCGCATCCTGCACGAGCTTCAGGAGCAGATTGACTCCGAGGGACATATTGGCCGACCGCAGGATTGCCACGTGGCCGGCGCAGTCGCGCACCCGGGCCAGCTGGGCTTCCGTAAGTCCCGTCGTACAGAGCACAAGCGGCAGCTTCTTCGCTTCTGCAAAACGCAGAAGGCTGTCCACAGCCGCGGCAACCGCGAAATCCACGATGACATCCGCCTCCTCCGTCACCTCGGAAAGACTTCCGTAGACCGGGAAACCGGCTTTGCTCTCCGTATTCATATCGACGCCCGCCACAATCTGCACGCCGTCCGTTTCCTTCACAATATCCGTCACTGCCCGGCCCATCGCGCCGTTCGCGCCGTGAAGAAGTATTCTGATCATATTCTCATAACCTTTCCGTATATTTATTCATGCTGGCAGTCCCTGCCGCGCCGGGGCACATCCTTCCGAACGTCCGTTTTCACGCCGCAGAACCGCCGCAGGATCCTCTGTTCCTGCAGAGCCGTCAGAGAATCCCGTATTCCCGCATGGCCGCCGCCAGCTTCTCCTTATTCTGCGGTTCCATTTCCGTAAGCGGCAGCCGGAGCGGTCCGACCGCCTTGCCCATCAGGTTCATCGCCGCCTTCACCGGGATCGGGTTCACTTCGCAGAACAGCGCCGAAATCAGCGGGATCGCCCGAAGCTGCTCCGCAAGGCTGCCTGTCGTGTCGCCGTCGAAGAATTTCTGGCAAATGTCGTGGGTCTGCCGCGGCGCCACATTGGACAGCACCGAGATCACGCCCTTTCCGCCCAGCGACAGGATCGGTACGATCTGATTGTCATCGCCCGAATAGAGATCAATGCAGCCGTCAGCCATACTCATCATCGTAGCAATGGAGCCAAAATTGCCGCTTGCCTCCTTAACGCCCACGATATTCGGCACTTCCCGGCAGAGCGTTACGATCGTGGACGGCGTCATCGTCACCCCGGTACGGCCGGGGATATGGTACAAAATGATCGGAATCTTCACCGCTGCGGCGATCGCCCGATAATGCGCGATCAGGCCGCCCTGCGTGGCTTTGTTGTAATAAGGCGTCACCAGAAGAAGCCCGTCGGAACCGGCCTTCTCCGCCTCGACCGACAGATGAATCGCCTCCGCGGTAGAATTGGAGCCGGTTCCCGCAATTACAGGGATCCTGCCCTTCACCCGCTCGCAGGCGAAGCGGATGACGTCCAGATGCTCCTCATGAGACATCGTGGACGACTCGCCCGTGGTACCGCAGATGATCACGGCGTCCGAGCCGCCCGCAATCTGCTCCTCCAGAATCTCGTCCAGCTTGTCATAGTTTACGTCGCCGTTCTCCCGAAACGGAGTAACCAGCGCAACACCCGCACCTGTAAAGATTGCCATAAGTAAGCCCTCCTTTATTTCTCTTATCTGGTATTCCCTTTTCTTCCGTCCGTCCCTTTCCGCACTTTATACCCGACGTAATCCGGCCGGACGGTTCGTCCCGCTGCCGCAAAAGAACCGGCCCTCCGAGAGCCGGTTCTTAAAGTTCCTGTGTCAGTCTGCCTTTAAGCGTAGCTCTCCATCCCGATCGGATGACAGTCGTCCGGTTATTCACCGAATGCCCAGAGTCGTGCTGTCAGGCGGCACTTCCCTTCGGCGCTCTTCCCTTTCGGAAGGCCTCTTATGCACCTGCTGCATCAGCCCCCTACTCATGATATCGCGCAACCTCTACCCTCATATTCTGTTCGGTTTTTCTCATCCTACCATTAATCCGTACATTTGTCAACCGAAAACAAATGATCGCTTATTCCACCAGTTCCAGCTTACTGACCGAGACCTCATAGGCGACGCGCTTCTCGCACTGGGAATCGCTCAGTTTCTTCGTATATTCGCGGCTCTGGACGCGTCCCCAGATCAGAACCCTGGCCCCCACTTCAAAGCCCGCGGCATAGCGTGCATTGCGCCCCCACGCGATGCAGGGAATGTAATCCGATTTGCCGTAGGGACGGTTCACCGCCAGCAGCACATCCGCAATCTCGCGCCCCAGAGGGGTCGTGCGATAGACCGGCGTCTTACAGATATAGCCGTCGAGGAAAATCTGGTTCGTCTTCGTATAGTCGGTAAATTCTTCCATAAAATGAATTTCCCGCACAAACACCGACAGCACCAGCCGGTTTTTGGCGCCCTCGTGGCGGTTATAGGAACGGAACTGCCCGATCGCCTCAACGGTGTTCCCTATGTAATCCTCCGATATATTGAGGAGGCGTTCCGAAATCATTAACGGAATGATGTCCGCCTGATCGCTTAACCGGTTGACCTTCAGATCGACCAGATAGAAGCCTTCCCCAAATACTTCATGGCTGAACGTGAAGCCGCTTACGACCGTTCCGATGACGGTAACCTTGTTGTTTTCAATCGCTTTTTCTGACATGGTATCTCTCCCTTTCGTTCTTTGATCTATTTTAGCCTGGCAGCTACCACTATTTTATGAAAATGATGCGCCTGAGATTCCGAAAACCGCTCGTGCAGTTTCGACGAAATTCGGAGGGTCTGTCCGCTGCAGGCTCCTGAGCCGCACACAGCTTCATAACGTCTGCCGCGGGCGCTTACTCCGCACGCAAAGAAAACCCCGGCATCGGTCTGCCGGGGTCTGCATCTTCTTTCTGCTGTTTAATCTTTCTTGAATGACGCGCGTTTGCGAAGCGTCGGATCAAGGATCCGCTTGCGGATACGGAGATTTTTCGGCGTCACCTCCAAAAGCTCGTCCGTATCAATGAAATCCAGACACTGCTCGAGGCTCATCTCGCGCGGCGGCGTCAGCTTCAGCGCCTCATCCGCACCCGCCGAGCGCATATTGGTCAGCTTCTTCGTCTTACAGACATTCAGTTCAATGTCTTCCGGCTTCGGGCTCTGCCCGATGACCATGCCCGCATAGACCTTCACGCCGGGGCCGATGAACAGCGCTCCCCGCTCCTGGGCCGCAAACAGGCCGTAAGCCACGGACTCGCCGCCTTCGTAAGCGATCAGGGACCCGGTCTTGCGGTAGCTTAAATCACCCTTGTACGGCGCGTAACCGTCGAAGATGGTATTCATGATGCCATTGCCCTTCGTATCCGTCAAAAACTCGCCGCGGTAGCCGATGAGGCCGCGGGACGGTATCGAGAACTCAAGCCTCGTATAGCCGCCCTGCGCCGGACTCATGCCCTGCAGCTCGCCCTTGCGGCTCGTCAGCTTCTGGATGATCGCGCCGGTAAACTCCTCCGGCACGTCGATATAAGCCAGCTCCATCGGTTCCAGCTTCTGATTGCGCTCATTATACTTATACAAAACCTCCGCCTTGCTGACTGCGAATTCGTAGCCTTCACGGCGCATATTCTCGATTAAAACAGACAGATGCAGTTCTCCCCTGCCCGATACCTTGAAACAGTCGGGGGAATCAGTCTCCTCCACCCGCAGGCTCACGTCCGTGTTCAGTTCGCGGAAAAGCCGGTCGCGGATGTGGCGGGAAGTGACATATTTGCCCTCCTGCCCCGCCATGGGACTGTCATTAACCATAAAATTCATGGCTATCGTGGGTTCGGAAATCTTCTGGAAGGGGATCGCCTCCGGATTTTCCGGAGAGCAGATCGTATCTCCGATATGAAGATCGGTGATACCGGAAATCGCCACGATGGCGCCCACCGTCGCCTCGTTCACTTCCACCTTGTTCAGACCGTCAAACTCATAGAGCTTGCTGATCTTCACCTTCCGCATCTTATCTGGCTCGTGATGGTTCACAAGCGCGCATTCCTGATTCACGCGGATGCGGCCGTTATCCACTTTGCCGACGCCGATGCGTCCCACGTATTCATTGTAATCAATGGTGCTGATCAGCACCTGGGTGCCTGCCTCCGGATCCCCTTCAGGCGCCGGGATATGCTCGATAATGGTTTCGAAAAGCGGACTCATATCCACGCCGGTATCCCCCGGATCCTTGACCGCATAACCGGCTTTGGCCGACGCGAAAACGAACGGGCAGTCAAGCTGCTTGTCGGAAGCGTTCAGATCCATCAGCAGCTCCAGAACCTCGTCCACGACCTCCGCGGGCCGCGCCTCCGGGCGGTCGATCTTATTGACACAGACGATCACATACAGATCCAGTTCCAGCGCCTTGCGAAGCACGAACTTGGTCTGCGGCATCGGCCCTTCATAGGCGTCCACCACAAGGATGACGCCGTCCACCATCTTGAGCACCCGCTCCACCTCGCCGCCGAAATCGGCGTGTCCGGGGGTGTCCACGATATTGATCTTCGTTCCTTTATAAAACACTGCCGTATTCTTCGACAGGATTGTAATGCCTCGCTCGCGCTCGATGTCGTTGGAGTCCATCACGCGCTCCACGACCTCCTGACCTGCGCGGAACACACCGCTCTGGCGGAGCAGGCCGTCCACCAGCGTCGTCTTGCCATGGTCTACGTGAGCGATAATGGCTACATTTCTCACGTCTTCTCTCTTCATCTTCATAACTGACTGTCTTCTTCCTCGTTTGCTTCCTCGTATGACGGCAGATCAGACGGTTTACTCCGCGCCGCCATTTCAACAACTTACTATATCACCGGGGGCGGATAAACGCAAGGAGATTTTTCCAAATGAATCCGTGCAAATGAATCCGTGCCGGATGCGTACGCGCCCGTCAGAACAGAACCACTTCGCCGTCCGCCACGCCGAAATAGACCGGCTCCCCGGCGTCGAGCTGCGCCCGGCCCGCAGTTTCCTCCGCCAGCCGCGCAGTCAGGGCCCCAAGCGCCTCCTCGGGAACCATCACCGATACCTCCACCTTCTCCGTATATTTTGTGCCGAGAACGAAGAATTTCTCCTGTGCCAGGATGTACTGAATCTTTCCGGAGTCTGTGTAATCCGACGTAACCGTAAGACGGCGGCCCGGGCATTTTTCCACGACCGTGCTGCCTCTGAGCCCCTCCGCCGCAGCTCCGGAATACGCCCGCACGAGACCTCCGGTGCCCAAAAGCACGCCGCCGAAATATCTGGTGACAACGACGCAGACATCGCGGACACCCGCACCCAGAAGCACGTCCAGGATCGGCCTTCCCGCGGTCTGGGACGGCTCGCCGTCGTCGCTGCATTTCTGGATCCGGCCCTGCTCTCCGAGCACATAGGCATAGCAGTTATGCCGCGCGTCCCAGTATTTCTTCCGTGTCCGCTCGATGAAGGCGGCGGCCTCCTCCTCCGTCTTCACCGGTGCGGTCGTCGCGATGAAGCGCGACTTCTTCTCCACCAGTTCCCCCGTACCGCCTTTCCACAGAATCCGATAACTCCCGGCCATGGTTTTCTCCTTTCCTCCCCCAAATCCGGCGCCGATTACGCAGCGCGGCGTATTCTCCCGACGAATTCCGTCCCGCTGCATCTTTCCGGCGGATTCCGCCCCGCGGCATCTTCCCGCCGGATTCCGCCTCGCCGCGTCCTCCCACCGGATTCCGCCCCGCGGCGCATCTTCCCGACGGATTTCGCCCCGCGGCGCCCTCCCGGCATATCCGCAGCTTTCTTTGTCCATAATAATACAGAAGCGCCGGCCTGTGCAACTGTTTTTCACGCCTGCGGCTGGAGAAGGCAGGCGGCGCCCGTACGGGAACGAACCTTAAGACTGCCTGCCGCAGTCTGAAAGAAAGCTGTAAGAATCGCGTATTGAATTAGCGGAAAGAGTTTGTTATAATGGAGCGGTGAAGGAGGCTTCCCATGGATTTCAGCAAACGGGCAACGGAAAAGCAATTGAAAGATTTAACTTCCACAAGCCGCAGGTTGGGCAATAAAGTACTTCTGGCCGCCGTTAAGGCGGTTCTTCTGGTATTTGTGTTGTGTGCCTGCTTCGGCGCCAGCCTGGGTGTGGGCATCATCCGATCCATCATCGACGACGCGCCGGAGATCAATATCGACAGCATCATACCGCAGGGCCTTGCCACCACCGTCTACGACAATCAGGGGAACCTGATCGCCACGCTGGTTCAGGCGGACTCCAACCGCGACCCGGCTACCTACGATGAGTTTCCGCAGGATCTGATCGACGCGTTTGTTGCCATCGAGGATTCGCGTTTCTGGCAGCACAACGGCATCGACCTGCGTTCCATTCTGCGCGCAGTCCGCGGCGTGCTGACGCACAATACCAAAGACGGCGGCGGCAGCACGATTGCACAGCAGCTGATCAAGAACAATGTCTTCGCCGGCGGCCGCGAAGCCAGTCTCGGCGAGACGCTGGAGCGGAAGTTCCAGGAACAGTACCTGGCCGTAAAGCTGACGGAGACCATGGACCGGAAGCTGATCATGACGAACTACCTGAATACCATCAACCTCGGGAATAACTGTCTGGGCGTGAAGGTTGCCTCGCGGCGCTATTTTAATAAAGAGGTTTCCGACCTGACGCTCTCGGAATGCGCGGTCATCGCCGGCATCACGAAGAACCCGTCCCACTTAAACCCGATCGCCAGCCCGGAGGATAACGCGGAGCGCCGGGCGACCATTCTTCAGAACATGAAGGACCAGGGATACATTACCGAAGCCGAATATAATGAAGCCATGGCCGACGACGTCTATTCCCGCATCCAGGTCGTGGATGCCACGGTGCGCGATACTTCCGCCGTCAACAGCTACTATGTGGACGAGCTGACCAGCCAGGTCAGGGACGCGCTGATCCAGAAACTCGGCTACACCGAGAACCAGGCCCACAACCTCCTCTACAGCGGCGGCCTGCAGATCATGACTGCCCAGGATCCGTATCTCCAGGCAATCGTCGACGAAGAGGTGAATAACCCGGACAACTATCAGAATACAAAGTACTCGCTGGAATACCGGCTCTCCGTAACCCATGCCGACGGCACGACGGAGCATTTTAACCACGGCCATATCCGCAAGTGGCACGAGGAAGTACTGGGCGAAGCTTCGTTCAATTCCCTGTACCGCAGTGAAGAGGCGGCATACGAAGATATCGAGAATTTCAAGGCCTACCTGCTGAAGGCCGACGACGAGATCATCGGCGAATACACGAACATCACGCTGCAGCCGCAGGTTTCCTTTGTGCTGATCGAGCAGTCTACGGGCCAGGTGAAAGCCATCAGCGGCGGCCGCGGAACCAAGACCGCCAACCTCACGCTGAACCGCGCGACCAATGTTCCCCGGCAGCCCGGCTCCACGTTCAAGGTCATTTCCTCGTTCGCACCCGCAATCGACGCCTGCGGCGCGACGCTGGGGACGGTCTACTACGACGCGCCTTATTCGGTGGGCACCAAAACCTTCCGCAACTGGGGTTCCTGGAGATATCAGGGATATTCCAGTATCCGCGAGGGCATCATTTATTCCATGAATATCGTAGCCGTCCGCTGCATGGTGGATACCGTAACCCCGCAGCTGGGCGTGGAATACGCGCAGAATTTCGGCATTACGACCCTGACGGCGTCGGATTACAACCCGGCCACCGCGCTGGGCGGACTGACCGAAGGCGTAACGAACCTGGAGCTGACCGGCGCCTTCGCCACAATCGCGAACGGCGGCGTCTACAAGGAACCCGTCTTCTTTACGCGGATTCTGGACCACAACGGCAAGATCCTGCTGGACAATGAACCGGATACCCGCCGGGTGATCAAGGACTCGACCGCCTTCCTGCTGACCGATGCCATGAAGGATTCCATGATTTCGATGCGCAAATTCAGTTCCGGCGGCGGCCCGTCGTCTACGAGCACCGCAGCCAGGCTGGATCATATGTCCTGCGCGGGGAAGAGCGGTACCACTACCTCCAATACCAACGTCTGGTTCGTGGGATTTACCCCATATTATACAGCAGGGGTCTGGGCCGGCTATGATTTAAACCAGAGCCTGAGCGCCGATTACGGCGAAACCTCTTTCCATAAGGTCATATGGAAGAAGATCATGAACCGGATTCACGAGGGGCTTGCGGATCCCGGCTTCACGCAGCCCTACAGCATCGAGACCGCAGTCATCTGCCGCAAGTCCGGCAAACTGGCTATTGACGGCGTCTGCAACAATGATCCCCGCGGCGATGCCACCTATACCGAATATTTCGCAAGAGGCACGGTACCGACGGAGGTCTGCGACATCCATATGTCCGTGACCGTGTGCGCCGAATCCCAGCAGCTGCCGACAGATTACTGTCCTGAGCGCACGACGCGCATCTGTATCAAACTGCCGGAAGGTGAAAGCGCCTCCGAAGGCACCGATGATTCTTCCTTCGCGGTGCCGGGCAACTGCACCGTGCATACGGAAGCTTCGGTTGTTGTACCGCCCTCCGAGAACTCGGAGACGATCCCATACGGGCCGTTCGGTCCTTCCACACCGCGCTGGTCGTCAGGACCGTCAGGCTGATCGGGATTTGCGTTTTCAGCCCTTCATCCTGGGCCTGAAAACCAGCGAACCGAGATATGCAAAGATCATCGCGCCGGAGATCCCTACGGCGCTGGCGGTGAAACCGCCCTTAAAAACTCCCAGAAGGCCGTCATTTGACAGGCCTTCTTTTACGCCCTTCCAGAGGCTGTTGCCGAAGCCCAGAAGCGGCACGGTAGCGCCGGCGCCTGCCCATTGGGCGAATGGTTCGTAGAGTCCCAGAAAGCCGAGGATGCTTCCTGTAACTACCAGCGTCACCATCACACGGCCAGGCATCATTTTCGTCTTATCCAAAAGGATCTGCACCAGGGCGCAGATGGCGCCGCCGGTAAGAAATGCTTTGATATAGTCCACGGTTTGATTTTCCTCCTGCATGACAGCCGGCTGCAGACCGGCTGTTTTCTATAATTTTTTTGCTGTTCCGTTACGGCGCGGGCTGCGCTGCCGCCGCAGTCCCCTCGTCTTTCCCGTTGTTATTCCGTAAAGCGTTTCCGCTCTCGATCACTACGCCGTGTGCGATCCCCGGTATGCTCTCCCCCTCATTGAAGCTGACCGTCGACAGCAATGCGCCGGTCGGCAGGAAGAGAATGCGCTTCCACTCTCCGGAACGCAGCCGCGGCAGGATGAGCGCGCACAATGTCACCGCCGAGCATCCGCAGCCGCTTCCGCCGGAATGGGTATCCTGCTTCTCGCTGTCGTAAATCTCGATGCCGCAGTCCATATGAATATCCGTCAGGTCATGTCCGCTCTGCTTCATCATATCCAGCAGGATTTTACGGCCCACCGCGCCCAGATCGCCGGTGATGATCTTATCGTAGTATGTCTCATCGACGCAAAAATCTTCGAAATTCTGACATATCGTGTGAACGGCGGCGGGCGCCATCGCAGCGCCCATATTCATGGAATCCTGCACGCCCAGATCGACGATTCTCCCCGGTGTAACGCCGGTAATTCGGGGAGCGTTCTTCGTCTCCGGACCTTTTCCGGCTTTTCCTACCACCGCCGCGCCGCAGCCGGTCACGGTCCAGGTCGCGGAATAAGGGCGCTGATTGCCGTAGCCCAGCGGGAAACGGAACTGTTTTTCGGCAGTCGCGAAATGGCTGGAAGCGACGGCAAGCGTACGGTCGGCGTATCCGGCGTGGACGGTCATCGCAGCCAGTGCGAGGGCCTCGCCCATGGTGGAGCAGGCGCCGTAGAGGCCGAACATGGGAATCTCCAGGTCGACGGTGCCGAAGGATGTGGCGATCAGCTGACCCAGAAGATCGCCTGCGAAGAGATAGCGGATTTCTTTGCGGCGGATGCCGCCTTTTTCGAGAGCCAGATCGGCGGCCTGTTTCTGCATGGCGGATTCGGCCTGTTCCCAGGTCTCCATGCCGAAGCGGTCGTCCTGTTCGACAACGTCGATGGATTTGCCCAGAGGTCCCTCGCCTTCTTTTTTGCCGGCTACGCTGGCGTCGCTGAGGATGACGGGCGGGGATTCAAATTCGATGCTTGCTTTTCCTTTTTGCATAGAACCTCCTTGATGCTCTTTTGGGGGTACTATGCGCAGGTTGCGGGGGATTTATGCGTGGAGGAGGGAGTATTCGTGAAAGAGACGCGCAGGTGCCCATACTTCTTCTGCGGTTCAGGATTTGCTCGCCGGAAAGGCACTAAGTTCGCAGGGATTTGCGAAAAGCGTCACGAAAAATGGGGAACTCGCTTCGCTCAGACAACCCCATTTTTCGTGACAAGGCAAATCTCTGCTCACTAAGTGCTTTCGGCGGCTCGCAAAATTCACCGCAGAAGAAGTATGGGCACCTGCGCTGGGTATTCAGAGGACGTAAAACATCTGTTACGATCTCTGTGTATATCCGCGGCCTGACGGAGATGAGGCCGCTTGTGATGACCCGAGACGTCATGTGGCAGTTAGGTGCATTCGTGTCCTGACGCTGACGGAGCCGACTGTGCTGCTCCGGGGCGTCATGCGGCAGTCAGGCGCTTCCGCGGCCTACCGCAGCTGCGCCAGTCTCTCCTTCACCTGTTCCATCATCTGCTCGTATTTTTGCTTCTTCTCCCGCTCTTCGGCGATCTTGGCGACGGGAGCTTTGCTCGTAAAGCGCTCGTTGCTGAGCATGCCGTTGACGCGGGCCAGCTCGCCCACAAGGCGGGCCTCCTCTTTCTCGAGGCGCTCGATCTCTTTTGCGATGTCGATCAGTTCCGCAAGCGGAATGTAGATGGCCGCCTGGGCGATCACGGTGGAGACCGCATTTTCCGGGATGCCGGTCTTGTCGGTCTGCAGGCTCACCTCGCTGGCGTAGCCTAAGAGCGCGAAGAACGCCTTGCTGCGCTCGAAGATGTCCAGAAGTTCCTGGTTCTCCGATACCACATACACATGGGCCTTCTTGCTGGGCGGCACCGTCATCGAAGTGCGCACCGTGCGGATCGCGCGGACAGCGTCCTTGATGGTCTCCACCTCGGCCTCTTCTTTCGCGAAATTCCAGGAATCACGGTACACCGGCCAGGAGGAAATCATGATGGACCGCTCCGTGCTTTCGCTCTCCGTCACGGTTCCGTCGGGATGCATCTGGGACACAGTGATCGTCTCGTTATCATCCAGCAGATTGCAGAAGATCTCCTCGGTGATGAACGGAATGTACGGATGCAGGAGCTTTAACGACTGCACCAGCACCGTTTTCAGCGTCCAGATGGCCGCCGTATGGGTCTTGTCGTCGTCGTTCCACAGACGGGCCTTCACCATCTCGATGTACCAGTCGCAGAACTCCTCCCACACGAAATCATACACCTTCTGCAGAGCGATGCCCAGCTCGTATTTATCCAGATTGGATGTCACCTCACGAGTCAGGTCGTTGACCCGGGAAAGGATCCATTTATCAGCCAGTGTCAGCGGCTCCACGCTGCTGCAGTTTACGCAGGTTCCGTCGCCGCCGTTCGCCGTCGGGCAGGGCTT
>CANQFR010000050.1 GCA_947599905.1 uncultured Lachnospiraceae bacterium
ATCGACGATCTGGTGGCGGAGTGCAATAAAGAGATTGAAAAAGGCAATAAAGTTCTGGTGACGACGCTGACCAAGCGGATGGCGGAAGATCTGACCGATTATATGCGCGACGTAGGGGTGCGCGTGAAGTACCTTCACTCCGATATCGACACACTGGAGCGGGCGGAGATCATCAGGGACATGCGGTTAAATGTATTCGACGTGCTGGTCGGCATCAATCTTCTGCGGGAGGGACTGGATATCCCGGAGATCTCGCTGGTGGCGATCCTGGACGCGGATAAAGAGGGCTTCCTGCGGTCGGAGACTTCGCTGGTGCAGACGATTGGGCGCGCGGCGAGAAATGTGGACGGTCATGTGATCATGTACGCGGATGTGATCACCGATTCCATGCGCCGGGCCATCGATGAGACCAACCGGCGGCGGAAGATCCAGCAGGAATATAACGAGGCCCACGGGATTACGCCGGTGAGCATCCGCAAAGCGGTCCGGGATCTGATCGCGATCTCGAAGGCGGCAGACGAGGATCTGAAGGCGAAGGATAATCAGAAGGATCTGGAGTCCATGGATGCGGGCGAGCTGAACAAGCTGATGAAGGAGCTGCAGAAGAAGATGCACAAGGCTGCGGCGGAGCTGAATTTCGAGGAGGCAGCCGTGCTGCGCGACCGGATGCTGGAAGTGAAGAAGACGCTTTTGGATATGGAATAGAGAGGCTGCGGAAGAGAGGAGTTACGGAACAGAGGGGCTATGGGAATGGGAATGAAAAAGCTGTGGATGTGGGTTGGCTGCGCTTTGATCGCAGGGACGCTGGCGGTCGGCTGCGGGATGGGCGGCGGCAGTTCGGAAATTGCTGCCGGCCAGGAAAACGCTGCCGGTCAGGAGACAGCTGACAGTCAGGAAAAGGTCAGCGAGAAGGAAACTGCAGAAATAACGATGGAAGCTGAAGACCGGGAAGCAGCTGCCACCCCGCAGTCTGCAGCCGTCAGCGTGACAGACCCGTCGGAGGAAGCCGCTTCGGAGACGGAACAGTTCCCGGTGACGCCATTTTACACGCTGGAAGAGGCGGGCCTTCCGGAGAAAATATCTGCCCGGCTGGCGGATATGTCGCTGGAGGAAAAGGTCGCCCAGCTGTTTATCGTGACGCCGGATGTCCTGGTTGGAAGCGATGGGGCGCTGACGGTCATCGGCGGGGATTTTGCCGCTGCGTATGACAGGACTCCGGTCAGCGGATTCATTTTTATGGGCGGCAATCTGGTGGATGAAGAGCAGACGGCCGCGATGCTCTCCGCCGTGCAGGCCTCCAGTGAAGAACGGCTGCAGCTGCCGGCATTTGCCTGTGTGGATGAGGAGGGCGGAACGGTTGCGCGTATCAGCGGGACCGGCAAATTCCATGTTCCCACGATCGGCGATATGGCCCGGATCGGGAAGAAAAATGACCCGGAACGGGCATATGAAGTCGGCGTGAAAATCGGCACCTATCTTCACGACCTCGGATTTAATGTGGACTTTGCGCCGGTGGCTGACGTGATCACGAATCCGGATAACCAGGTGGTGATGAAGCGTTCCTTCGGGGATGATCCGGTGGTGGTGACGAATATGGCGGCCTGTGTCACTGAAGGTCTGGCGTCGCAGCATATCCTTGGGACATACAAGCATTTCCCGGGGCATGGCGCGACAGAGGCTGATACCCATGAAGGTTACGCATATACGGGAAGGACGAAGGAAGAGCTTCTGGAGACCGAACTTCTGCCGTTTCAGAACGGAATTGCGCGCGGGATTCCCTTTATCATGGTTGCGCATATCTCGCTTCCGAATGTGACGGGGGACGATGTCCCGGCTTCCCTGTCGCCGGAGATTATAAACGGTATTCTGCGCGGGGAAATGGGGTACGACGGCATTGTGATTACGGATGCGCTGGATATGGGGGCGATTGTGCAGCAGTATTCTTCTGCCGAAACCGCGGTGAAGGCGCTGCAGGCAGGGGCGGATCTGCTGCTGATGCCGGAGGATTTCACGGCGGCATATGAAGGCATATTGGACGCCGTCAGGGACGGCAGGCTTGAGGAAGCGCAAATCGATGCGTCCGTCGGTAGGATCCTGCGTGTGAAACTGGGGCTTCTCTCGGGAAAATAAGCGTGTCCGCCGGCGGCCTGCCGATACCGGGATATATCCGGTATATGACCGCCGTCGGACAGGCGGAGAGTGCGTGCGGCATTTTATGATGTATAAGCTGAATCGGAATCATGCATCAGGACGATTTCGTCTGCGTCCCGCGAATAAAAGTATACGTGATCGGAGAGCCGGTCTTCGACGGCAACCTCCTCCCGGTTAATCGTCGCGACCATATCCTCCAGTTCCCGAATGCCTGTGCATTCCTCATAGGGGACGAGCAGTACCTCGTGGATACTCGAGGGCAGGATTATGAGATCCCGGCCCAGAAGGTCCGAGAAATCTTTCAGGATATTCGGATAAAGCATGGTGCAGGCGCCGTTGAGTCCTGTTGTGTTGGTCAGAACAAAAAGCGGCGATTCCTGATGGCCCGGTATGATTCGGTCGATGACGCCCGGCGAGTAGTCGTCTCCCATATTTTCTTTTGCGATTTCTTCCAAAACGTCGGTCATGTTCTGCAGCTTCGGCGGCAGCAGGCGCGGCGTGTTTTTGCGTGCCAGTTCCAGCAGTTCGGCGGCGGTGACATCCCACGACCGCAGATGTCGTTTCAGGATCATGGCGGTCATCTGGCCGTAGACGCTTTCTTCCCAGATGAGATAGAAAACGACGGAAAGATCCGCAAACGGAAATGAGACCAGCTCGTTCAGCATCGTCTCGTTGGCTTTGGTGTTGATGAGCCGGTAGGCGACTTTCTCCCGCAGGCGGCCGAAGTCATTGAAGAAATCAAAATCAATCGGTAAGGTGTTCACCGTCTCCTCATAGATGGCCATGATTTCATCGATCAGTTCATCCATGGGACTTCCCTCCAGATAATGCGCATAGTAATGGTTCAGATAGATCACGGGCGCTGACGTCCGCCCGGCCGGCAGGATGGTCAGCCCATCCAGAAAGATTCCGTTGTTCTTCGGGATCCTGCGGATGGCCAGCCGGCAGCCGGCGCCCAGGCGTTCTTTCAGCCTGGCTGTGATGGTGTCCTGAAAAGCTTTGTACCCCATAAAATAATACCCCCCTTAATATAAATGGTTATAGTTATGTAAACTGCGTGCGCAGCAACATACCACCCTGCTTCTTCCTGCAATACGTGGAAATGTCGGCCGGTCCGGCCATTGAAAATGAAACTGCCAGTAAATCCAAGACTGAATTGATTGATGTCCGTCTGCATGACGGAGATAAAATGCGTCTGATAGGAATCGAACCTACGCACGCGGCTCCGGAGGCCACTGCTCTATCCACTGAGCTACAGACGCATTACACATATCATACTACGATCTGAATAAGGTTGCAAGCGAAATTTTGGCTTCGCGGAAAATTTTTCTTCGCGAAAATTTCTTTTGGACCTTGCGGAACTTTTTTGTCTGATTGATTTTTAGACTGCTTTTTGATAGAATAGAACAAGACTCCGAAGGAGGCATGGGCATTGAAGGACAAAGGGAATTGGTTCGGCCGTCAGCCCGCCGGCGGGAAGATGAGATTGCACAGGAGACGGAACGGAGAATTGCATGAACGTATCGGATTTTTATTTTGAACTGCCGCAGGAACTGATTGCCCAGGATCCGCTCGAGGACCGGTCGGCATCGCGGCTCCTGGTACTTGATAAGACAACGGGGGAGGTTTGCCATCGTCATTTCCGGGATATCACGGAGTATCTGCGGCCCGGCGACTGTCTGGTCATCAACGACACGAAGGTGATTCCGGCAAGGCTTTACGGCGTGAAGGCCGGTACCGGCGCGAAGATTGAGGTACTCCTTTTGAAACGCGGGGAGAATGACGTGTGGGAGACCCTGGTGAAGCCGGGGAAGAAAGCGCGGCCCGGGACGGAGATTATGTTCGGGGACGGACTTCTGAAAGGGCGCGTCCTGGAGGTGGCGGACGAGGGAAACCGGATGATTCAGTTTACCTACGAGGGAATCTTTGAGGAAATCCTGGACCGGCTGGGCCAGATGCCCCTGCCGCCTTATATTACCCATCAGCTGAAGGACAAGGACCGTTACCAGACGGTGTATGCCGTCCATGAGGGTTCGGCTGCCGCGCCCACGGCCGGACTGCATTTTACAAAAGAACTGCTTAAGCAGATTGAAGAAATGGGCGTGAAGATCGCCCGTGTGACCCTGCATGTGGGGCTGGGGACATTCCGGCCGGTGAAAGCGGAGAATGTGCAGGATCATCATATGCATTCGGAATTCTATATGGTGGATGAAGATGCGGCGCGGAAGGTCAATGAGACGAAAGCGGCCGGCGGCCGCGTGATCTGCGTGGGAACCACCAGCTGCCGGACCATCGAGTCGGCGGCGGGAGAGGACGGACTGCTGAAAGCGGGGAGCGGATGGACGGAGATTTTCATTTATCCCGGTTATCAGTTTAAGCTTCTGGACTGTCTGATTACCAACTTCCATCTGCCGGAATCGACGCTGGTGATGCTGGTGTCGGCGCTGGCCGGGAGGGAACATGTGCTGGCGGCTTACGAAGAGGCGATTCGGGAGAGATACCGGTTCTTTTCTTTCGGAGACGCGATGTTTATTAAATAACACAACTAACGGCGGAATGACACCCGGAAGAGCCGGAATGGAAAGAGGAAGATTTTGGAAGAGATCCGTTTGAATAAATTCTTAAGTGAAATGGGCGTCTGCTCCCGGCGGGAGGCGGATCGCCTGATTGAGGCGGGAAAGGTACTCGTGGATGGCGTGAAGGCGTCTGCCGGTATGAAGGTGACCGCCGCACAGCTGGTAGTCTGCGACGGGAAACCGGTGGGGAGACCTTCTTCCGCTGCCGTCCGTCCGAAGCCGGTGCTTCTGGCGGTTAATAAGCCGAGGGGCGTTGTCTGCACCACTTCGCAGAAGGACCGCGCCATGAATATCGTGGAACTGGTTCATTATCCGGAGCGGGTCTATCCGGTGGGACGGCTGGACAAGGACTCGGAAGGCCTCATTTTCATGACGAATCAGGGGGATCTGGTCAATCGGATCATGCGGGGCAGCGGTGAACATGAGAAGGAATATGTGGTGACGGTGAACAAACCGCTGACCTCGGATTTCATCCGGGAGATGGAGGCCGGCGTATGGCTCGCGGAACTGAAGGTGAAGACGAAACCCTGCCGGGCGTGGATTACCGGCAAACGGGAGTTCCATATCGTGCTGACTCAGGGACTGAACCGGCAGATCCGGCGAATGTGCGGCGCGCTGGGGTATCAGGTCCAGTCGCTGACCCGGATCCGTATTATGAACGTGTGTCTGGGCAGACTGAAGAGCGGGACATTCCGCAAGGTGACGGACGGGGAGTATGAAGAACTGCTTGCGCTGCTGGGAGCCGCGGAGGAAAGTTGAGGAGAAAAACTGCGCCGTGATCCCAAACGACGGGAGGGAATCAAAACCATGCAGGAGAATATTCAGGACAGAATTCAGGATGAAATTCAAGACAAAGCTCCGGACAGAATCCCGAGAATGAAGGAACTGATCGCAATCCTTTCCGAGGCTGCGAAGGCCTATTATCAGGAAAGCCGGGAGATCATGAGCAATTTTGAATACGATAAGCTCTATGATGAACTGCTGGATCTGGAGGCGGAGACCGGCGTGGTTCTGGCGGGAAGCCCCACCCAGCGGGTAGGTTACGAGATACTGAGCGAGCTTCCCAAGGAGGCCCATCCGTCGCCGATGCTGTCTTTGGACAAGACCAAGGATGTGGGCGCGCTGCAGGAATGGCTGGGACAGCAGGAAGGGGTGCTTTCCTGGAAGCTGGACGGTCTGACCGTGGTGCTGACCTATGAGAACGGAAAGCTTGTTAAGGCTGTCACCCGGGGCAATGGCGAGGTCGGAGAAGTGATTACCCCGAACGCCAGGGTGTTTGAGAATATTCCGCTTCAGATCTCGTTCAAAGGCAGGCTCGTACTGCGCGGCGAGGCGGTGATCCGCTATTCGGATTTCGAGAAAATGAACGCGGAGATCGAGGATGTCGATGCGAAGTATAAGAACCCGCGTAACCTGTGCTCTGGTTCTGTGAGACAGCTGAACAGTGAGGTTACGGCGAACCGCCACGTAAACTGTATTATTTTCGCACTGGTGCAGGCGGAAGGCGGGGAGTTCGCGGTATCCGGCTCCGGCGCGTCACAGCCGGAAGAAGCGTCCGGAAGAGCCGCAGTGCCGCGGCCGGAAGAAGCGTCCGGAAGCGCCGCAGTGGAGCGGTCGGAAGAAGCGCCCGCCGGCGCCGCAGCGCCGGATGAATCCCGGATCACGCGGACTCTGCCCGGCTCGGTCAGCCGTCGTTTCGCCTGGCTGAAAGAGCAGGGCTTCGAGGTGGTAGAGCATATGCAGGTTACGGCGGGGACGCTTCCGGACGCGGTGGCGCATTTCGCCCATGCGATCACGGATTACGATATTCCTTCCGACGGTCTGGTGCTGACCTATGAGGATGTCGCCTACGGCGAGTCCCTGGGCCGTACGGCCAAGTTCCCGCGCAGCTCCATTGCCTTCAAATGGGCGGACGAAATCGCGGAGACGACCCTTTCCTATATCGAATGGAGTCCGTCCCGTACGGGGCTGATCAATCCGGTGGCGGTGTTTGCGCCGGTGGAACTGGAGGGAACCACGGTCAGCCGGGCCAGCGTCCACAATATCAGCATTATGGAGGGGCTTGAACTGGGCGCGGGGGACAGGATCACGGTCTATAAGGCCAATATGATCATTCCCCAGATCGCCGACAATCTGACCCGCAGCGGCGTCAGGGATATTCCGAAGATCTGTCCGGTCTGCGGCGGCGAGACGCAGATCCGTGCGGAAAATGATGTGAAGTCCCTCTATTGCACGAATCCGGACTGCCAGGCCAAGAAGATCAAAAGCTTCACGCTTTTTGTCAGCCGGGACGCGCTGAATATCGACGGCCTGTCGGAGATGACGCTGGAGAAATTCATCGGCGCAGGATTCATTCACGAGTACGCTGACATTTTCCATCTGGACCGTCACAGGGATGAGATCGTGGAGATGGAAGGCTTCGGTCAGAAGTCCTATGACAATCTGATTCAGGCAGCTGAACGGGCGTCCCACACGACGCTTGTCCGTCTGGTCTACGGACTGGGCGTGGCCGGAATCGGACTGGCGAATGCCAAAGTGCTGTGCCGGAAGTTCCGTTATGATTTTGAGAAAATGCGCCGCGCCGCAGCGGAGGAACTGCAGGAGGCGGACGGCATCGGGGGAGTGCTGGCGGACGGCTGGTGCAGGTACTTTGCGTCGGAGAAGAACAATGCTATCGTAGACCGGCTGCTGGCCGAGCTGGATATTGAGAAGGCGCCGGAGGACGAAGGCGCGGATGCGGGCAGCCTGCCGCTTGCGGGGAAGACGTTCGTTATTACCGGAGCGGTGGAGCATTTTGCCAACCGGAAGGAGCTGCAGGAACTGATCGAGGCGAAGGGCGGCAAGGCTACCGGATCGGTGACGGCGAAAACCACTTATCTGATCAATAACGATGTGAATTCCACGTCGTCCAAGAATAAGAAAGCCCGGGAACTGGGAATTCCGATCCTTTCGGAAGAGGATTTCCTGAAACTGCTGGACGGGGACGGCGGAATATGATAGAATGAATGTCCAACAGTTTGCGGTGGGCAGACGGAGCGGATAATATATGATGTGAATTGCAGCGGGAGGAAACTATATGCCTATCAAGATACAGAGTGATCTGCCGGCCAAGGCAATCCTGGAATCGGAGAATATTTTCGTCATGGACGAGGAGCGCGCCATGAGCCAGCACATCCGGCCGCTGGAGATCCTGATCCTGAATCTGATGCCGGTGAAAGAGGAGACGGAACTGCAGCTTCTGCGGTCATTTTCCAATACACCGCTTCAGATCAACTGCACGTTCATGATGCTGGCGTCCCATGTGTCCAAGAACACGTCGGCGAGCCATATGGAGCAGTTCTACCGGACATTTGCGCAGATCCGCCGCAAGTATTACGACGGCATGATCATCACGGGGGCGCCGGTGGAGATGCTTGCGTACGAGGAGGTCAATTACTGGCAGGAGCTCTGCGACGTGATGGCGTGGAGCACGACCCATGTGACATCCACGCTGCATATCTGCTGGGGCGCCCAGGCAGGGCTCTATTTCCATTACGGCATTCCGAAGTATCAGAGGGATGAGAAGCTGAGCGGTATTTACCGGCATAAGGTTCTGCATCACCGCCTGCCGCTGACCCGGAATATGGACGACTACATCATGGCTCCCCATTCCCGCTATACGGAGGTTCGCAGGTGCGACGTGGAGAAGCATCCGGAGCTTCTGGTGCTGGCGGAGTCGGAGGAAGCAGGAATCTTCCTGATTATGAAGAAGGACGGCAGCCAGATCTTTGTCCAGGGACACCCGGAGTACGATCGGATGACGCTGAACAATGAATACCGGCGCGATCTGGGACGGGGGCTGAACCCGAAGCTGCCGATTAATTATTATGAAAATGACGATCCGCTGTCCCAGCCGGTCCTAAGCTGGAGGGGAACGGCCAACACGCTTTACAGCAACTGGCTGAATTACTATGTGTACCAGCAAACTCCGTATGTTTTGGGGGAGGATGCCGAAGATTCCAGTATTTAAGCTGTTTGCGGGCATTTTGTTTGACCCCACAGAAAGTTACGTAACATAATACAAATTCACGTATTTTGGCGTCAAAATGGTGTCAAACCAGTTGGCGAAGCCGAACCGGGACTTGGGGAGTGATATATGCTGAGTTAAGCATCATGTACGAGGGCCGGCTGCCGATGTAAAACCCAAAGAGCAAAGGACAGGCTGTACCTCTGTCTGCGCTTGGCATCCGCAAAAATATCAAGTATACATAAAGCAGAGGAGGGGGGAGCCCTGGCGGACTCCCCAACCCACGAAATTATCATAGAAGATTCAATTTACAGAAATTTTTCTATACGCTCGAAATAAATCACCTTTCTATCTGACGCAATAACACTTCGCCTCGCCATCCTTATTCTTTATATCCCCCCCTTTTTTAGGTTGGCGCCTAGAACATTTCACTATCTCACTCGACTAAATTTTGCAACATAAAGAGGACGCATCGAAAAACGCGAGACGATCTACCACGCTTTCTCTGCTCTATACTTTTTCTTCCCAAACTTTTCCACACTTGCTACAAACAAATTTTGTTTTCCCGTTTTTTCCATTTATTCCTGTGGCTACTCCTAATATTTCACCGGCCGGCCCTCCAAGCACGCCTCCAACAACACCTCCAACTATGCCTTTTGTAAAGGAAAACTTTTTCTCTGTGTCAATTGGAATGCCAACACCATTACATCCCCAACGTGGGCATTTAATCTTCTTTGCCATCACTTTTTCTCCTCCATTAGTACCTGAATATTATCTTCTTCCACTAAAATAAATCTTATAACTATCATATGGTACTTGCTTATAATAATTAAACTGTTTTGCTATGGTAGCCCCAGACTTTAACTCTAAATCACTGTCGGTGAAATGATCATAATTATAATCTGTACATTCGTCTCCATTAAAGAACCATTAAAGAACCATTAAAGAACAATACAGTGCCTATAACCCACGACATTGCTTCTGTTCCTGTATTCGTGCATGTAACAACAAGTCCTTTTCCGGTATCCGAAACTTCATAGGTCAAATCCTGAGTAATTGATTCATAATATTTGTCCTTTTTGCATGCGAGTGTTGGTTCAAATGATGCTGCATTGTCGACATTAAAGCTATGCACTATTACTACAGTTGCACCAGGCGCAACGGCCTCTTCTCTTTCACTATCCGCTCCTACTGTTTTCCCGGCAGCGTCTTTTGCTATAACTTTCGATTGTAGCATCTGCGCCATTAGTCGCCTCCAGTATATAGTAAGTATAACCTCCTGCAGGAACATATGGCTATTCAGGAGAAGAGAAATAACTAATGATTCAAAGACCTGCAAGTGACGGTTTACAACTTTGAACTTGCAGGTCTTTTTCTTGACATAGTACATACGTTTTAATTTCTAAAAAATATATATTGAATTATTTTGTTGTAAACCAGATTTCACCTTCACCCGTATTAACTTTAAAGGTTGTATAGGAAACTGAATTGTCAAGCAATAGGCCAACCCAAAAATCATCCGTTCCTCCGGGATAAACTTTAGCGGAATATGTCCCTTTTTTGTTCTTTCCAAATGTTGCTGTCTCAAGGTTGGAAAGTCCTACAGTTGAGTTTTCATTGTAGAATCTATTCGATGAAACTATATCTGATCCAGAGACCTCTCTTCCGTTTGAGGCGATACATGACATCTGAAAATGATACAGAACCCACCTGTTTCCAGAAGTGGATTTCTCATTAAACATATTCTCTTCTTGAACAATTCTCGCTGCGGATCCGCCGTCTATTTTTTCGAGCAGCTGAATGGATGCCGTATAATTGTAAGTGGGGAAATACGTTAGTGCATAAGTAAACTGCACCGGAAGGTATGCGTTGTAGGGGTTTTCCCTTGTGCCGTTTCCTGTTTGGACTATCGCTGCAGACTGAACAGCATTTCCATTGTTTGATGGGGCTCCTGTACTGGATACGTTTTGGGTTTGAACAACCCCGTCCACTACCCATGCACCGTCCGCATTTACAGTGTACCCATCTGGCGTGATAGTGTTGGCGTACATATAACCATTGGTGTTAAAACAGTAACTTTCGGCAATGCCATCTCCGTTTCCGTCGATCCACTGCCAGCAGTTCGTTGGGTAGCTGCCGTCATCATTCTGCCACCACCAACCTGTGGTGTCTAACTGCCATGATCCCGCGAAGGCAGTTAAACTCATAAATGCAGTCATCGCTGTTGTGACAATTACCGTTAAAACTTCTTTTCTCATAAAGCATGCCCTTCTCTTTCTGTGGAATCCCTCCACGGGTATTTTATCGAGCCGATTCTGTTCGGCGTCGATTCTCACTTGGAGTATCCCAGCGGCAGATTGCTCCACCGCTGAGGATAACTCAGGTGAGAACACAAGAATAGGGTGTTAGTATGCGTCCACACTAACACCCTGATATATCTAAAGGCGCGGTTTCGCCATCTCCACACAAAAAATCTTGTCATCATACCCAAAATACAGTATAATACATATGTGTATCGCGGCTATGCCGTAAGTGTGGTACCGGAGATACCATGCCTGCCTCAGAGAGGTGCGAACTCTCTGGGGCGGTACACCTCGAACATCCTTGAATTCTCACCCATATTTTACCATATACCCAAGAAGATTGCAACTCTAAAAAATTGGCATCTAATACCATATGTCTTTTCTGGGGACCTAAAAGCAAGTCTCATAGACGTACAGAGAACCTTAACGCGTTTGCTATCTCTTATTGTTTCTATAGCCGCTATACAATCGCCAAGATTTGGTTACAGACGATTAATGACTTGCTCAAAAAAGTGATTAATGAGCAGAACCTGTCAAGAGATAGTACTGAACTATTCCCAAATATTTATGCAGAGTCATTCCGACACATTTTTTGCCCTGAGAAATATAAAGGCGGGAATTACTCTGAAAGCGATTGTTATGACTCAGTTACGACTCAGTTGACCGGATAATATTGACATAATTGTTTAAAAGGAGTAAACTTGAATCATCTAGTTGCGTGAGCGGAGTTGTGTCCGCCCCGACGGGCATATGCCCGGAGAAAATGCAATTAAAGAAGGAGAGGTATGGAGATGAAGAAAGAACAGGTTTTAGCGAGAATGCGCGAAGACTGTCTGGTGGCGGTTGTCCGTGCGAAGAATCTGGAGCAGGGCGAGAAGGTCGTTGACGCCATCATTGCCGGCGGGATTAATTTCATTGAGATCACGATGACGATGGACGACGGGAATCCGGTCGATTTCATCGCGGCAATGGCGAAGAAGTATAAGGACAACGATAAAGTCGTGATCGGCGCGGGCACCGTGCTCGATCCGGAAACGGCGAGACAGGTAATCCTGGCGGGCGCGAATTATGTCGTCAGTCCCGGATTGAATGTGGAGACGATCAAGCTGTGCAACCGCTATCGTGTGCCGATGCTTCCCGGCGTCATGACGCCGACTGAGGCGATCACGGCTCTGGAAGCCGGCTGCGATGTGATTAAGATCTTCCCCGGCAATATCGTGGGACCGGCAGCCATCAGTTCCTTCAAGGGACCGCTTCCCCAGGGTGAGTTCATGCCCAGCGGCGGCGTGGATGTGGACAACGTCGATAAGTGGATCAAGGCCGGCGCATATGCGGTCGGAACCGGCAGCAGCTTAACCAAGGGCGCGAAGACCGGTGATTTCGCGGCCGTGACGGCGAAGGCGAAGGAGTTCGTCGAGGCCGTGGCTGCGGCGCGCGCGAAATAATTGTTGACAGAACAGAAGGAGAGTCAGTGCTATGGCTAAAATAGTCACTATGGGTGAGATTATGCTGCGGCTGTCCACCCCGAACAATGAAAAGTTCATTCAGGCAGATGAATTTGACATCAATTACGGCGGCGGCGAGGCCAATGTGGCGGTGTCCCTGGCCAACTACGGCCATGACGCGGAGTTTGTGACCGCGGTTCCGGCAAATCCCATCGGCGAGTGCGCGGTGGCGGCCCTTCGCAAGTATAATGTGGGCACGAAGCATATCGCCAGAAGCGGCGAGCGGCTGGGGATCTACTATCTGGAGACCGGTTCCGCGATGCGTGCGTCGAATGTGGTTTATGACCGTGCGCACAGTTCGATTTCCACGGCGAAGCCGGAGGAGTTTGATTTCGACGAGATTTTCCGGGATGCGGACTGGTTCCATTTCACGGGAATTACGCCGGCTGTCAGCGATGATGCGATCGTGCTGACCGAGGCGGCGCTGAAGGCGGCCAAGGCTCACGGCGTGACGGTTTCCGTGGACCTGAACTTCCGCAAGAAGCTGTGGTCGTCCGAGAAGGCGCAGAAGGTCATGACGAATCTGATGCAGTACGTGGACGTCTGCATTGGCAATGAAGAGGATGCGGAGAAGGTTCTGGGCTTTAAGCCCGGCAAGACCGACGTGACGAGCGGCGAGCTGGAACTGGCCGGATATGTGGACATCTTTAATCAGATGGCAGATAAGTTCGGCTTCAAATACATTATCAGTTCCCTGCGCGAGAGCCACAGCGCGTCCGATAACGGCTGGTCCGCCTGCATCATGGACGGCAGGACGCGTGAGTTCTACCATTCCCGGAAGTATCACATCACGCCCATCGTGGACCGTGTCGGCGGCGGCGATTCCTTCGCGGCCGGCCTGATCTGCGGCCTCGTGGACGGCAAGGATATGAAGGCGGCGCTGGAGTTTGCGGTGGCGGCCTCGGCGCTCAAGCATACGATTCCGGGTGATTTCAACCTGGTGACGCGCGCCGATGTGGATGCGCTGGCCGGCGGCGACGGTTCCGGAAGAGTGCAGAGATAACGAAGGAATACGAAAGATTCAGCTTGGAGAGGACAGCGGCCGGAATGCAAGGATCCGGAACTGTCCTTTTCTGTAAAATGTAAGAGGAGGATATTTTGTATGATGCAGTACCGTAAATTCGGCAACACCGGGGCAGAGGTTTCCGCTTTGGGTTTTGGCTGTATGCGCCTGCCGGTCCTTAAGGACGGCGGCGTTGACGAGGCGGAGGCGATTTCCATCATCCGTCATGCGATCGATGAGGGCGTGAATTACATTGACACGGCTTATCCCTACCATGATGGCAAGAGCGAGCTGGTTGTGGGCAAAGCTCTTCAGGACGGTTATCGCGAGAAGGTCTATCTGGCGACCAAGCTGCCGCTGTGGAATGTTCATGAGGAGGCGGATTTTGACAGGCTTCTGAATGAACAGCTTCAGAAGCTGCAGACCGACCATATTGATTTCTATCTGCTGCACGCGATGGGAAAAGAACGCCTGGAACAGGTCGTGAAGCCGTTGCATCTGGTTGAGCATATGAAACAGGCGAAAGCCGACGGGCGGATCCGCCATATCGGATTTTCGTTCCATGACAGTCTGGAGGCCTTCAAAGAGATCGTGGATTATACGGACGCCTGGGAGTTCTGCCAGATCCAGTACAATTACATCAATATCAATGACCAGGCCGGCACCGAGGGGATGCGCTACGCGGCTTCGAAGGGGCTGGGTGTCATCATTATGGAGCCGCTTCTGGGCGGCCGTCTGGCGAACCTTTCGGAGCATGTGGCGGCGGCATTCCCGGCGGGGAAGACGCCGGTGGAGCATGCCCTTGATTTCCTCTGGAATCAGCCGGAAGTGGGCGTGGTGCTGAGCGGCATGAGCAGCCGGAAACAGGTGGAGGACAATCTGACCTACGCTTCCAGAAGCAGCGTCGGGATGCTTACCGCGGAAGAATCTGCCGTCTACGCGAAGGTAAAGGAGATTTACGACAGCATGTCGATGGTCGGCTGCACGGGCTGCTCCTACTGTATGCCGTGTCCCTTCGGACTGAATATTCCGGAGATTTTCAAGGCGTACAACGGTTTCGGTGTCCACGGCAGCAAGAACCGTGTCCGCGAGCGTTGTGGAGCGATGGAAGTCGGACCGGACCAGTGCCACAGCTGCCATAAGTGCGAGCAGATCTGTCCGCAGCATATTAAGATCAGCGACGTGATGAAGGATGTTGCGAAACTGGTGAAGTAAATTCAGAAATCGCGGACGGTTTCAGAAGCGGCGGCGAAGCTGCCTGCCGGAACCGTCCGCGTTTTTTCAGAGTACCTGCCCGTCTTACTTGAACATATTGGCGAAGCGCGCCATCGGCTCTATGGCGTCGTTCAGATTGTTGATCGCGTCGTTCAGCTTTTCGATATCGAGCGCATTGATCTTCTTCATGGCCTGGGTCAGGCTGTCAGAACTTTCCACGACCAGATCGTCGATATTGCCCATCATGCCCTCGACATCTACCTCGGCCAGATCCTCCGTGATCGTCTGAACATTCTTCATGACCGTGTTCAGATCCTCGAAGGTGGCATTGACCTTCGGCAGCAGCGTGGCGACCAGAAACACAACCAGAGCAAGCACCGCCAGGTTGGCGACTGTGCTGAGCTGTGACATCCGATACTGTTTCCTTGCGTAACGCTCCTGAGCGGCGTTGCTGGCTTCGAGGCGCTTCATGACGGCGGAGAAATCCTCCGCGCCGGCGGACGTCAGTTTCTTCTGTTCTTCCATGGAAAAATCCCCCTTTTACAAGTGTTGATGAGTCGCGGCGTCAGGGAAATGTTCCGGCGCCTGTGCGGTTGTTTCTGTTTTCAGTATACAGAAATCCGGTCTGTTTTGGAAGAGAAAAATGAAAAAATGTTCTCACGGCCGCAAAACCGTGTTATACTTTTATAACGAAACGGAATTTAGTGAATGCAACGCCTTTGGCGGGAACTAAAGCGAACGGAAATTCAGTAAAAGCAGTGCTTTTTGGCGAAAGCTGCAATAGTCGGAATTTGACGAATAAAGAGAGCAGGATAAGCAGATGGAAGAGAAGAGAAATACGCCGCTGCGCGTTGAGAAGACCAGACCGGAGCAGTTTGAGCAGGTACTTCGGATCTATGACCGCGCCCGGCATTTTATGGCAGAGCACGGCAATCCGAACCAGTGGGGGAGCACCAATCCCCCCGCAGCCCGCGTCAGACAGGATATTGATGAAGGAAATTCTTATGTCTGTATGGCGGGCGGGGAGATCGCGGCTGTCTTTTATTATAAAGAAGGCGAAGATCCGACCTACCGTGTAATCGAGGATGGTGCGTGGGTCAATGACACGCCTTATGGCGTCGTGCACCGAATCGCGTCTGCCGGCACCGTGAAGGGCGCCGGCTCCTTCTGCGTTCAATGGGCTTTCAGACGCTGCGGGAATCTGCGTATCGATACCCACAGGGACAATACCGTGATGCAGAATATGCTGCGAAAGAACGGTTTTTCTTACTGCGGGATCATTCATCTCGAAAACGGCGATGAGCGCCTGGCCTTTCAGAAGGCGTAGGGCGCAGGGACGCCTCTTATGTGGAATTGCCGCACCATGGTTGCGGGCCTCTGCCGCCTTCTGATGACGCGGGATTTCCGGGAGTTCCGGGAAAAACGGCATTTACTGAGTCTGTCTCATTCATGAACGAGATAGACTTCTTTTTTCTGCATGCCGTAGGCCGCAGCCTCCGCATGGGTGTCACAGTAGATGTCGATGTGGTTGCCGTTGACGCCGCTGCCTTCATCTTCAGCGGTATAAATGACGCCGTCGATCATCAGTTTTGTGCCGAAGGGGATCACGGCCGGATCGACGGCCACCGTATGCCCGGATACGGCGGTGGTTCCGGCTGCCGTAAGCCGGCCCCAGCGGCCGGAGCATCGGCGGCAGGAACAGTAGGCGGTCGTCCGGAAGACGCCGAGAGAAGTAAGCTGTACAGTTTCCGGTGCCTCGGCGGGAAGCGTCTGGAGCGGGGAAGACGCGCCCTGCCAGTACAGCGTTCCGGTCAGCGGGATATCCTGGCAGAAGGCTTCGATTACATAGGAATCATGGGGGAGGGGCGGCAGATCAAGCGCGGCAGTAAATGCATGGCAGCCGTTTCCGAAAGAGTGAAGGTCTTCCCGGTACTGATCGGCGGAACAGGTCTGTGTATAGAGGATCGAGTTATCTTTCGTGCTTTTGACCCGGATCTGTACGTCTACGGCAGACGCCGGGGCGTCGGGATCCCAGGCCCATCCGCAGACAGTCTGCCCGGCAGCCTGATCCAGGTATCCTGTAACCTGATTCGCTGCAGCCGGGCTTGTCCGAAAGGTTATCATCAGTATGGCCGCAGCTATGGCGGCCAGCCATTTCCAGCTTTTCATGATGCTTGTCCGTCCTTTCATTTCCAGTCATGGCGATGCAGGGCAGCCGTATCTGCCCCACGGAAGCCCAGGCCGTTCGCGGTCCGTGTCTCCGTTATCATCATTATATGCACGGACGCTGCGGGAATATGAAAGGCGGAATGAAAACAATCGAGTAGGAGGCGGTGATTAGCCGCCGTCCTCTCACACCACCGTGCGTACCGTTCGGTACACGGCGGTTTC
>CANQFR010000051.1 GCA_947599905.1 uncultured Lachnospiraceae bacterium
GAGATCCATCGTTTCAATAAGGCCCAGCAGGACGCGTTTTTGCCGTATGTTGAAAAGGGCAGCATCATCCTGATCGGGGCGACGACGGAGAATCCGTCCTTTGAGATTAACAGCGCTCTGTTGTCCCGGTGCCGGGTTTTCGTGCTGCAGGCACTGTCGGCAGACGACCTCGTGAAGCTTCTGGAGCGGACAATCCACAGCGAGAACGGCTTCGGCTACCTGGATGTGCACATCACCGGCGATATGCTGCATATGATTGCGGAATTTGCCAACGGCGACGCCCGTACGGCGCTCAACGTGCTGGAGATGGCCGTGACCAACGGCGATATCGGCCCCGACGGCACCACGGTCAGCATGGAGACCCTGAAGCAGTGCATCGGCAGGAAAAGTCTGCTCTACGACAAGAAGGGCGAAGAACATTACAATCTGATCTCGGCCCTCCATAAGTCCATGCGCAATTCTGACCCGGACGCGGCGGTCTACTGGCTTGCGCGGATGCTGGAGGCCGGGGAGGATCCGCTTTACGTGGCGCGCCGTGTGGTGCGCTTCGCCAGTGAGGACGTGGGACTGGCGGACAGCCAGGCGATGCCGCTGGCGGTGGCGGCGTATCAGGCCTGTCACTTCATCGGAATGCCGGAGTGCAATGTGATTCTGAGCCACGCGGTGATCTATATGGCGATGGCGCCCAAGTCCAACGCCGCGGATGTGGCTTATATCCGGGCCAAAGCGGACGCAGAGACGATGCTGGCGGAGCCGGTGCCGCTTAATATCCGCAACGCGCCGACGAAACTCATGAAGGAGCTTGATTACGGCAAGGGCTATATCTACGCCCACGACACCGAGGAGAAGATGGCGCGGATGCAGTGCCTGCCGGATTCGCTTGTCGGGCGGGAATACTACACGCCGGACGGACAGGGCGCGGAGGCGGCCGTAAAGAAGCGGCTGGAAGAGATCAAAGCGTGGAAGAATGCATTTTAAGAAAGTTGTCCCTTTTCAGGAAAGGAAATATGTGGTATGCTATCCACATAGGCTATGATACATTCTTGGGAGGCAACATCCATGAACAGATGGAATCGCGTATTACTGAAATTAAGCGGCGAGGCGCTGGCCGGGCCGAAGAAGACCGGATTTGACGAGGATACCGTGAAGGAAGTTGCCCGTCAGGTGAAGGAAGCGGTCGAAGTCGGCGTTCAGGTGGGGATCGTCATCGGCGGCGGCAACTTCTGGCGCGGCCGCACCAGCAATGCGATCGACCGCACGAAGGCAGACCAGATCGGTATGCTGGCGACGGTTATGAACTGTATTTATGTTTCGGAGATTTTCCGCAGCACCGGCATGAAGACGAGGATATTCACGCCGTTTGCCTGCGGTTCGATGACGGCGCTGTTTTCCAAGGATGAGGCGCTGGCGGTGATGGAACAGGGCGGCGTGGCGTTCTTCGCGGGCGGCACGGGCCATCCGTATTTCTCCACGGATACGGGCATCACGCTGCGAGCCGTGGAACTGGAAGCGGACTGCATCCTGTTGGCAAAGTCGATCGACGGCGTTTATGACAGCGATCCGGCGGTGAATCCGGACGCGAAACGGTACGATACCATTTCCATTCAGGAGGTGATCGACCGGAAGCTTGCGGTGGTTGATCTGACTGCCTCCATCATGTGCATGGAACACAGGATTCCGATGGCAGTTTTTGATCTGAATGAGAAGAACAGTATTGCGGATGCGATGCAGGGCAGAATTAACGGCACTGTCGTGACCGTATAAATAATCACACAGGAGGGGTATGTTATGTTGGAAGACGAACTGAAACAGTATGAGGACAAGATGGAAAAGACACTGAGTGTTCTGGAGGAAGATTTCGCTTCCATCCGCGCCGGCCGCGCGAATCCGCATGTGCTTGATAAGATTAAGGTGGATTACTACGGCACGCCGACGCCGATTCAGCAGGTGGGCAATATTTCCGTGCCGGAAGCCCGGATGATCGTGATCGCTCCCTGGGAGAAGAGCCTGATCAAGAATATCTGCAAGGCGATCCAGACTTCGGATTTGGGGATTAATCCGAACAATGACGGCTCCGTGATCCGTCTGGTGTTCCCGGAACTGACCGAGGAGCGCAGAAAGGATCTTTCCAAAGATGTGAAGAAGAAGGGCGAGGCCGCGAAGGTTGCGATCCGCAACATCCGCCGCGACGCCAACGAGACGTTCAAGAAGCTGGAGAAGAACGGCGAATTTTCCGAGGACGACCAGAAGCTGGCGGAGACGAAGATGCAGAAGCTGACTGACAGGATGATCGAGAAGGTGGACAAGGCTGTGGAGAACAAGACGAAGGAGATCATGACGGTCTGATCGTGAATCAATGCGGAACCTGAATGAAGGGGCGGGATTTCCTGCCCCTTTTAACCGGGAAGACCGTCACAGGCAGCCTTTTCGGACGCTTGTGAGGACAGGCTTTACATGTTGGAGGATATATGGATCTGGAGAATATGACGCTGCCGCGCCATGTGGCGGTGATTCTGGACGGCAACGGCCGCTGGGCGGCCCGCCGCGGCGTACCCCGCGCCATGGGGCATAAGGCCGGCTGCGAGACGCTGGAGAAGATGGTGGAGGCGGCGGCACGCATGGGGCTCACGTACTTCACCGTGTACGGCTTTTCCACGGAGAACTGGAAGCGCTCGGAGGAGGAAGTCGGGGCGCTGATGAATCTGTTCCGGTACTATATGGTGCGCATTATCAAGATTGCGAATGACAACAATGTCCGCGTGCGGATGATCGGTGAGAAGAGCCGGTTCGCGCCGGATATCATCGCCGGTATCGACCGTATGGTGGAAAGCACGAAGGACAACACGGGCCTGACGTTCGTGGTAGCCATCAATTACGGCGGCAGGGATGAAATCGTCCGGGCCGCGCGGAAGCTTGTGAAAGACTACCGTGAAAACGGTCTGGATGTATCGAACATTACCGAGGCTTCGTTCGCGGGCTATCTGGATACGGCCGATATTCCGGATCCGGACCTGATGATCCGGACAAGCGGGGAACTGCGGCTGTCGAATTATCTGCTGTGGCAGCTGGCCTATACGGAGCTCTATGTGACCGACTGCCTGTGGCCGGATTTCAATCAGGAAGAATTAGAAAAAGCCATTGCGGCGTATAATCAAAGGGAGCGGCGCTTCGGCGGCCGCAAGTAGGAGGAGACGTATGTTTGCGACACGTCTGATCAGCGGGATCGTTCTGGTAATTCTGGCGGTCCTTGTGGTGGGGGCAGGCGGGAATCTGCTGTTTGCCGTAACGGCACTGATCTCCATGATAGGGCTTTTTGAACTGTACAGGGTCCTGAAGATCGAAAAGACGCCTCTGGCGGTGATCGGTTACGGCGCGGCGGTCTATTACTATGTCCTTCTCTGGATGGGCTGGGAAAAATACGTGACATTGATGGCGATCGGCGCCTTGATGCTTCTGATGGCCGTCTATGTGTTCACATTTCCGAAATATAAGACGGAAGAGATCACGGCGGCGTTTTTCGGCGTTTTCTATGTGGCGATGATGCTGTCGTATCTGTATCTGGTGCGGCGGATGCCGGACGGCAAGTATCTGGTCTGGCTGATTTTCATCAGTTCCTGGGGCTGCGATACCTGCGCCTACTGCGTGGGGATGCTGATCGGGAAGCATAAACTGGCGCCGGTTGTGAGTCCGAAGAAGTCCGTGGAAGGCGCCGTCGGCGGCGTAGCCGGCTCGGCAGTTCTGGGGCTGATCTACGCGAAGCTTCTGGGCGGCAACATGGCGGAGGTTGGTAATCCGATGCTTGCCTGTGCCGCGGCCTGCGCCATCGCCGCGGTCATTTCCCAGGTGGGGGACCTGGCGGCGTCGGCGATCAAGCGGAACCATGACGTGAAGGATTACGGCCATCTGATTCCCGGCCACGGCGGCGTGCTGGACCGGTTTGACAGCATGATCTTTACGGCGCCGGCGATTTATTTCGCGATTACTTTCCTGCGGTGACGAAGAGAGAGGCGGGCGACACAGAATGAGAAAGCGGGAACATTTATGAGGAAAATATCGGTTCTGGGTTCCACCGGCTCCATCGGAACCCAGACGCTTGACATCGTAAGAAGCAACGGAGACATACAGGTGACGGCTCTGGCCGCCAATCATAACATTGCCGCGCTGGAAAAGCAGATCCGCGAGTTTCGGCCGCGGCTCGTCTGCGTCTGGGATGAGCGGAAGGCGGCGGAGCTTAAGACGGCCGTGTCGGATCTGCCGGTGAAGGTGGTTTCCGGCATGGACGGTCTGATCGAGGCGGCCACGGAAGTTTCGGCGCAGACTGTTGTGACGGCTGTCGTGGGAATGATCGGCATCCGGCCGACAATCGCGGCGATCGAGGCAGGCAAGGATATTGCCCTGGCCAACAAGGAGACGCTGGTGACGGCGGGTCATCTGATCATGCCGCTGGCCAGGGAGAAGGGCGTGCGGATCCTGCCGGTGGACAGCGAGCACAGCGCCATTTTCCAGTGCCTGACCACGCTTGGGGTGGGCGCGCCGCCGCTTGACTGGTCGGAGAATCAGACGGGGGATGCCGGGAGGGAAGCTGCCTGCGCAGGATCCCACAGCAAAAACCAGCTGACGAAGATCCTTCTGACCGCGTCCGGCGGTCCGTTCCGCGGATATACGCGGCAGCAGCTCCAGGACGTGACGCTGGAGGACGCCCTGAAACACCCGAACTGGTCGATGGGCCGTAAGGTCACGATCGATTCCTCTACGATGGTCAATAAAGGACTGGAGGTCATGGAGGCCCGCTGGCTGTTCGACGTTCCGGTCTCACAGATTCAGGTGGTGATCCAGCCGAAGAGCATCATTCACTCGATGGTTGAATTCGCGGACGGCGCGGTTCTGGCCCAGCTTGGCACGCCGGACATGAAGCTTCCGATCCAGTACGCGCTGTATTATCCGGAGCGCAGACCTTTGGGCGGCGACCGGCTGGACTTCTGGTCGCTTGCGCAGATTGCCTTCGAGAAGCCGGATACGGAGACATTTCGGGCGCTTATCCTGGCGTATCGGGCGGCGGAAACCGGCGGCACGATGCCGACGGTCTTTAACGCGGCCAATGAACATGCGGTGGCCCGGTTTATCAACCACTGGATCCCGTATCTGACGATCACCGAGATGATCGAAGCCGCCATGGGCGCCCATAAGCCGGTCCCGAATCCGACGCTTAACCAGATTCTTGAGGCGGAGCGGGAAACTTATGAATTCCTGCGGTCGCGGTACTGAGAGAATGCAGCGGCTTAGAATGGATCCCGACGGCAGTGAGAAGCTGTTCTGCCATGCCGAACGCGGCGGTGCTGTTTTCTGTGTGGGATCTGAGGAAAAACAGACAAGATAACGGCAGGCTGTCAGACAAGATAACGCCAGGCTGTGGGAATCATCATAATAGTAACAGGAAAGAAGGCAATAGATCTCTATGAGTTTGATAATCTCGATCCTTGTATTCGGACTGATCATACTGATCCACGAGTTTGGTCATTTCATCGTCGCCAAGAAGAATGGCATCGCTGTCGTGGAATTTTCCATCGGAATGGGACCGCGGCTTCTGACCACGGTCTGGGGCGAGACGCGCTATTCGATTAAGGTGTTCCCTTTTGGAGGTTCCTGTATGATGCTGGGCGAGGATGAATCCGACCCGGATCCGAGGGCGTTTAATAATAAGCCGGTCTGGTCCCGTATCGCCGTTGTCGCGGCGGGGCCGGTCTTTAATTTCCTGCTGGCCTTTGTGCTTGCGGTGGTGATTGTCGGTTCCGTCGGATATGACGCGCCGGAGCTGACCGGCGTACAGGATGGCTTTTCCGCCCAGGAGCAGGGCATGCAGGCCGGCGACGTGATTACGAAGCTGGACAATACGCCGGTGGTCATTTACCGGGATCTGACCATGTTCATGATGACGCATACCGACGCCCCGATTCGCGTGGAATACCGGCGCACGCTGGCAGACGGTTCCGTGGAGAAACGGACTGCGGTTCTGACGCCGAAGCTCAGTAAAGAGACCGGAACCTACATGCTGGGCATTATTTCGAGAGGTTACCGGGTGCCTGCGGGCGGTTTCCTGAATATACTGAAATACGGCGCTTATGAGGTGGTCTACTGGATTAAGGCAGTCATCAAGAGTATCGGTATGATGATCGGGGGTCAGGTTCATTCGGAAGATCTGGCGGGGCCGATCCGCATGGTGGCGATGGTCGACGAGACCGTGGATGAGAGCATTTCCTACGGGATTGTGACCATGCTCTTAAGCGTAGCCAATCTCTGCGTGCTGTTCAGCGCGAACCTTGGCGTTATGAACCTTCTGCCGATTCCGGCGCTGGACGGCGGGCGGCTGGTATTCATGCTGATCGAGGCTGTGCGCGGCAAGCCGGTGGACCGGGAGAAGGAAGGGCTGGTGCATCTGGTGGGCATGGCGCTTTTGATGTGCCTGATGATATTTATATTGTTCAATGATATTTCCAATGTATTTTTCCGCTGAGGAGGCTGACGATGAAGAACAAAGGAAGAAAATCAGCGGCGCTGCTGCTTTCCGTATGCCTGTCATTATCCCTGCTGCTTGGGGCCTGCGGCCCGAAAAAGGAGAATACGGCGGCCGACATGCATCTGGTCAAAGCGGAAGGAACTGTGGAGGTAGAAGACGGCAGCGGCAGGGAGGTCAGTCTGAGGGAGAATCTTGGGCTATTCGACGGCTATGCACTTGAGACGCAGGCTGCCAGCTACGGCTGGATCAATATGGACGATACGAAGCTGGCGAAGATGGATGCCGTAAGCCGGGTGGATATCCGCAGGGAGGGTAAGCTTCTGGAGCTTGATGTCCGCTCCGGCAATCTGTTTTTCAATGTGACCGAGCCGCTTGGGGACGACGAGGAAATGAACATCCGGACCTCGAATATGGTGGCCGGCATCCGCGGAACCTGCGGCTGGGTGGAAGTGCCGGACGAGAATTCCATGCGGGTCTGCCTGCTGCGGGGGAAGGTGGAATGCACGGTTCTGGATGAGGAAGGAAATGCGCTGACGACTGAGACGATCACCGCTGGGGAGAGTGCAGAAATGGTTCTTGAGGACGGCGAAGCTGCCATAACAGTGGAGGAACTGGATGAAGCTGAGACGCCGCAGTTTGTGACGGACGCGCTCGATCACCCGGAGGACTGGGAGATGGGAGGTGGAGACGGACAGGATAATACGGATGCGCAGAACGGCGTAGCTGCGCGGGATGGCGGCGCACGTGCGGACGGAGCCAATGCGGAGGCCCAGCGCGCAGAAGCGAGGAAGCGTATTTTGGCGCGTTTCCCGGATGTGCCCGAGTCCTATGTAGATGTTCTGAGCGAGCTTGAGGAAGAGGGAGAAGTCCGGTATGTGAGGGACGCCCATTTTCTGGGGGCTGACAGTCAGGAACTTTTTGTGGTCCATAGGCCTCCTGCCGGACGTGATCCGGATAGGCTGTATATTTCCGTTTATCGCGACGGTCCGGAAGGGGTTCCGGAGCGGATCGGAGGCAGCAGTATGCTGATTCAGCCCGGAGACAGAACGGAGAAGTATTCTCTGATGGAATGTGACGGGCGGATGTATCTGGAGCACGTTGATATATCTGACAGGAGTGAATACCATTATTATCACGGGATCATCAATGAACAGAACGGGCAGTTAAGACTGGAGCTGCTCGAAGAAATCAAGAGGATGTATGGGGAGATTCCGAGGGGGATGGAATACAGCTGGCATCCCCTGAACGGCGATTTCGGGGACGATGTTCCTCTTCAGGAACAGGCAGTCAGCGCCAGGAAATATACGGAGATTATGGATAAGTACAGAGAGGTGGAAGTTTTCGGCTATACGCCGCTCGGCGGCGAACTGATCATTGCGCCGGATCCGGCGGAGTGGGAGGAAGAACTCGCGGCTTTCTCCGAGTCTGCGCAGCACTTCCGTCTGGAGGGAAGCACTTTATATATTTCCGGTAAAAGCATAGGAGGAGAAGATATTGTTCTGGAGCGCGGACCGGATAGGGGAGAAAAGTTTTTCAGAGCGGCAGGAGAAAATCAGGAGGAAATCGTTATACGTCCGGATGAAGTCACAGGCATTGTGTTTGAAGATGGGTTTATTCAGGTCGGCGATTCTTCTGTATCTGTAATGGGTTTCAATCCCTTGTTCGAAAACTGGGGGAATCTGAATTCCGTAACATTTCCGGACAGCCTGGAGTATATCGGCAGAGAAGCGTTTATCTACTGTCCAGGACTGACTTCTGTCACTCTGCCTGCCGGTATGAAAAGAGTAGAGGAATCAGCCTTCGAAGAATGTTACGGACTGGGGACGTTCAGAGCTCCTGCCAGCCTGCAGGAGAGTTCCGACGATTGGGAAGAATGGTTCGGGGGGTATGAGGTGCCCGCCATGGAGTGGTATTAAGTCTGCCGGAACAAGGGGACTTTTCGGTAAGGAGGAACATGCCGTGAGACGGAGAAGAATGTCTGCAGCCCTGTTGCTGATCATGTCTTTGGTTTCGGCGTTTTTGCTGGCTGCCTGCGGCCCGAAAAAGGAGAATACGGCGGCCGACATGCATCTGGTCAAAGCGGAAGGAACTGTGGCGGTAGAAGACGGCAGCGGCAATGAAGTCAGCCTGAGGGAGAATCTCGGGCTTTTCGACGGCTATGCACTTAAGACGCAGGCAGCCAGCTACGGCTGGATCAATATGGACGATACCAAATTGGCGAAGATGGACGCCGTAAGCCGGGTGGATATCCGCAGGGAGGGTAAGCTTCTGGAGCTTGATGTCTGCTCCGGCAATCTGTTTTTCAATGTGACCGAGCCGCTAGAGGCTGACGAGGAGATGAATATCCGAACCTCGAATATGGTGGCCGGCATCCGCGGAACCTGCGGCTGGGTGGAAGTGCCGGACGAGAATTCCATGCGTGTCTGCCTGCTGCGTGGGAAGGTGGAATGCACGGTTCTGGATGAGGACGGAAATGCGCTGACCACCGAGACGATTACCGCCGGAGAGAGCGCAGAAATGGTTCTTGAGGACGATGAAGCTGCCATTATTGTGGCGGAGCTGGACGAAGCTGAGACGCCGCAGTTTGTGACGGATGCGCTCGCCCATCCGGAGGACTGGGAGATGGGCGATGGCGACGGACAGGATAATGCGGATGCGCAGAACGGCGGAGCTGCGCGGGATGGCGGCGTAGGGGCGGACGGAGCCAATGCAGAGGCCAAGAACGCAGAAGCGGGAGCCGGCATTTTACAGCGCTTCCCGGACGTACCGGGAGTTTATGCCGATGCGCTGAAGGAAATGGATGACGCAGGAGAGGTGCTGTATGTGGAAACTGTCGATTTCGAGGGGGACGACAGCCCGGAGCAGCTGGTGCTTCATACGCGGGATAACGGGAATGAAAAACTCGCCATTTCTGTGCTCCGGGACGGACCGCAGGGCGTATCCAAACTGCTTTTCAGCGTGATCCCGGATACGGATCAGATCTGTAAGCTTTCGCTGGTGGAGTCCGGCGGACGGATGTATCTGGAGAGAACCGATCTGTCTGTGAATACCGAGGTTCATTATTTTGAAGGTTCGATCGCCCAAAGAGACGGCACAAAAGTCAGTTCCAGCGGCAGTGAGAGAGAATGGGGCACCATAGAATACTGTTCGACCAGCTGGGGAAATAGTAGTTCCGGGTACGTCTGGAGACCCGAGATGGGCGAATTCGGGCCGGACGATGGCGGTGAGATCAGCGGCGGAGAATACCGGGGAATCCTTGAAAAGTATAAAGAGACAGAAGTTCTTGCCTATACGCCGGACGGCGGGGAACTGATCCTGCTGCCGGATCCGTCGGAGACGGAACTTGCGGTGTTTGCAGAACCGATGTTCCGCATCAGAGCGGAAGGCAGTACGCTTTATTTCTCAGGCAGAAGAGTGGCTTCAGAAGACCTTGCCGCTGAGTTAAAGCACGATGAAAGGGGTAGCGGCTGGTATATTCCTGTTGAAGAGGCGGATGGGACTGCGGGCGAGATACGTGCAGATGATGTCACGGCGCTGGTCTTTGAGGAAGGCGTCGTTCAGATCGGCAGATCATGGAGAGACAACGTATTTCAGAACTTCTATTATGTGGAGTCCGTTACCTTCCCGGACAGTCTGCGCTGGATATACAGCGGAGCGTTTGAAGGATGCCAGCGCCTGACTTCCGTTACGCTGCCGCCTGATATTGAGAGCGTGGGCGGAACTGACGGGAACGCATTCAGCTACTCCTCTATGGAGTCGCTCAGAGCGCCCGCAAGCCTTCAGGATACGGTGGATCTATGGTTCAGGTACGGAGATCCGTCTATCATTGAATGGTATTGAATCCGGGCATGGCCGCGGGCTGTTAAGCGGCTGCGGATAACGAAAGGAGTGCATCCAAATGACCAGAAATACAACAAGGACTGTTCGTATTGGCAGCCGGGTGATCGGCGGCGGTCATCCGATTCTGATCCAGTCCATGTGCAATACGAAGACAGAGGACGCGGCGGCAACCGTGGAACAGATTCTGCGTCTGGAAGCGGCCGGCTGCGACATCATCCGCGTGGCGGTGCCCACGATGGAGGCGGCTGCGGCGATCCGGGAGATCAAGAGGGAGATCCATATTCCGCTGGTGGCGGATATTCATTTCGACTATAAGCTGGCGATTGCGGCCATGGAGTGCGGCGCGGACAAGATCCGCATCAATCCCGGCAACATCGGCTCCCGCGAGCGTGTGCAGGCTGTGGTTGATAAGGCCCGGGAACTGGAGATTCCGATCCGGGTCGGCGTCAACAGCGGTTCTTTGGAGAAATCTTTGATCGGGAAATACGGCGGCGTCACCGCCGAGGGACTGGTGGAGAGTGCTCTTGACAAAGTCCATATGATCGAGGAAATGGGCTACGGCAATCTGGTCATCAGTATCAAATCGTCGGACGTGATGATGTGCGTGAAGGCCCACGAGCTGATTGCGAAGAAGACCGATTATCCGCTGCATGTGGGCATTACGGAAGCGGGAACCGTCATTTCCGGCAATATCAAGTCGGCCGTCGGTCTGGGGATCATGCTCCATGAGGGCATCGGCGATACGATCCGCGTGTCCCTGACCGGCGATCCGGTGGAGGAAGTGAAGTCGGCGAAGCTGATCCTTAAGACGCTGGGACTTCGGCAGGGCGGCATTGAGGTGGTGTCCTGTCCGACCTGCGGCCGTACCCGCATCGATCTGATCGGGCTGGCGAACCGGGTGGAGACGATGGTGACGGAATTTGATCATCTGAATATCAAGGTAGCCGTCATGGGCTGCGCGGTCAACGGGCCCGGAGAAGCGAGAGAGGCGGATCTGGGTGTGGCCGGCGGCAACGGCGAGGGCCTGCTTTTCCGGAAAGGCGAGATCATCCGCAAGATGCCCGAGGAAGAACTCCTGGGGGCGCTGCGGGAAGAGCTGGAGAAGATGAGCGCCGCACAGTGAGTTTGGACAAATGGGAACGACAGGCAGGTAATACATATGGGTAAAAATTTCCTCGAAGTATTTCCGGAACTGAATATCGCGGAGGAACTGAGGGAGCTGCTGAAACTGGTGGAGGTGGAACGCATATCCACGACCAGGGACCGCAGTCTTCTTCGCGTCTACATCGTCAGTCCCAGACTGATTGCCAAGAAGAATATTTTCGCGCTGGAAAAAGGTATCGTCGACCAGTTGTTCCCGGATAAGCGTTTTGCTGTGAAGATCATGGAGAAATACCATCTTTCGGGGCAGTACACGCCGGAGAAGCTTTTAAAGGTCTATGAAGACAGCCTTCTTCTGGAACTGAAGCGTTACAGTATTGTGGAATATAACATGTTCCGTCATGCCGGGCGTAAGTTTACCGGGGAGAATCAGCTGAGCCTGACGCTGGAGGACAATGCAATCTTCCGGGATAAGTCCGGCGATCTGAAGCGTGTGCTGGAGAAGGTTTTCTACGAGCGGTGCGGGTTCCCGGTGACGGTGGAGTACGAATTTGTGAAACCTGTGGAAAGACCGGCGAGGGGGGAAGAAGCTGAGGGTGCAGAGGCTTATGCGCGGATGACTCTGTCCGGCGATTCTGCGGAAAGCGTTGCTGCTTCTTATGCCGGATGGAAGAACGACGCCGCAGGAGAAGGTTCGGATAATCCTCTGAATATGCAGGGGCAGCCATATGAAGCGCCAGAACGACCTGATGCGCGGCCGGGAGAAAATCAGGCAGTTTCCGGAGATGCTCCGATTCAACAGCCGCGTACATTTGGAGAAGCGATGAGAAGCCGAAAAGCGGCTGCCGCAGGCGGTGGCGGCTATGACAGCAGGGACGGATTCGCCGGCAGCAGCGGATTCGGCAGCGCAGGCAGCAGCGGCGGCAAAAGCAGTTCTGGCAGCGCAGCCGGCGGAAGTTTCGGAAGCGGATCCTTCGGCGGCTTTCGCAGGAAATCCGGCTTCAAAGGCGGCGCGCGCATGGGTACTTATCAGAAGAAAAGCGACAACCCGGACGTTCTCTACGGCCGAGACTTTGACGACGGTTTCCTCGATATCAAGGATATCGACGGCGTTCAGGGCGAGGTGACGATCCGAGGCAAGATCATTTCCACGGACCAGAGGCTCTTAAAGAGCGGCAAGACCCTGGTGATCTTCGATATTACCGATTTCACCGATACGATCTCCGTGAAGCTGTTCGCGTCGGAAGAAGCCATGGAGGACGTGGGCAAAGCCGTGGTCAAGGGGAGCTTCATCAAGCTGAAGGGTATGACCACGATCGACCGGTTCGACGGCGAACTGACCGTAGGATCCATCGTCGGCATCAAGAAATGTGAGGACTTCACTGGCAAGCGTGTGGATAACAGTCCCGTCAAGCGGGTGGAGCTGCACTGCCACACGAAGATGAGCGATATGGACGGCGTCTCCGAGGTGGGAGACATCATTAAGCGCGCAAAGAAATGGGGCATGCCAGCCATCGCGATCACCGACCACGGCGTGGTACAGGCCTTCCCTGACGCCAGCCACGCGCTGGACAAGGGCGATACTTTCAAGATCATTTACGGTGTCGAGGGCTATCTGGTGGACGACATGAAGCAGCTGGTGGAAAGTCCCCGTGGCCAGAGCTTCGACGATCCCTTCGTGGTCTTCGATATCGAGACCACCGGCTTTAGCCCCTTAAACGACCATATCATCGAGATTGGCGCGGTGAAAGTAGAAAACGGCGTCATTTCCGAGAAGTTCAGCACCTTCGTGAATCCGGACATGCCGATCCCGTTTCGGATCGAGCAGCTGACCGGCATTAACGACTCCATGGTGCTTTCCGCGCCGAAGATCGATCAGGTGCTGCCGGAATTTCTGAAATTCTGCGAGGGGGCAGCCCTGGTGGCCCACAACGCCTCCTTCGACGTCAGCTTCATCGACCACAACGCCCGGCTGCTGGGCCTGCCGTTCGATCCGACGGTGCTGGATACGGTGTCTTTGGCCCGGCTCCTTCTGCCGCAGCTGAGCCGTTTCAAGCTGGACACGGTGGCGAAGGCGTTAAACATTTCCCTGGAGAACCATCACCGGGCCGTGGACGACGCGGGCTGTACGGCGGAGATCTTCGAGGCTTTCCTGAAAATGCTCCGGAACCGCGGCATCGGCAATGTGGACGCCCTGAACGAGATGAGCCGTCTGGACGACGAGCGGGTGAAGAAGCTGCCGTCCCATCATATCATCATTCTGGCGAAGAACGACGTGGGGCGGACCAACCTGTACCGCCTGGTTTCCCGCGCCCATATCGATTATTTCTACCGCAATCCCAGGATCCCGAAGAGCCTTCTGTCAAAATACAGGGAGGGGCTGATCATCGGCTCCGCCTGCGAGGCGGGAGAGCTCTATCAGGCGCTTCTTCGGGGCGTGCCTGACAATCAGATCGGCGAGATCGTGAATTTCTACGACTATCTGGAGATCCAGCCCCTGGGCAACAACGCGTTCATGCTGGAGGACGACGACAGCGTGATCAAAAGCGAGGAAGACTTAAAGGAAATGAACCGGAAGATCGTCCGCCTGGGAGAGCAGTTTGATAAGCCGGTCTGCGCCACCTGCGACGTCCATTTCCTGGATCCGGAGGACGAGATCTACCGGAAGATTATCATGGCGGCCCGCACCTATGAAAACAGCGACAACCAGGCGCCGCTTTACCTGCGCACTACTGAGGAGATGCTGGCGGAGTTCGAGTATCTCGGCCCGGACAAGGCTTATGAAGTGGTGGTCACCAATACCAGGAAGATCGCGGACATGTGCGAGCGTATCGCCCCTGTCCGTCCTGATAAATGTCCCCCGGTTATCGAGGATTCCGACACGACTCTGCGGAAGATCTGCTACGACCGGGCCCACGAGATCTACGGCGAGAATCTGCCGGAGATCGTGACTGAGCGGCTGGAGAGAGAACTGAATTCCATCATCTCCAACGGCTTCGCCGTCATGTACATCATCGCCCAGAAGCTGGTCTGGAAGTCCAATGAGGACGGCTATCTGGTGGGTTCCCGGGGTTCTGTCGGTTCGTCCCTGGTGGCGACGATGGCCGGGATCACGGAGGTAAACCCGTTAAGCCCCCATTATTACTGTCCGAAGTGCCATTACTCTGACTTCGACTCGCCGGAGGTGAAGGCGTTCTCCGGCATGTCCGGCTGCGATATGCCGGATAAGGACTGCCCGGTCTGCGGGACGAAGCTGAAGAAAGAAGGACATGACATTCCGTTTGAGACGTTCCTGGGCTTTAAGGGCGACAAGGAGCCGGATATCGACCTGAATTTCTCCGGCGAATACCAGAGCCACGCCCACGATTACACTGAGGTCATCTTCGGAAAGGGTCAGACCTACCGGGCGGGTACCGTGGGTACGCTGGCAGATAAGACCGCTTACGGCTATGTGAAGCGCTACTATGACGAACGGGGCGACCGCAAGCGCAACTGCGAGATCAACCGCATCGTACAGGGATGCGTGGGCATCCGCCGCACCACCGGGCAGCACCCCGGCGGCATCATCGTTCTTCCCATCGGGGAGGAGATCGATTCCTTCACGCCAGTGCAGCGGCCCGCCAATGATATGACCACGACCACGGTGACGACCCATTTTGACTACCATTCCATCGACCATAACCTGTTAAAGCTGGATATTCTTGGACACGATGATCCCACGATGATCCGGATGCTGCAGGACCTGACCGGTCTGGATCCGGTAAAGGACATTCCGCTGGACAGCCCGGAGGTCATGAGCCTGTTCCAGAATACGTCGGCTCTGGGGGTCACGCCGGAAGACATCGGCGGCTGTAAGCTGGGCGCCCTGGGCGTGCCGGAGTTCGGCACCGATTTCGCCATGCAGATGCTAATGGACGCCAAGCCGAAATATTTCTCCGATCTGGTTCGCATCGCCGGTCTGGCCCACGGCACCGATGTGTGGCTGGGCAACGCCAAGGACCTGATCTTAAGCGGCCAGGCTACGATTCAGACTGCCATCTGCTGCCGCGACGACATCATGGTCTATCTCATCCAGAAGGGGCTTGACCAGAGCCTGTCCTTCACGATCATGGAGTCGGTCCGCAAGGGCAAAGGGCTTAAGGAGGAGTGGGAGAAGGAGATGCTGGCCCACGGGGTGCCGGAATGGTACATCGACTCCTGCAAGAAGATCAAATATATGTTCCCCAAGGCCCATGCGGCGGCCTATGTCATGATGGCGTGGCGCATCGCCTACTGTAAGGTGTTCTATCCGCTGGCCTACTACGCGGCGTTCTTCAGCATCCGCGCCAGCGCGTTCAACTACGAGCTGATGTGTCTGGGGCGGGAGAAGCTGGAGCACTATATCGCGGATTATAAGAAGCGGTCCGACGAGCTTTCGAAGAAGGAGCAGGACACGCTGCGCGACATGCGTGTAGTGCAGGAAATGTACGCCCGCGGGTTCGAATTCCTTCCGATGGACATCTATACGGCCAAGGCCAGAGATTTCCAGATCATTGACGGGAAGCTGATGCCGTCGCTGGCCTGTATCGACGGCATGGGCGAGAAGGCGGCGGAGGCCGTGGTGGACGCGGTGAAGGACGGGCCCTTCCTTTCGCAGGAGGATTTCCGCAACCGCACCAAGGTCAGCCAGACCATCTGCTCGCTGATGGTGGATCTGGGGATTTTAGGCGACCTGCCGGAGAGCAACCAGTTGTCGCTGTTTGATTTTGCCGGAATGTAGGATGTATAATCGATTGCAGAGCGGTACACCGGATGTGCCGCTCTGTGCGGCTCATGCCGCTTTCCCGGCATTCACAGGCGCAAAAATGATCCCGCAAAATGATGAATAAAATGATGAAGAAAAGTGAAAATAGTTCTTGACATTTCGGGGGAACCGTATTATACTACCAAAGGTATCGAGGCGTGGCTCAGTTTGGTAGAGCGCTGCGTTCGGGACGCAGAGGCC
>CANQFR010000052.1 GCA_947599905.1 uncultured Lachnospiraceae bacterium
CGCCCAGCAGGCAGTCGTCGTGTCCGATGATCGCGTGGGTCCGGCCCGCGTAGAAGCCGGTCACGATCTCGCCGTTCCTGTCGAGGCCGAAGGGGATCTGGGCCTTGTTGCGATAGCGCCAGGGGTTGTCCATACCGATGATCGGATAGAATGGAATCGTCTTCTCGCCGCCATTCGCTTCCGGGACAGCTGCTCCCGCCGTGCTGTCCACGCCGCGCACAGCCGTGTCTTCCACGCCGCTCTCCTCCGCCCGCCGCAGATTCTCAAACCCCCCGATCCGCCGCAGATTCTCGAACACCTTTTTCTCTTTGAATTTCAGCCCTTCCTCATAACTCATCGCCTGCAGCTGGCACCCGCCGCACTGCCGGGCCACCGGACAGGCCGGCGTGATCCGCTTCGGGGACGGCGTGATCACCCGCTCCAGCCGCGCGAAGCCATAGGATTTCTTTGTCTTCATCGCCTTCGCCTCGATCACGTCGCCGATGACCGTGTCCTTGATGAACCAGATATAACCGTCGGTTTTGCCGATGCCAGAGCCGTCGTCCGACAGATCTTCGATCGTTACCGTAAACCGCTCATTCTTATTCCACACTGTCTTATTTTCCGCCATACTCTGCCTCTTATCTTCCATACTCCTGTATCCTCTCCATGGCTGCCGCTTCTGCTGCCGTCCCCGCGCACCGGGCGGCTTTCGGAATTTTTCTTCTCCTTGTATTTCGCTTTTCGTAAGATTCTTTAGACTTCTTTTAGCGAATGAACAAATTCCGGTCACATTCTTCTGTTATCATGGAATCATTCCGGAGAACACTTCACACGGTCAGCCCGCTGCCGGATGTGAGCCGATTGAATTGACGGCGGGCCGCCCGATAAGGTTTCGGAAATGAGGCCGCTTTGGATGGCGCATACCGACGCGGCCCCGACTAACAATTCAAGCCATGCTGCTTTTTACATAGACATGCCTCTAACCTCTAATTATGAAACAAAATGAGCTGCCGCCCATTTCATTCGGACGGACAGTTCATTTTGTTTTGATGCGGACAGGGCGCCTGCGGCAATTTGCCCGTATTTCTATCATTTTCCAAATATCTCACTCCGACGTCCGTCTGAGATTCGTCTCCAGGAAACGGTTATACCCCAGCCAGCCCGGATTGTCCCCGCCGGCGCGGATCGCTTCGATCATCGTCTCCAGCTTGGCGTCCATGTTGTCGGCGAAACTCAGCGCCAGCGCCTCCAGAAGCGCCGGCTTTTTCGGCGAACCGAACTCCAGCTCCCCGTGATGGGCCAGAATGCAGTGCAGAAGCTCGGTCAGAAGCTTTTCCGGAAAGCCCGGAATCGTCCGGCTGCGCTCGCGGATCATTTCCGTGCCGATGATGATATGGCCCAAAAGCTGTCCCTCATCCGTGTAGTCATTCTCCGGCAGGACGGAAAGCTCCCGAAGCTTGCCGATGTCATGGAACATGGCCGCGCAGACCAGAAGATCGCGGTTCAGTTCCGGATAATGTCCCGCCAGATACGCGCAGGTGTCCGTCACGCTCAGCGTGTGCTCCAGAAGCCCTCCCACGAACCCGTGGTGGACGCTCTTGGCCGCGCTGTGGAACTGAAACGCTTTCGCGAACTGCGGATCATCGATGAAATACGACGCCGCCAGCCGGTTCAGATACGGATTCTTAAGCGACCTCGCATGCTGCTGCAGCCGCGCGTACATTTCCCCGATGTCCCTGCCGCTGACCGGCAGATAGTCCGCGGGAATATATTCGCCTTCATCCGCCTTGCGGATGCGCCGGACATTCAGCTGATGGCTGCCCTGAAACAGCGTCACGTCCGCGTCTACACGCACATAGTCCATCGCCTCAAAATGGCTCACGCCCGGCGAACCCAGATCCCAGATCTTGGAATCGATGGTGCCGGTCTTATCCTGGAGAACCAGGTTGCCGTAGTCCTTGCCGGACTTGGTCTGGGCGATCTGCTTGCTCTTGCACAGATACACCTCCGAAATCCGCATACCTTCCTTCAGCGACTCAATATACTTCATGTCCCTTCCTGCCTTCCTGAAATGTTCCCTGTCGCCGGAAGCCAGGCAATCACCTGCCTCCCACACTCACCTGATATTCCAGTTCAATATATTCCTCCGCGCCTCTGCGCTGAACCACAACAGTTGCCAGATCCCCCTTATGCAGAGCGGCTACCTGCAGCTGATAGTCGCTGATCTTCACCACGTCCGCCTCGCCTATCCGCACGATGATATCTCCGCTCTGAATTCCCGCGTCATAGGCCGGTCCGTTAATGGTGCACTCCGCCACGTAAATTCCGGCAGGCATCCCGCTCTCCTGCATGGCCTCGCTGACCTCCTGCGGCTGAATGCCCAGATAGGGAATCGAAATCCCGTTGGACATCTTCTCCAATATCGTCTTATAGTCGGAAATCCCCTCGGCTACCGCAATCCCGGCCGTGCTCTCGTAAGCGTCCGTCACCCAGCCTACCATCTCTCCGTTTGTGTTCAGCAGAAAAGTCCCTGCTGCCGGGTCCGCCTTCACGTCCGCGTACAGAAGTCTCGTGACGCCGTCCGGAACCTGCACGTTACGGACAATATTGGAAATAAAGCCGTACGCGCTGGAACGCACCGCTCCCGCAGGCGCGCCCACGGCGATGACCACATCGCCCTGTTTGACCAGAAAGGAGTTGCCCAGCGGAATCGCGGCGACCTGCATCCGCGTTCTCTCTTCCAGTGAGTCTAACGGAACGCTCACCACCGTCATGCCGGTGACGCTGTCGGTCTGCCGCACCATGCACTCCGCCTCGCTGCCGTCCGCAAATGTGACCCGCAGCGCGTCGGCGTTTTCAATGGCCGCCGCCGGCGTCAGTATCATCAGCTCCTGCTCCGTCGCGGCAATTACCGCCCCGGCGAAAAGACCGGCCGTCTCGATCGGATTGTCGAACCAGTCCAGTTCCTGCCGCACCGAATGGACTGTCACGATCCCGTTATTCGCTGTGGTAACAACATTGTGCAGGGCAATATACATCGAATTCAAGTCGTCAACCGTATAATTGTATTCTTCGATCGCCGACTGAAGAACCTCCTCGATCGGCTGCGTCGTCTCCGGCTCGGTTTCTTCCTCCGTCGTATCCTCCGGCATGGTCTCCGGCGGCGTCTCGGAAGCGGTCTGCGCAGATTCCGAATCTGCTCCCCCGTCTGCGGTTCCCGGCGTGTCTGCCGTTTCCGCGGAAGCCGGTTCCTCTCCCGCATTCCCGGAAGCTGCCCCGGATCCCGATACCGAAGCCGGCGGCACCGTCTCCGTATCTGTCGGAATCGACACGGTTGGCGGCGCAGGCGCCGCCGTCGTCGGATTCAGGTATCGCTCCGCAAGAGGTCCCGCCACGGCGAAGCTTGTCCCCGCGGCAACCCCGGCGATGGCCGCAAGAATGACATAGGCAAACACGCGAAATGCCATTTGCCTCTTCGTTCTTGGCGGTTTCGCCACTTTCTCTCGAATAAACGGGCGTTTCCCTTCCGGCTCCCGGGCGGAGCCATTTTTATCCGACATCACGGCTCTCCTTTCAGAGAATCTGCTTCTATTATAGTTTCTGCCGCGGATTTATGCAAGCAAAACCGTGGCTTACGGCGGTTTTTTGCGATATTTTTCTCATTTTTTGCGAAAAACAGAAGGCAAAATGGGGGCATCTGTGATATACTGATATCGTACGGTGGATATGCCGCCGCAGGCAGTCACATCTATGAGGACAGATATATGAACGAAAAAGTATTAAGAACTCTCGAATATGATAAAATCATTGCCCTCCTGGCCGACTACGCCGGCTCGCCGCCCGGCCGCGCCCTGTGTACGGCGCTGCAGCCGATGGACGATATCGAAGAGATTACGCAGGCCCAGAAGGAGACTTCCGACGCGCTGACACGGGTGCGCATGAAGGGCAGTATTTCATTTACCGGCTTAAAGGACGTGGGCGCTTCGCTCAAGCGGCTGGAGATCGGCAGTTCCCTCTCTGTCGCAGAACTTCTTTCTGTCAGCGCGATGCTGACCATCGCGGAACGCGCCAGGGCTTACGGCCGCCGCGAGGAGAGCGACGAGTTCCCGGACGATTCCCTGGACGGCATGTTCCGCGCGCTGGAGCCGCTGACGGCACTGAACAATGAAATCAAGCGCTGCATTATTTCCGAAGAGGAGATCAGCGACGACGCCAGTCCCGGCCTGCGCCGGGTGCGCCGGTCCATGCGGTCGATTGCCGAGAAGGTCCGCAACCAGTTGAATGCGCTCCTGAATTCCAACCGTACCTACCTGCAGGACGCGGTCATTACGATGCGGGACGGCCGCTATTGCCTGCCGGTGAAGGCGGAGCACAAATCGCAGGTGTCCGGCATGATCCACGACCAGTCCGCCACAGGCTCCACGGTTTTCATCGAACCCATGGCCGTGGTGCAGCTGAACAACCAGATGCGGGAGCTGGAGATCGCCGAGAAGAAGGAGATCGAAGCGGTGCTGGCGGAACTGAGCAATCAGACCGCGCCCCATGTCGGGGAGATCCGCGTCAACCAGCAGGTTCTTGCGCGGCTGGATTTTATTTTCGCTCGGGCGGCCCTTTCACGGCACTATAACGGCAGCGAGCCGAAGTTCAACGAGAACGGCTGGCTGAACATCAAGGAAGGCAGGCACCCGCTTCTTGACCCGGCTAAGGTGGTTCCGATCAATATCCACCTGGGCCGCGAGTTCGACCTGCTGGTCGTCACCGGTCCCAATACCGGCGGCAAGACCGTGTCGCTGAAGACTGTGGGACTGTTTACGCTGATGGGGCAGGCCGGCCTGCATATCCCGGCTTTCGAAGGCTCGGAACTGGCGGTATTTCACGAGGTGTTCGCGGATATCGGCGACGAGCAGAGCATTGAGCAGAGCTTAAGTACCTTCTCCGCCCATATGACGAATATCGTATCGATTCTGGACAAAGCGGATCCCGACTCGCTGTGCCTCTTCGACGAACTGGGCGCGGGCACGGATCCGACGGAAGGCGCGGCGCTGGCTATTTCCATCCTGACCTTCCTCCATAATATGAAATGCCGGACCATGGCTACCACCCACTACAGCGAGCTGAAGGTCTACGCGCTGACGACGCCGGGCGTGGAGAACGCCTGCTGCGAATTCAGCGTGGAGAATCTCCAGCCCACCTACCGGCTGCTGATCGGCATTCCCGGCAAGAGCAACGCCTTCGCGATCTCGAAGAAGCTGGGCCTGCCGGACTTTATCATCGAGGACGCCCGAACCCATCTGGAGACCAATGACGAAGCCTTCGAGGATATGCTGGCGCATCTGGAGGAGAGCCGCGTCCTGATCGAGAAGGAGAAGGCCGAGGCGGAAGCCTACAAGGAGGAAGCCGCCCGCCTGCGGGAGCGCCTCTCCCAGAAGGAAGAGCGCCTGGACGAGCGGAAGGAGAAGCTCCTTCGGCAGGCCAACGAGGAAGCCCAGCGCATCCTGCGGGAGGCCAAGGAGACCGCGGACGCGACCATCAAGAACATCAATAAACTGGCCGCCTCTTCCGGCGTCGGCAGGGAACTGGAAGCCGAGCGGGCGAAGCTGCGCGACCAGATGAATCAGGTGGATGAGAAGCTGACCGTCAAGGCGAAAGGCCCGAAGAAGACCATTTCCCCGCGGGCGATCCGCGTCGGCGACGCGGTTAAGGTGCTGTCGTTAAATCTGACCGGCACGGTCAGCACGCTGCCCAACGCAAAGGGCGATCTCTTCGTCCAGATGGGCATCCTGCGGTCGCAGGTGAATATTAAAGACCTGGAAATGATCGACGAAGCCACGATCACCGGCCCGGACGGGGCGGGCGGAAGCGGCGCGATCCGCACAGGCGCTGGCAGACGGAGCGGTTCCGCAGGTTCCGGCGGCGGCTCAGGCGCTGATTCCGGCACTGCCGGCGGCCGCAGCCGCGACTCCCACGCCACCGGCGCAGGCAGCATCAAGATGTCCAAGTCTCTCTCTGTCTCACCGGAGATCAACCTGATCGGCAAGACGACGGACGAGGCCATCCCGCTGCTCGACAAGTATCTGGACGACGCCTATCTGGCCCATTTGCCCCAGGTGCGGGTCGTTCACGGCCGCGGTACCGGCGCGCTGCGCGCCGCCGTCCATAAGCGGCTGAAACGCCTGAATTACGTGCAGGAATTCCGTCTCGGCGAGTTCGGCGAGGGCGATTCCGGCGTAACCATCGTTATTTTCAAGTAAACAGACTGCCTGAAGCAGAATCGTTTCCTGCCGGCGGCGAGCCTGCCCGCAACTATTCATTCATAAAGGAGAATTACCATGGCTGAAAAGCAGAAAGTCCTGATCGTCGACGACGACGCCAATATCGCAGAGCTCATTTCGCTCTATCTGACCAAGGAGTGCTACGAGACGAAGATCGTCCTGGACGGCGAGGAGGCTCTGCGCGTCTTCCCCGCCTTCCGTCCCAATATCGTCCTTCTGGACCTGATGCTGCCGGGTATCGACGGTTATCAGGTCTGCCGTGAGCTGCGCGCCTCTTCCCAGGTGCCCATCATCATGCTCTCCGCCAAGGGCGAGATCTTCGACAAGGTCCTGGGACTGGAGCTGGGAGCGGACGACTACATGATCAAGCCCTTCGATTCGAAGGAACTCGTGGCACGCGTCAAGGCGGTGCTGCGCCGTTACCAGACCGCGCCCGCGGCCGCGCCTTCTCCCGCGGCCGACCATCAGCAGGGCGAATACGTGGAATACCCGGGACTGATCGTGAACCTGACCAACTACTCGGTCATTTATCAGGGGCAGTCTATCGATATGCCGCCGAAGGAACTGGAGCTTCTTTACTTCCTGGCCTCGTCGCCGAACCAGGTTTTCACCCGCGAGCAGCTTCTGGACCACATCTGGGGCTACGAATACATCGGCGGAACCCGCACCGTGGACGTACATATCAAGCGTATGCGCGAGAAGATCAAGGACAACGACAGCTGGGCCCTGACCACGGTCTGGGGTATCGGCTATAAATTCGAGGTGAAACGGTGAAGCGCAGGCATTCCCTCTATTACAAATTCATACTGGGATATCTGGTATTCGGCATTCTCAGCTTTACGGTAATTGCCACAGCGGCTTCTGACTGGACGTATGAGATTCTTCTGTCCTCCCGGGCAGAGAATCTCTACGACGAGGCCAGTCTGCTGGCTGCCCGTTACTCTGCCGTCTACCGCGGAAACGCGCAGTCGGGAGAGGATACGGTCTTCCTGATGCAGGCCGCCTCTTCGTATCTTCACACGGAGATATGGATCGTCAATACCCGCGGAACCATTGTCGCGGACAGCCTTCACGGCGCCCGCACTTCCACAGTCATCGAGGATTTTGACCCCACCTTTACCGGCAACCGCGGCTACGCCGTCGGCAATTACCATCAATGCTTCAGCGGCGACGTGCTGAGCGTCTGTGCGCCGATCACAGGTAATTATGTCACCCACGGCTATGTCCTGATTCATCTGCCGATCAGCGAACTCATCCGCCTGCGCGACCAGATTCTGAATGTCCTCTATGTGACATTCTGCGTGATCTTCGGACTGTCGCTGATTATTCTCGTGATCTTCACGTTCACTGTGTATTTTCCGCTGCGCCGGATCACCCACGCCGCGAGCGAATTTGCCGAGGGCCATCTGGATCACCGTGTAGAGCTTCATACCCAGGATGAAATGGGCTATCTGGCCGACACCCTGAACTATATGTCCGAGAAGCTGGAAAAAAGCGATGAGTACCAGAAAAATTTTATTGCCAATGTTTCCCATGACTTCCGCTCGCCGCTGACCTCGATCAAGGGTTATCTGGAAGCCATCCTGGACGGCACGATTCCGCCGGAAATGCAGGACAAATACCTTCATCTGGTCATCTCCGAGACAGACCGCTTAAATAAACTGACCCAGGGCCTTCTGACACTGAATTCGCTCGATCTGAAGGGGCAGCTGACGCGCACGAATTTCGACATTAACCGGGTTATCAAGGATACGGCCGCCAGCTTTGAAGGCACCTGCAACGCGAAAAATATCATCCTGGATCTGACCTTCTCGGAGAACTCCACGATGGTCTACGCCGATATGGGCGAGATCCAGCAGGTTCTCTATAATCTGATCGACAACGCGATCAAATTCAGTCATCACAACTCCACGATTTACGTCCAGACCTCGATCCGCTACGAAAAGGTTTTCGTCTCCGTGAAGGACACCGGTATCGGTATCCCCAAGGACAGCCAGAAGAAGATCTGGGAGCGCTTTTATAAGACAGATCTCTCCCGCGGCCGCGACAAAAAAGGGACAGGCCTGGGCCTGTCCATAGTCAAGGAAATCATTCAGAATCACGGGGAAACCATCGACGTCATCAGCACCGAGGACGTCGGCACTGAATTCATCTTCACGCTGCAGCGGTCGGCGGATGCCTGAACCGCACCCTGCTGCCGCCTTCACCGCGGCGGAACCGAAGCCGCCATCAAGATAGCGAAACCGAAGCCGCGCCTGAAGCAGCGGTTTCTATGCTGAAGCGCGTTTCTATCTTGAAGCGTTCTTCTCCCGGTATCCCGTCAGCAGTTTATTAATCCGCTTCGTCGGGCTCAGAAGCTCGCTTAGCGACGCGTCGTGGTTCAGATTGTCGATGATGAGCGCGATGTATTTGCTCATATCCACATTGATATAATACGGCTTCGACAGAAGCGCCGGCGTCTGGTAGATCAGGTTCGTCGTCAGCATCCGATCGATCAGTCCGTCTTCATAATACTTGTCAAACTGCGCCAGACCGCCCGTGAACAGACCGAAGGTCGCGCAGGCGAATACCTTCCGCGCTTTCCGGCGCTTCAGCTCCTTTGCCACATCCAGCATGCTCTCGCCGGAAGAAATCATATCGTCGATGATCAGCACATCCTTGCCTTCCACGTCCGAACCCAGGAACTCATGTGCCACAATGGGATTCCGACCGTCCACAACGCGGGTATAATCACGGCGCTTATAGAACATTCCCATGTCCAGTCCCAGCATATTCGCGAAATACACAGCGCGGGTCATACCGCCTTCGTCGGGGCTGATCACCATCATATGGTCGCTGTCGATCTGCAGATCCGTCTCCACCTTCAGCAAATACTTGATGAACTGGTAGATCGGCGTCACCGTCTCGAAGCCGATGCCCGGAATCGCGTTCTGCACACGCGGATCGTGGGCGTCGAAGGTAATGATGTTCTCCACGCCCATATTGGCAAGTTCCTGCAGCGCCAGCGCGCAGTCCAGCGACTCGCGCCCGGAACGCTTATGCTGCCGGCCCTCGTACAAAAACGGCATGATTACATTGATGCGGCGCGCCTTTCCGGCTGCCGCCGCAATGATGCGCTTCAGATCCTGAAAATGGTCGTCCGGCGACATGTGGTTCGTCTGCCCGGACAGCGAATACGTCAGGCTGTAATTGCAGACGTCCACCATAATATAAAGATCGTCTCCGCGAACCGACTCCTCGATCGTGCCCTTGGCCTCGCCGGAACCGAACCTTGGCGTCCTGCTCTCGATGATATAAGAATCTCTCTGATAACCGGCAAAGGCGATCGTGGACTTATGCTCACTCTCCCGTTCATGCCTCCAGGTGACCAGATACTCATTGACCTTCTCTCCCAGTTCCCTGATGCTGCGCAATGGAACCAAACCCAACGGACCTACCGGAATCGTCTCAATGGTCTTCTCTTCGTATATCATAATTTCCTCCAAGTTAAGCGGTACTACGTGAGCGACGTAACATTTATACCATTATTCTGCCTGATTCGTCAAGATATTCCGGGATATTTTCTGAAATCTTTTTACATGCAGCCTGCCGTCGGCCGAAACTTTGGTCGGCCTCCCGGTCTGCGGCACCATCCGTCCTCCCGGCCGGCTTCCCGCACGCAGCCTCTTCCCTCCTCGCAGCCAGCTGCCCGCTGCGGCGCCGGCAACAGTCCTCAGCGCCGCGCCCGGAGATCCGCGCCGTACAGCGGGATGATCGTGTATCCGCTCGTGATCCGTGACGACACGCGGTCCGAATACATATCGCGCAGCATCGACACCGAGAGGTTCGTGGAGATGACCGTGCCCTTCCCGCGCACAAGCCGTTCGTTCAGGCAGTAAAAGAGCTGCGACGAGACAAAGGAATTATTAAGCTCCGTTCCCAGATCGTCAATGATCAGCAGGTCACAGTCCAGTACGTACTGGTACATATCCCGCAGCTCTTCTTCCGAATCGGTGCGGAATTTGTTGCCTGAAAATATATCCACCAGATCGTTCGCCGACAGATAAATCACGGACTGTCCCTGATCGATCAGCGCTTTCGCAATGCAGTTCGTGAGAAATGTCTTCCCGACGCCGGTGCCGCCGGTAAAAAGCAGATTCCCGTGCTTTTCCGTGAAATGATCCACATAATCCCGGCACCAGCCGTAAACCTGCCGCATATAGTCGGCTACCGTCATCTCCAGCTGCGGGATCACCTCGCGCTGATCATAAACGTCAAAAGAAAACGCCGCAAAATTCTCCCGCGCAAGCACCTCTTCGATGTTCGACTGCGCGTACAGAAGCTTCGTCTGCTCCTTCCAGAAGCAATGGCACTTCTTCCCGTCCGTGTATCCGGTGTCCTGACAGTCGGGGCAATGGTAGCGCATCTCCATATAGTCCGGCGCAAAGCCGTGTTCCGCCAGAAGCGCCGCCTTCTGCTTCCGCAGCGCTTCCACTTCTGCCTTCATCTCCTGACGGGCGTTCATATCGCCGTCCAGCAGGCGTCTTGCGCAGTTGGCCGAGCAGGAAGCGATCCGATCCTCCAGTTCCTTCACCAGCGGAACGCAGGCATAGACCTCTGCCCGGCGGCGGTCCTGACCGTGCTTGTCCTCATACTGCCTCTCGTTATAAATCCTCATGATCGCCTGATACTGTGAATTGCTTAACGGCATGGCTCTCCCTCTCTGCTTCTCCCTGCCGGCTGCTGCCCCGGCACATCCTTACCCCTGCTTTCCGAGACGCTCCTTCACCTGCCGGAGCACAATCGCGTCATAGTCGGTATTCCTCTGTTCAAAGTTATGGAACCGGTTCCGCGCCCCCGCTGCCGCGGCCGTGCGGACCGTTCCTCTGCTGCCCGCGCCGGCTGTCTGTGCGGCCGTGTTCGCGCTGCCCGTGCGGGTCTCTCCGCCCTTCGCCGCCGTATCCGTGCTTCTGGCCTTCTCGCGAGCCTCATCCAGCCTGCGTACATCCGCCATCGTCCGCACGTCCGACTTCTTCCATTCCATCAGAATCCTGTCCGCGTAGGCAAAACTGGGCCTGTTTGTCGCAATCAGCGTCCGTGCGCAGGCTTCCAGCACCAGTTCCTTCGTAAAGCCCCATTCCTTAAACCACCGGTGGATCATCTCCATCTCCGGATTGCCGGGCCGCCGGTCGCTCAGACCGAAGGCACGCATCACAGCAAACGCCTCGTTCGAATAGGCAGAGGTATGCTGCTTGGCGGCTTCCACCGTATGAATCCCTTTCTCATGCCAGTTCAGTCCCACCGTCTCGATATAACGAATACCGGTATGCGCCCCCTGGACACAGTACTCCACCAGATACTCCAACAGCTCCGCCGGCATCCGCAGCCCGTCGTACAGATAAGCAAATACCTCGCATTCTCTGGGCGTAAAGACCCGATTCAGATACTTCTGCGCCACATAGAGAAGCTGGGTGAACTCCTCATCTTCCGACAGCGCCTTCACCTGTTCCGGCGTATATACCGGCCGCTGTGCCGGAATTCTGGTATCCGGCTGTACATTCTCCGCGCTTCGTTCCGTCATGTCCGGCGCAGCCGCAGCAGCCTGTCCGACCGTATCCTGTGCGGCCGGCGCCGCCATCCGCTCCATCGTATCCTGTACCACTTCCGCAAAGGGCTGTCCCGCCGTATCCTGCGCGGCTCCCGCCGCCATCCGCTCCGCCGCTTCCTGTGCGGTTCCCGCCGCGGTCTGTCCCGCCGTTTTCCACGCGGCCGGCGCCGTCATCCGCTCCATCGTATCCTGTACCACTCCCGCAAAGGGCTGTCCCGCCGCTTCCTGCGCTGCCCCCGCAGCGGCCGCTCCATCACTCTTCTCCCGGCCGCCTGCGGTCAGCACGCCGAGGCGCTCCCAGTACGCCAGGGCGCGCCGGATATCCGACTCCGTGCGGTCCAACGCATCGGCAAGTTCCAGCACAGTCACCTGCCGTCCTTCATGACGCAGCAGATAGAGATACACCTTTACATATTCCCCGTTCGCTTCCGGCATATACCGGTCAATAAATTCATTCGCCACCTGTGTGGCCCCCACATTCAGACTGCTTCTCATGGTATCTGCACCCCGCCCTTTTTTCTTTCCTCAGCATACCACACATTTTCAAAAAAGAAAATAGGCGCTCTCTTCCCATTACGTCCGTTGTGGATACTGTGAATATTGTGGATAACAGGTCTACATAACACCGCAAAATCTGTCGTAATATGTAGAAATACTCGCTTTTGCGGCATTTCCAAAGCAGTGGACAACCGGTTTATGTAAATGAAAACATCCACAAAGTTTTCCTCATACCTGCTGTTGAAAACTTTGTGGATGTTGTGGATAAGTCAGATGCCGAGCAGGTTTTCACCTACTTTTACGATATCTCCGGCGCCCATAGTTATCAACAAATCGCCGTTGACACAATTTTCCAAAATAAATTTTTCAATCTCATCGAAGCTTCCCAGATAGTGCGCCGGCGTCCCCAGCGCCTGAATCTCCTGCTGCAGCATCTGAGAGTTGATCCCCAGCTCTGCGGCCAGTGAAACCGGCTCCCTGGACGGATAGATATCGGCCAGTACCACCTGATCCGCCAGCGTAAGCGCCTTCGCGAAGTCCTTCAGAAGCGCCTTCGTGCGGGTAAATGTATGCGGCTGGAAGACGCACCAGAGCGTCTTATGCGGATAGTTCGAGGCAGCCTTCAGGGTCGCGGCGATTTCCGTCGGATGATGGGCGAAATCGTCTATTACTGTCACGCCGCAGATACTTCCCTTATACTCAAAACGCCGTTTGGCGCCCCCGTATCCGCTGATCGCTTCCGCGGATACCTCTGTATCGACGGCAAGCTGATCCGCCAGCGCGATCGCCGCCAGCGCGTTGCTCACATTGTGCTCTCCGGGTACCTGCAGGGACAGCGTCCGGGGCGCATGGCCGGAACTGTGTACGGTAAAAGTCGGGCATCCCATTTCATCGTAGGAAATATGATCAGAATAGTAATCCGCCTCCGGTCCCGTGCCGTAGGTGACGACACGGCAGGCCAGTCCGTCCGTAATTTCGTTCCGGTTCGGAATCGAACTGTTTATGATCAGACAGCCGTCCGCCGGCAGAAGCTGCGCAAACCGCCGGAAGGAGTGACGAATATCATCCAGATCCCGGAAGAAATCCGGATGGTCTTCCTCAATATTCAATATGATCCCGAACCGCGGGAAAAATTTCAGAAAGCTGTTGGTGTATTCATCCGCTTCCGCTACGAAATAGCCCGAATGACCCAGCCGGAAGTTGCCGCCGATGGTTTTCAGGATGCCTCCGATGGAAATGGTCGGATCCAGACCGGCCTTTAACAGTACCTCCCCGATCATGGACGTCGTCGTGGTCTTGCCGTGGGTCCCGCTGACAGCGACCGGCATCTCATAATGCTTCATGATCTGTCCCATCATTTCCGCCCTGGTCAGGCAGGGAATCCCTTTTTCATGAAGGGCCAGCATTTCAGGATTGTCCTGCGGAACCGCGCTGGTATACACAGCGCAGTCTATCGCATCTGTGATATTCTCAGCCTTTTGTCCGTAGAAAACAGTAACACCCCTGGATTCCAGCATATCCGTATAAGCGCTTTTCGATCTGTCAGAGCCGGATACGCGGAATCCGGCGTTTGACAGAATCTCCGCCAGACTGCTCATCCCGCTGCCCCCGATCCCTACGAAATAAACCGAAACGGGATGGTTAAAATCAATCTGATACATGTTACTCTCCTTTTCCTTCGACATTTTCCTTCTTACTTTTACCGCTTTTTGTCCGTAAAGTCAATGTTTTCTTCTTTATTATAAGTCCGATTTCAGGAAAAAGTGTATCGGAAGCCTCGTCGTAATCGCCGGGAATCAATAATAATATCTTTGTTGTATTTCCTTTAGATCGTATGGTATAATCTCGTCAGAGATTATACCTGCGCCGGTTCGGTGTCCGAACGAAGTGAGGACAAAACACCGAACCGAACCGTGCGCATCCCCCGGAGGGAACATGTCCGAAGGACATGCTATAATCTCGACAGAGATTATACCTGCGCCGGTTCGGTGTCCGAACGGAGTGAGGACAAAACACCGAACCGAACCGTGCGCATCCCCCGGAGGGAACATGTCCGGAGGACATGCTATAATCTCGTCAGAGATTATACCGCGCCGGTTCGGTGTCCGAACGGAGTGAGGACAAAACACCGAACCGAACCGTGCGCATCCCCCCAAAGAAAACAACCCAGAAAGGACCCTCCCCCCATGAAAACCGTCATCCGCCAAATCCTCGCGGCCCCCGCCGGCGGCCGTCTGATCGCGCTCAGCGACATCCACGGCTATGTCCGTTATCTTAAGGGGCTGCTTGAGAAGATCCGCTTCTCGCCGTCGGACACGCTCGTCATCATCGGCGATCTGATTGAGAAAGGCCCGGAGAGCCTGGCGACGGTCCGTTTCGTGCTGGATTTGATTGCTCAGGGATATTCCGTCTCTGTTTCCATGGGCAATGTGGAAATGAGCCGGCTGGCTGACCTTATCGGCACGGACGCAGAATCGGACGAGCACTTCCTCCATGTGCTTCACTATGACAGCACGGTGTGGAAACACGGACTGTTTCTTGATATGATGGATGAACTGGGAATTTCTCCGACAGGTGTCTCTGCGGACGTTCCCGCCCTGAAGCAGACTCTGCTCAAGCACTATCGCCGTGAGATTGACTGGCTCTGGAACCTCCCCACGGTTCTGACCGCCGGGAATTTTCTGTTCGCCCACGCCGGCGTCCCCACCGACGACCTGGACCTGCTGCGGGAAACCGAAGCCTGGGAGTGTCTGAAGCGTGATGCCTTTCTCCGGGAAGACGTCCGCTTCACCCGCTATGTCGTCACCGGTCACTGGCCTGTGAGTCTGTACCGGTCGGACATCGACAGCATGCGTCCCATCTATGACGCAGAAAAGCGCATCATCGCCATTGACGGCGGATGCGCCTTAAAAGCAGGGGCCCAGTTAAACGCCCTGATCCTTCCGGCGGACGCGCAGGACATGCGCCAGGCCCGGTTTGAATATTATGATCCTTTCCCAGTCATCGCAGCCGGCTACCCCCAGAAGGGGCGTCCGGCCACGATCCATATGCGGTATTTCGACTGCTCCGTAGACGTCTTAGAAGAAATGGACGATCTGGTGTTGCTGCGCCACCAGAGCACCGGCCGCATTTTTCCGGCGCCCAAATATCTCCTCTACCATCGCCCCGGCAAGCCTGTCCAGTGCGACGACTATTCCGACGCGCTTCTGGAAGTGAAGGCCGGCGACGTACTGTCTGTCGTAAAAGAAACCTCCATCGGACAGATCGTCAAGAAAGACAGCGAACTCGGCTGGTATTTGAAGGAGGACTTTCCCAGGAAAGAAGCGTTTTTCCCGTGAAGCAATAACCTGTCCGATAAGTCCTGTCAAAAATCCGGAACTCTCTCCTCACAGAAGACGGAGAAACACGCTTCACCCCTGCTCGCTCTTCTGGAGTTCATACAATTTCTTGTAGATCCCGCCCTTCTCCAGCAGCTCCTGATGGGTGCCGCTCTCGCGGATCCGCCCGTGGTGCATGACAATGATATTGTCGGCGTGCTGGATCGTGGACAGCCGGTGGGCCACCATGATCGTGGTCCGGCCGGCCATTAGCTTCTCCAACGCGTCCTGGATCCACTGCTCCGTCTCCGTATCGATATTGGCCGTAGCTTCGTCCAGAATCAGGATCGCCGGATCGTAAGCCAGCGTCCGCGCAAAGGACAGAAGCTGTCTCTGCCCCGCCGAGAACGTAGAACCGCGCTCGCTGACCCGCTCGTCGTAGCCGTGAGGCAGTTTCTCGATAAATTTGCTGGCGTTGACCTGCCGCGACGCCTCCCGGATCTCCTTGTTAGTGATCTCCTCATTGCGCAGCCGGATATTGCTTTTGATGTCTCCTGTGAAAATAAATACGTCCTGCTGCACCTGGCCGATGGCGCCGCGGATCTGATCCCGGGTCATCGTCCGGATATCCACGCCGTCGATCAGG
>CANQFR010000053.1 GCA_947599905.1 uncultured Lachnospiraceae bacterium
GCGGTTCTGCTGAGCGCGGGCATCTTCTGGGCGGCAGTGGGGTGGATCCCCTTCTGCGGCCTGACGGTCATTAAGCCTCAGGAGGCGGTGGTGCTGACGCTGTTCGGCAACTATGTGGGGACGCTTAAGGAGCCGGGATTCTATTTTGTCAATCCGTTCTGCTCCGCGGTGAATCCCGCGGCGAAGACCAGACTTCGGCAGAGCGGTGATGTGGACGGCGACGGAGGAAAATCTATGTCCCTGATCGTGGCGGGGAATTCGTCCGGCACAGGCTTATCCGAGTCGCTGAACAATAACCGCCAGAAGATCAACGACTGCCTGGGCAATCCGATCGAGATCGGCATCGCGGTCATGTGGCGGGTAGTAGATACGGCGAAGGCCGTGTTCGTGGTGGATAACTACAAAGAGTATCTGTCCCTGCAGTGCGACAGTGCCCTGCGCAATATCGTCCGCATCTATCCCTACGACGTGGCGCCCGGCGTGGATACCACCGGCGACGGCGTGGCCGACGAGGGGAGCCTGCGCGGTTCCAGTGAGATCGTGGCGGCCCGCATCCGGGACGAGATCCAGGAGAAGGTGAAAGAGGCCGGCATCGAGATCATCGAGGCCAGGATCACTTATCTGGCCTACGCGCCGGAGATCGCGGCGGTCATGCTGCAGCGGCAGCAGGCTTCGGCCATCATCGACGCCCGGAAGATGATCGTGGACGGCGCTGTGGGCATGGTGGAGATGGCGTTGGAGCAGTTAAGCAAGAAGCAGGTGGTGGAACTGGATGAGGAGCGCAAGGCGGCTATGGTCTCCAACCTGCTGGTGGTTTTGTGCGGCAACCGGGACGCCCAGCCCATTGTGAATTCGGGCAGTCTCTACTGATATGGCGGATAACCAGAAGAAACAGATCCCGCTGCGCCTGTCGGCCAAGCTCTACGACGCCATTGCCGCCTGGGCGGAGGACGATTTCCGGTCGGTCAACGGCCAGATCGAATATTTGCTGACCGAATGCGTGCGGCAGCGGAAGAAGAACGGGAAATACGTATCCGAGCATCTGGATGAGCCGCCTGAGCTGGATATTGAATGATTGCGGGTATGCGGGAAGAATGCAATTGTGGGTACCCGGAGAGAGGAGTACGCTCATGACGCGTGAGGAAGTATTGACCTACGTGAAGGAACAATATGATACCGAACCGGATTATCCCTGGCGCGGCGACCCAGACAGCGCGGTCCTGCGCCATGGTGACAGTCGCAAATGGTACGGGCTCCTGATGTATGTGAGCCGCCGCAGGCTGGGGCTTGCGGATCCGGAACCGGCGGATATCCTGAATCTGAAATGCGACCCAGCCATGGGGGACATCCTGCGGGCGGAGCCCGGCATTTTCCCGGCCTATCATATGAATCACACGGAATGGATCTCAGTCATTCTGGACGGAACCGTTCCGCGGGACCGGGTTTTGGATCTGATCGACATAAGCTACGCGCTCACGGCCTCGAAGAAGAAAAAGGAGCGGCTGCGCGGCCCGGTGGACTGGATCATCCCGGCCAATCCGAAATATTACGATGTAGAGGCCGGATTTCAGGAGAATCCCGTGATGGAGTGGAAACAGACTGCCGATATCAGGGCGGGCGATACGATTTACATGTACATGGCCGCCCCTGTCTGCGCGGTTCTCTATAAATGCAGAGCTGTGGAAGTGAATCTTCCGTATCATTATGAGGATGAGAACCTGACGATCAAAAAGGCCATGAAGATCGAGCTTTTGGAGCGCTACGCGCCGGACCGCTTCACCCGCGAGTTTCTGAAGGGCTTCGGCGTCTATGCGGTCCGCAGCCAGCGGAAGATCCCGCATAGTTTGAGCTGTGAGATGAGCGGGCGGCCCGGCTGAGCAAAGAAACGGAGCTTCGGAACTGGGAGCCGAAAGAACCGGAGTCGAAGGAATCAGAGCAGAAGAAACAGGGCTTGCGGAAACCCTGATCCGTGGCAACCCGCCATCACTACGTGTTGCGATGAGACCTGCTGTCAAAAGAGAAATTCATTGTCCGGATAGATCCGGTCGATCTCCTCGCGCTGCTCGGGCGAGCAGACAATGTTGTTCAGCCGCGGGAGCCGGTCGAGCCCCTGATAGTTTATGACGTCAGCCCCGTGTATCTCCAGCCTGGTCAGGTTGGGAATGGCGTCAAGATTTGAGAAATCATTGATTTTCATACCTGCCAGCGCGATATGCCACACGCGCGGCAGGTTATTATTTTCTCCCATTTCGAATAACGACTCACCGTCTCCCCAGATACCCAGGTATTCTAGATTCTCCAGCCCCTGAATGTCTTCCAGCTTCAGGTTGTGGGAATAGTAGAAGGTGAGGGAGGTCAGCGGCAGGCCGTTCAGCTCGCTTAAGATATTGCTGTCCAGCCGCTTCAGGAACAGGGAGTAGAGGTTGGGCAGGGCGCGAAGCTCGCTGTAGTCCGTAAGCTCGATCAGAGACACATCCAGGGTGACGACAGGACCGCCCGCCAGTTCCCGGATGGAAGTGATACCCCCGCAGTTGCTGATATTCAGCTCGTTCAGATTCGGCAGCGTGGCGACGGAAGCGAGGTTTGTGATCGGCAGATCCGGAATCATCAGCGTCCGGATGCTGGGATTGTTCTCCAGCGGTGAAAGATCCGTAAGCGGATTGTAGCCGAGGCCCAGGTAGGAGATCCGCGTACCCTCAAGCAGGGAGATATCGTCGATATTCTGGTTATAAAGGCATAAGGTATGCAGGGAAGGCATATGCACGATGTCTTCCAGCGAGGAAATGGGGCCGCTTTGCAGGAATTTTTCGCTTTCCTGCGTCCATTCGTCGTAGAACATGGGGGTGTCTCCCCTGAGCCACAGGTAGCTGTCGTCTACATAGATCTCCAGCCCCATGATATGGATCGACGTAATTTGGGCCAGTTCGCCCAGCGTCAGGTCTCTGTCCCAGACCTGCAGCTGCCTGCGGACCGCCTCTTCGATCAGCGGTTCCGCAAAATGGTAGATCTGGTCCGGATCAGCCTCCGCAGTATCTGCCGTCAGCGGGTCGCCGGAAAGGGCGTCTGCCTGTCCGTGATCGGGCAGCCGAAGGCCGCCGTTTTGTGCGGAATACAGGATTAAAACAGAAAGTACCAGCACGGCCGCGGCAGGCAGCGCGGCGAGCCACGCTGGAATCCGGTGCTTCCAAAATGGAACGGAAGCATTGCCGGCGCGGTCCTGCTCCTGACGGAGGAAGGAATACTGCGCCGCCAGCAAATCCTTCTGGAATTCCTGCGCGGTCTGATAGCGCTTGTCCGGGTCGAAGCGGGTGGCCTTTTCGATGATCGGGCGCAGAGACGTGTCGACTTCCCCGAGATTCTGTTCCGTCACCTGGTACTCTCCAGTCAGGCAATAGAACAGAAGGATGCCAAGGGAATAGATGTCGCTGCGCGCGTCGGTCCGTTTGAAGCCGAACTGTTCCGGCGGCGCCGTGAGCCTCGTCCCCATGATCACGGTATCGTTGTCTTTATTATCGTCAAAACGGCGTGAAATGCCCAAGTCGATGAAATGGCATACGCCTTTCGCGTCCACGACGACATTCTGCGGTTTGATATCGCGGTGGATAACGCTGGGCTTCATGGAATGAAGAAATACCATCAGTTCAGTAAGCTGGACGAAATACTGAAAGGCTTCCCTTGCAGGCAGGCCGGGTTTCTCTTTGCCGGATTCGCATAATTCCTCCAGCGTGCTGCCAGGAATATAACTGCGCAGACACCAGGAGAGGGCATCGCTTTCCTGACAGCGGATGACGACGGGGAAGGTATCTGCCAGCTCTTTGTGCGGAGAATTATGGATGTCCGTCAGGATTGTTCTTTCATTGGCCAGTACCCGTGCGCTGACCGGATCCGAGGCCGTCTTAAGAATCATCTGCCGTCCGCTGGCCGTCTCAGTCAGCAGATAGGTTGCGCAGGTTTCCTCCGAACGGAGGCAGGAGCAGACCCGATATGTTCCTTTCAGTTCCTGCGGCAGATCCGGTTCATAGGACGGTTCTTCAAAACTTGCTTTCTCGTTCATGTGTTCCTTCATTTCTGTTCTTGCCGGTCCGTTTCTGCGGGCCTTCGTTTCTATTGATCCTGATACAGCGGGGCCTCTTCCAGCTGCTTCAGGAATTCGTTGGTCTGGCTCATGGTATATTCGTTCTCTATGCAGAAAATGATTCCCGCGTCCCGCCTCACTTTGGCGTAGAGGGAGCCGAGCGCGGCCAGCCGCAGCAGCTGGTTGGTTTCCTCCAGGCTGGCGCCGATGCAGCGGCTGATCCGCAAAAGCATATTCCGGGAGGGTGTCTTCTGGCCGCTCAGGATATGATAGAAGTAGGAACGCTCAATGCCGCATCTTTGGATCACTTCCTTCGCGTTGACGCCGTGACGCTCCATAAGTTCGTACAGATACTGGCAGAAGTCCGGCGTCTGCTCCATGTTTTCCAGGGCTTCCTCCACGACCGTAAAATGTTTGGACCGCCTGATGAGCGACAAAAGCTGTGTGGTAGTCAGGCGTTTCTTCTGTCCATACATCGGACGTACCTCCTTGTATATCTCCGGTATGATTTGACGATCCATAACCGTTTTCCTCCGCAGGCGACGTTTGGCCTGCGGTTTTGCCCGGTATTTTCAGTATATAATAGAATGTCCTAAAAAACAATCTTATACCCGCAGGGGATGAAAAAAGTCTTCTGACAGAACACCAAAATATGGGAAAGTTGGTGTATAGTAAAATCGGAACAGGAGGTGCAGAGTCGATGCTGGACATACGTGCGGAGGTGCATCTGGGCGATGGAATCTGGAGGCCGTGTCATGCGGTGATTGATAAAACAGAAACAGGGTATACCGCGGACGTTGATTTTTCTTATCGCCTGACGAATGGACAGAACGCGCTGGGGGTGGCCGGTTCCGCGTTAAAACTGGCTGCGAAAATGGGAATTGCGCTCGCAAAGAGCGGCCTTACCGGACGTTCACCAGTCGCGGACGCGGCGATGATGCGTGAGGACTGGAAAGATCTGGAAGAGCGTGTGGCTTACGTAGGAGGCGGTAAGAGAATAGGGAAGGGCAAGGGGACGATACGTTTTGCATTTTCTGCCGATGATGTCGAGTTTACAGAGCTTATGGACGAGATAAGCCCCAAATATTATTTATTGTCGTTTCGCTGCTCGATCTACAGCTTCAGGACCTTATTTAAGCAGGAATACCTGAGTTGGAAAAAATATTTTGGGACTGCCGTCTGACAGGACGGGAAGCTCCCGGAAAGGATGGACGTGATGTCATTTCAGTATACGGGAATTTACTGGCTGAAAAATGGTTCGGAATTCCGCTTTCCGGAGATGAGCGAGTATATCGCGTGTGTCAGGGAAAGCATGAAGCAGCCGCTTCAGGCGCCCGAATTCGCGGCGGCCGGGGAAGGGGAGAAGCTGGCTGCGGCATCGAAGGTTTTTCAGGATAATCCCTGGAAGCTGCGCCGGCAGTTCAATCAAGGATTGGAGCAGATCCAGCAGGATTTTAAGGATGCCGAACTGGTTTCTTACGGCAGTTACAGGAATCTGTACGGCTTGTGTCTGTTTGCGGTCAGGGCCGTACTCGGACCGGGGATCGATCCCATGATCTATACGGCGAAATTCGTATATAACGCCAATGCGGTCTGTTATCTGAATAAAGTATGGATATACATATCCGATTATTTCTTCCGGGATATGATTACCGACAGAGATATCGATATGTTCTGCGAAGAGGAACTCGTCGCCCTCGTGGGACATGAACTGGGGCATGCGGCCTGTCGGCATACCATGCTGAAAATGGCCGGCGGGACAGCGGGAGCGATCAATTATGAGTATTCCGCGGACCGCGCAGGGCTTCTGGCATGCACGAAGTACCTTATGGATAAGAATCCGGGGCTGTCTTACCGGGAGGCGGCGGAGAAAGCCGTCATTTATATGGTATCGATGCTGAAAAAAATCGATGCTGCCGTGAAAGCCGTACCGAAAAAAGATATCGTGGACTGGCATGTCTACAATCAGACGGCATTTCAGAATGCGCAGGAGACGGTGGAAGGGATATTCCTGGCAGCTGTCCCGGCTAATCCGTACCGCGCGGGCAGCACGCATCCCATTGATATTCACAGAACGAGGGCGCTGGTGTATTTTTCGGAATCGGAACTTTTCTGCCGCTGCCTCGGACTGGATCCTTCTGCCTTCCCGAATCTGCGCAGCGATAAGATGCTGCAAAATGATATGTCGGGATTATTGATCGGATAAGGGGGAGAGAGGAATGAATGCGATAAAGTCAGATGAACTGCTTCGGATTATGGAAGAACTGCCGGTTTCCTGCGGGGAAGAGGAGCTGATCCTGAGGGGACTGGCCGGCGCGGACGGCGCAAAACCGGGGATTCTTGTTCTGGGCGGTCCCACCGGTGACCCGATGTCGCTGATTCCGGCGGGGGTTTCGGTGTTTACGGAGAATGATGCGCCGCATTTCCCGGTGGAGGCGGTGTTCGGGGATAAGTTTTATATCAGGCTGTATCAGGGGAGCCTTGTGCGGGAATTTGCGCGGGCGGAGGATTTCAGGGAGGCGTCTTATGAGGGGGCGGAGAGGTGCGTCATCGCCTGCCCGTTCGAGCCGCTTCGGGAGGTGAAGCTGAGATTCTGTTATCTGGATCCGGATCCTGACTGCGGATACACTGGGGAGGATTTTGCACGTTTCACGGAAGGCTTAAGCGCCTGTATCTTTGTCCTGGGCGCGGGAGACGGCGCTCTGATGAATAAGATGGATGATTTCTGCGCCTGGGCGGCCGGACGGGGGATGTTTGCCGGCAGTTCCGCGCTGATCTTAAACCATTCGGAACGGGACAGCGTCAATCCGTTTCTGAGAACCACGCTGAAAAAGAGACTGAGGGGAGAACCGGCGGCCGTTCTCACGGCGACGCCGTTTCCGGAATATGCCGATGAGGATTTCGAAATCCTGCCGGGAGAAGACGCGCTGCGGCTTGCGGTATCAGCGGTTTCTGCCGCAGACGGCGCAGTAAGCGGAGATGCGGCCGCGGAAAGATGCAGGGTTTCTCTGATCGAAAAAGTCCGGAAGGAGAAGCAGGCGGTCGAGGCGGAAGAAGAACAGCTGCGCGCACGTATCCGGATCTGTAAGGAGATCGGGAAAAGCTTCCCTGCCTATGTGCGGACCATGTTCCCGTCTGCGGACACGGTGTTCCCGGCGGAGAAGAAGCAGGCAATCCACGATGAGCTGCACCGGTTTCTGCAGAGTCTCTATGATTCCGTCCCGAAGGGAATCGAAAAATGTGCGGAGGATTCGCCTGATACCTATAAGAATGATTTGATGTGCTTCGCGGAGGACTATCTGACGGATGTGCTCAACGGCGGGATACGTGCTTTGATCGGGGAGGTATCGGAGAGCCTGACGGATGCTCTGGAGCAGAAGCTTAGGAAAATCCGGGATGATTTCTCCCTGTATATCCAGGATGCGCCGGAGTTTACGTCCCTGTCGGGGGACAGAGCGGAGATTTTGAATTGTGCCAATGTAAATGTAAGCAGTCTTGTGCCGCCGCTCACGGATCTGGTCTCGAAGCTGCCTGGGATCGTGGCCGGTGCGATTGCCAACAGGTTTCTTGACGGAAGCGGACGCTATGTGAGCAGTCTGGTAAACAGTCTTTTTGGGGATATCACCAGAGAAGCGGCCATATCGGTCATGCCCAGGGGGATGTTTATCGGTCATGTGAAGAAAACGCTGCAGGATCAGCTCCTGGATTCCATGAATCATCTGGACGGGATGCTTAAGCAGTATGTCTATCCCATGCTGGAGGGCTATATCATGAAATCCAGAGACGGCATGATCGGGAACTATGTTCATGCGGTGACAGCGGAAGAAGAAGCGCTGACACAGGAGGCGGACGGCAGGAGAAAAGTCTGTGAGCAGCTGGAGAAGGGCCTTTTAGAACTGGGCGCAGACTGACGGATGCCGGAAAGGAGAAGGGACTACATGGAGAACCAGAGATTAAAGGAGAAAATGGCGGGCTATGTCGGGAGACTGATCGCCCTGGAACAGGAGGCGGGCGACGCCATCACGGTGGCCAACCTGAAGCGGGAGCTGCCCCATATCCGGCAGGGACTTGTCCGGGTGATGCTGATCGGGCAGACCAGTTGCGGCAAAAGCACCCTGATCAACGCCATGATGGAGAAAATCATCGTACCGGAGAACCGGGCAGTCAGTTCCCCGATTCCGGTATGGATCGGCTATCATGAAAGCGATAAGGCGGAGATTCTGATTTATAACAAACAGGGCGAGTCGGAGAATGACGGAGGGGACACGCAGGGCGACGAAGTCGCCGGCTTCATCCGCAATTTCTGCTACCGGATCGACGACAGGGACAGCGCCGAGGGGACGGCCCGGGAGAGATTTGACAGGGTGGACTATGGGAGCATTCTTCTGCGCGCCCGGCTGCTCGAAGGAGATGTTACGGTCATAGATACGCCGGGGATCTCGGCCAGTACAGTGGATAACGCGAAGACCATCAAAGCGCTGGAGGACGGCGTGGATTTTGTCGTCTTCCTCACCAGAAACAATCAGCTGAACGCGGACGAGGTGGATTTCCTGCACCGCTACGTCATCGGCGACGCCGAAGGGCATGTCGTCTCCCATCCGGTTCCCGCACGGAATCTGTTCTTTGTAAACAATCCTCACGGGGCCATGACTCCCATGGAGCACGTTTTTCTCGATACGCAGCCTGTCCATGGGGGAAAAGCCTGCGGCGTAAGGCCGTTTTTGAGAAGCATCGGTTCAGAGAGGAACGGGATCGCGCGGCTTTCGGAGGAAGAGACGGAACAGATCGTGAAAGAGAACGTGATTTTCCTCAACGCCAGGAAAGCCCGCGTGGGACGGCTGGGGGCCTATGATTACGAGAAATACGCTCCTGCGGGATGCTCGGAGGAAGAACTGGAGGAAATGCGGAAGCTGGCGCGTTTTGAGGAAAAATATGCGGCCAGGCAGGAAGACCGCTCGAAGCTGACGAAAGATTCCAATATCGAAGCGCTGGAAGAGGCGGTCGGGAAGGCGGCCGCGGCGGCGAAGGCGGAAGTGGTCAGCCGGAGAATCTGTGAATGGAAGGATATGCTTCTGGCAGTCCGGCAGGCTGCGGACGAAAAGGTTGCCGCGGCCAGTATGGACGTCTCCGTCATCCGGGACAAAAAGCGCAGACTGGAGGAATTAAAGCACAGCGACGACGCGATCACAAAGGAGATATCAGACAAATTTATCGACCTTCAGGATGAATATCTGAAGGCGTTCAGGCTGTTCATGCAGCAGTACAAGGACATGATCCGTTCGGAATGCTTCGGCGCGGCCGGACGTATGCCGGATGACTTCGAGGCGAATATCGTGACCTTCGGGCATATGACCGACCAGCAGAAGGTGGATTATGTGGAGCCGTTTATCGCCAGATATACGGATATCTGTATCGCCACCTGCAACAGCACCGTGAAAAAGCTTCTGGAGGAGACCGGCGGAAGCAAAAACGGCGGAAAGGCGCCCTTCGACGTGCTGGAGGAGATTCGGGAATATATTGAGGATCAGTCGAAGAATCTGAAGCTTGAGGTGAGGACGCTGAAAACGCAGGGCGCCGAAGGCCTTGGCGTGGCGTTTCCTACGGATCTGAATATTGAGAAGATTTATGAGGAATTTCGCAAAGCCCTGATCGACGCCATCTATTCCGCTATCGCCAACCAGTTTAACCAGCGCAGGAACGAGATTTTAGCGACCATCCATCCATTGATCCAAAAGGTGCATTTCAGCATCTGGCAGCAGATCTTCCATAGAAAGAACGCGCAGCAGTGCTGGGATGGGATCAGAGTGCAGATCTGCCAGAAGGTCGTGGAGGGCTTCTTTGATAAGGCGGTGGTGCTGACCGATCATAAAGCGGAGATCAGAAAAGCCTTCGGTATTGCGGCGTCGGAGGTGCAGAAAACCCACCATGAGATCTTCGCGGCGGTCAATCAGGCGCTTTTTGTCCTTGAGAAAGAAAAGAATGCGGGTGAGCGCGCCGGAAAGGAAGCCGCCGCGGAAAGCAGGAGGATCACGAATGCCTGCAGGGAGATCGAGGATGCGCTGGATCATGAGCTGATGCAGCTGCGCTGAATCGGGAGGGGACGCGGATGATGACCATCGAAAAGCTGTTCGGACTGTGCCGGACGGCTGCGGAACAGCTGCTTGACGCGGCTGTGGACGCAGATGAAAAGGAAATGAAAGAACTGATCCGGCCGCTTAAGGAGGTATTGATGCGGCTGGACCGGGGGCCCGTGCGGGCCATAGTCTTCGGACAGACCAGTTCCGGCAAAAGCACGCTCATCAACGCCCTGACGGGGCAGATCGTCGTGCCGGAGGCGGAGAATGTCAGCACTGCCGTTCCGACTTATATTTTCGGTAGCGCGGCAAACGTCGGAGAAGGGGACGTGGTTTACCAGAAGTGCAACTTTGCCGCGGACGGGCAGTATTCTGCGGAGAATATGTCGCGGTATACCTTTCTTTTGAACGGGAATTATGATTCCACCCATACCGACGCCGCGCTTGAGGCGTTTCTGAAAACGGAACACCCGCACTACCGGGTGAAAGCAGGGAGCCGGAGTCTTAAGGAGGCGGGGATTTCACTGATCGACACGCCCGGCACCAACGCCGGCAGCGCCGATACGGAAAGCCTGTTTTCGGAACTGGAGAGCGGTTTTGAGATACTGGTTTTCATGATGAAGACGGTAAACATGCTGGATCCCGATCAGAAGATGGCCGCGCGGCTGCTCGAACTGCTTTTGGAGGGGGACGGGAAATACCGGTATTTTGACCGGAACTGTCTGTTTGCGGTCAGCAACGATTTCGGCGTTTCCGTGGAAGCGCTGGAAAGCACGGGACTGGATGGCATCGCATTGGACCGGGGGCTTCTGGAAACAGAGAAGGATCTTGTCAGGTATTTTAAGAACTATTCCGCCGGAAAGAAGCGGCTGTACTGCTTTTCTTCCCTGTGCGCCAGACTGCAGACGACGGGCAGCATTTATCATTATACCAATTTCCTGCCGCCCGGGTACACGGATACGCAGTTCGGCGACTGTTCAAAGCGGCAGCAGGAGGAAGGGGAGATCCTGGCACTGGTGAAGGAAGAGCCGCCGGAAGAAGATTTTGTCAGGCTGAAAGACGATCTGCGGCGGCAGGCGAGGGCGCTTGCGGAGGATCCCGCCTTTATTCTGGAGACGGTTGAGCCGCTGTGGGCGGAACTCAGGCACGGTATGGATATGCTTCTGAAGTACGGGAAGGCGGCCGTGGATGCGAAATACCGCTGCGATCCGGTACGGGAGCTTCCGGATTTCGGGCTGGAGGAGCTTGGGAAACTGTCCGGAGAATACCGGTTTTTCCGCCGGCTGGAGATGCAGCTTTCGGATGTGGAAAATCTGCTGAAACAGAGGCCGGATCTCTTAAAGATCAGGAGTATCGGGGAGAGGCTCAGCAAATTCTGGCGGCCGCCGGAAGATATCCCCGCTGTTCGGGAAGCGTGCGAGGAAGTGCGGGAGCTGTTCCGCCTGTGGGAGATATGGCGCCGCAGCGAGGAGGTTCTGAGGAAAGAGGATTTTGGGGACAAGGAGCTGAAACGGATGACCCGGGCGGTCAGGAGAGCGGAAGAACTCGAGGAAGAGTATGAGTTTCTCGGAACGGAGCTGAAAGAAGGGGACGCGGACTTCGGAAGCGAGAAGAACAGCTTCGTGAGCGCGCACTCCCTTGAGAATCATTTTAACGGCGCCGACGTCTGGTTCTGTAAGGAGAACTATTCCAAAATGAATGAATGGGTGCTGGGATATGTGGATAAGTCCGATCTGAAGCCCATTTATAAGCAGATCAGGCAGGACTTCCGGACGATCTTTGACGGGGTCCGCACCGACCTGAATGCGCTTGGGTGGACGTTATCCGGTCCGGCAGAGGCGGAAGCGCAAAACCCGCTGCAGAATACGCTTGAAGAACTGCGGCAGGAGCAGTATGGGCTATACCGGGAATACCGTGATGATTACGATATTTTCCTGCGGGAATTCGGGAAGGGGCCATATCGCAAATCGCCGCTGATCCGGAAGGTATCCGGCGTGAACCGAACGGTTTTTGATCAGCCGCCGCAGTGGAGACTGAACGAGTTTATCAAAAGCCTGGATGAGTTCATCAGGAGCAAGGAGACAGTCTTGCGGGGGAATGGCAAAGGCTTGCTGAATCGTGCCAAGACCTTGTGGGAGCGGGCTGATTTCGGAAGGGTATGCGCGGCAAAGATCACGTCCTTTTTTGACAACGAAATCGCCGGATATGCGGAAACGCAGTTTCAGAAGATGCACGATGACTTTCTGAGCGTTTACCAGGAGGCTGCCGGTACGTATTTTTCGGGCGTGAGCGATACAAAAGAAACGATTTCCCTGATGCGGAGCGCGTTTGAAAGGAGCCGTGAGCAGAAGACGAAGAAACTGCGGAAGACCCTGCAGGAGGAGGCGGGGCAAAACCGCGAGGGTGTCGGCAGGGCGTACGGAAAACTCATGAAGAATATCAGGCAGCGGAAGGATGAGGCGCTTAAGCGATATGAAACCGTCCTGAACCGTATGAAGGAAGCTGAGTATGCGCAGAGGCTGGAGCGGTATTCCGCGATCGAAGCGTCCCTGAACGAAGCGTCGGACGGGCTGGCGCTTCTTAGGAGAGGGTCGGGTACGAAGAGCTGATGAAGACCGTGAAGAAGATCGAAAGGAGTAAGAAGAATGACACAGTTTGAAATTTTTGAGGGATATTGGAACGAGGCGTGCAACAGCACTGTTTATTACCTGCGCAGCGCGGGGACGGTGATCGACAAAAGACAGCTGAACGAGATCTGGAGGAAGGAACTGCTGCAGAACCGCTTCTGCTGCACGGGAGGTCTCACCCACGGCGCGAAGCGGTTCCTGGATGAACTTCTGGATTCGGAACCGGAGAAGGGTAGGCAGGTTCTGAGGCTTTTGAAGGAATCCTGTTATGATATCGGCTGCGACCCGAAATGCGTTGCCGCCGGAGCCGCGGTCACGGCGGGAAGCGCGTTTGTCAGCGGCTGCGCCGGCAGTCTGGGCAGAAAAGGGTTTGGCAGTGCCTTCCTGAAGGGAATTTCCCTGGCGGCAGCGGCGGCCGGTCTGACCTATACGGGGAAAAAGGTGATGGACAGTACGAAGGATCCCGTGATCGCGGAATTCGAGAAGCAGAGCGCGGAGAAGCTTGAGGCGTTCAGGTTGGTTTTGTCCTGACGCGGGCGGAAAGGACGAGAGGATAAGAGATGGCGGATTACGCATATCGCAGGCATCTGGAATGTGTGAAGCAGCTGGGGCTTTCCGGCGCCTCCGGCCCGGAAGCGGTGGAAAGAGCGCTGAATGTATACTGGAACAATATGCTCATGGACGTGACCGCGGAGATACCGGACCACAGGGAACGGGAGATCTACCGGGTACTTCTGAATCAAAGCCGGCAGACAACGGGGCTTCTGGCCTGTTTTCAGAAGCCGGATGTGGAAGTGAATTTTGAAAAAAAGGGCAGCTTTGACCTGATCGCAAGGATACTCCTGCGTCTGGCTGTGGCTGCCGCAGTCTTTTGCGCTATCTGGTTTCTGGCGGTGAAGCGGGACCCGATCGGAGGGGGACTTACCCTGCTGCTGGGCGTCTTTTTCCTTCTGCAGCTGATTCTGGATCTTGTCCGGAAAGAGAAACCGCCGGCTTATACGGTATCGTTCCGGCTGCGGCTGGATGTCGGGGCGGTGTGCGCGGCGCTTGAGAAGGCGGCGGTTTCCACGGACGCCAATGCGGTGAAGGCGATTGCCGCTTTGCCGGAGTCCGCGGAAGGTTCGTCGGAGATCGACATGATCCGGGAGCTGGTTCAGATAAAGACGATGGAACAGGTGGATTCCCTTCTGGATTACCTAACCGCCAAAAACGGCATCACGAAGGTGGAATATTCCCCGAAAACGGAGCATCTGTTCAATATCATGCCTTCCACCGAGACGCGCACGCTGGAGCCTGCCCTTGTGAAGGGGACGGAAGAAGTGCTTTATACCGGAACAGCCCTTGTGAAGAAGGAGGAAGCATGATAAACTATTATGGAATCGATCTGGGAGACGGCGAGACCTCGGCGGCCGGTCTCTACGGTGAACGGGCTTTTCAGGATCTGGCCCACCCGGAGCAGCTGACCCTGGCCAACAAACAAAGCATCCTCACGGTGGTGGGGACGAGAGCGGGCAAGCCTGTGGTGGGGGATGCGGCCATCATCGGCGGCGCTCAGGTATTTGACGTCCGCTCCCGCTTCAAAAGCCGATATCTGACGGATCCGGCGGAGTCCGGCAGGAACGTGAACCGCTTTGCGAAAGGACTTAAGGAACTCATGGACGGGAAGCTGGCGGCCGGTGACTATGAGCTGGCGCTGGGCTGCCCGGCGGGCTGGCCGGAAAGTACGCGGGCGGAATATGCGAAGCTGGCTGCGGACGCCGGCTTCCAGAATCTGCATCCGGTATCGGAGTCGAGGGCGGCGTTTCTGTACGCCCATTACAGCGCCGGACTTTCCCGGGAGAATCTGCAGCGCTCCACGCTGGTGATCGATTTCGGTTCTTCCACGATCGATTTCGCATATATCGTGGACGGAAAGCAGAATAACGTGGGCGTTTTCGGAGATACGCTGGGCGGGGGACTGCTGGACCGGTGCATCTATGACGCGGCTGCGGAAAACAGCCGCTTGCGCTATCAGAAGGACGCGTTTGCGGACGCGGTGAATAACGCGACATGGAGGAATCTGGGCGAACTTCGAGCCAGGGAGCAGAAGGAAAAGTATTTCTCCATCGGCGGGAAAACGCCGCTTCAGTATACATTTTCCATTTTTAAGGATGCAGGCGCCCCGGTGGTTCTGAATTTCACGCTGAGCGAAGAAAGCATGAACCGTATTCTGGATACGAAACTGGAAGAACTGCAGGGAAGGTCGTTTCGGGAGGGCCTGAACGATTCCCTTCGCAGGGCAAAAGAAAAAACGAAGGAAAAGCCGCCGGAGATTCTTCTGCTGACGGGCGGCGCCTCCCGGATGACGTTTTTCCGGGAAGCCTGCCGGGAGGTTTTCCCGGAGGCGCACATTCTGCTGGACAGCGAACCGGCCTTTTCCATTTCGCGCGGACTCGCCATAGCGGCCTGTATCGACAGCCGGCTGACCGTTTTTAAGGAGGAGGTTGCCGCCTATCTGCGAAGCGGAAAGATTGCGGCCGCGCTGTCCGCCAACATTGCGCCTTTGATGACGGAGATCCGCCCGCTGCTTCAGACCCTGATTTTCGACGAATGCGTGCTGCCCGCCATCCGGGAGATGGAGCCAAAGGCCGGGACCGAAGCCTTTGAAAAAGCATTTCTGGTCAACTGTGAGAAGGTGTTCGCATGGAAAGAAAAAACGGAAGCGCTCAACGGGAAACTTCGGGAATGGGTTCCCCGGACGCTTTCGGACAGAGGGGTGGAACAGGATCTGGGCAGTATCTGCGATACCTATGGGGTGGACCGGCCTTCCCTCATGCCCACTGAAATCGCCGGGGATCTGATACACATTGAATCCATGAAACCCAATAAGTCGTTCTGGTTCGTGTGCCGCGTGATCTCTCACGGATTTGACGTAAAGGCGGTTCGGGGAATGGCGAAAAGGCTTCTCCGAAAAAGAATCAACCGGGTGATCGACGAGGCGACAGGGGTGAACGGAGAATTTGCCCCCAGGCTTGCCGACGACATCGCGGTGCAGCTGAGCGCCAGAATCCATGAGAATGCCGGCCGGATTGAGATGCTGATTGAGGATGGCTGAACTGCCGGAAGCGACGGACACCTCCGGCGGAAGAAAGGAGAAAAGCCCTGTGACGTTGAAGGAAACGCTTGATTATGAGATCGCCTG
>CANQFR010000054.1 GCA_947599905.1 uncultured Lachnospiraceae bacterium
ATTCAGCTCCCGGATTCGGCGCGTCGGGTTCCGCAGAAGGCTGCGTCTCGGCAGGGGCCGGCTGCGTCTCAGCAGGGATCGGCTGCGTCTCGGCAGGGATCGGCTGCGTCTCTTCGGGCGTGGGCTGCCTGCCTGCCAACGGCCCCGTCGCCGGCTGCGTCTCCGGCACAGCCTCCGTCTCGGGTACCGGCTGCGTCTCTTCAGCTGCCTGTGTCTCGGCAGCCGGCTGTGTCTCCTCCGGCTGGGCGGGCTGCGTTGCTGTGTTGGTCGACGATGAGGACGAGTTCGATGCGCTGGGATATTCACTGGTGCCGGTCCCGTCCGTTGTGAAGACAAGTACCGGGTCTCCCGGGGAAATGAGCTCGTAAAGGTTCTTTGCCGCCGAAACAGGCATATTCACACAGCCGTGCGAACCGTTCGTAACATAAATCTTACCGCCGAACGCCCCTCTCCAGCTGGCATCATGCAGACCGACGCCGCCGACAAACGGCATCCAGTAATTCACGTGCGACGAATACTGATAGCTGCCGTCCGCCCGTCTCTCTCCCCGCAGGATACGGTCCTTCTGTTTATACATGATCGAATACACACCGGTCGGCGTTTCGCGCCCCCGAACCGGCTTGCCCGACACAAAATCCGATTCCAGCACCATTTCTCCGTCTTTGTAGAAATACAGATGCTGAGCCGTCAGATTCACTTCCACATAGGTATCGCCGTAATCATTCTCCCCGTGGCTGCGGGCCTCATAGGTATACTCCGGCTCCCTGACCTGGCTCTCTCCCGCTTCGATCAGCGCGCAAAGCGCCGCCGTCTCTTTCTCCTGGTCGATCTGCCATCCGTACGCCCCGCCGGTAATCGTCACCGGCTCATCTCCGCCGGTAACCTGAATCGTCTTCGGCTTGCCATAGGTATCATAACGGTCCGCCAGGCTCTTCACATAAGCCGCCGCCTGCTCGTGATCCAGCACGATCGTACCGTCATCTTCCAGCGTGATCCAGTCCGTGATCGTATCCTTATCGAGAACCTCCGTCTGATCCCCGAACTGATACGTTACCGTCACCGCCAGATAGCTGTTCAGCTTGTCAGCCGTCTCATTCAGCGTACTGTCGTCGGAGGTCACCCCGGCCTTGCGGTAGACGTCAAAATCCTCCAGATTCAGATAGGTGTCAAGATTATGTACGGCATCCAGAACCAGTTCCTTCACCTTTGCCTTATCCAGAACCGTCCCTTCCTCTTCCGGTATAACCTGGTAACCTTCGCCTTCAATATAATCGGACAGATAGGCATCTTTCGGCTCCACAGCCTGCGCATCGTCCAGAAATACCAGTTTATCAATACGCTCCTTCAGCAGCTCCTCGTCCGCCTCGAGCGTTGTACTGACCTGATAGGTTGTCGTCGTACTGCGGTGCCCCCACCAGTCCATCGGATCCTGAGACGCAAGATACCGGTCAAGAGATTCATCGAAGACGTGATGCATTCCGATCTCCTCACCGGTGATTTTCTCCTCGACGCCTCCCCTTCCCACGACTGTCAGCACATACATGTCCGCATTCGTAGCGACAATCTCCTCCGCCTCGCTGACTGTTTTTCCCGACACATCGAGGCCGTTCACCACGGTATTCGGGAAAAATACCGTCCTGTACTGCCTTCCTTCAACTGTATAATACAAACAGCCGGCCGTTGCCGCAGCGACACACACACCCGCGACAACAGCCGCACCGATCCGAATCTTCTTGCCGATAACCGACGGCTTCTTCTTCCGGCTCCTCGGCTTGCTTTTCTCCTCCTCATCCATCACGCACAGGTTCCTTTCCCACAAATCAAACTATCGTACAGTATAGACCAAACTTTTCGGACTGTCCAGATACTTTGCGGATATTTTTATTTAAAAATATCTTACGAAACCGGGCAGCTGTTACAGAACCGGGCAGTCAAAAAATGCCCGCCGTTTCCGGCGCATACAGGCGCAAAAAACCGGCCTCCTGAGCAGGAAGCCGGCTGTCCGCCGCTGCCGGTAACGGCTATGCGTTCTTCTTTAAGATGTCACGGATCTCGGTCAGAAGCTCCTCGGACGTCGGGCCAGCCGGTTCGGCAGGCACTTCCTCCTTTTCCTTCGCCTTAAACTGATCGGTAATCGTATTCAGCACTTTGATCGCCGCAAACACACAGGCTGCGATGATCAGGAAATTGATGATATTCTGGATAAAGCTGCCGTACAGGATGGCTGCCTCCGCCGTCACAACATTCCCCGCCTCGTCCAGCACCGCGGGATGGAGCACGACCTTATAATTGGTAAATGATGTATTGCCACCGATCGCCCCGACAACCGGCATAATGATATCGTTCACCAGCGAATTCACGATCGTACTGAACGCGCCGCCGACGACAACTCCGACCGCCATATCCATGACATTGCCGCGGAAAATAAATTTCTTAAACTCCTCAATCGTGTCATGTACCTTGCCCATTGCAAACTGCCTCCTTCTCTTTTGAAAAATGATAAACGAACCCGTAACTGATTCTATTATAAGGGAGCGCCCGGGAAATGTAAATCTTTTTTCCGATTTCTTTGCGCCGCCTTTTCGCCGCATTCCCGGCAGGCCTTACTTTGGGAATCTCCACTGCCTTTCCCGGTGCGCTTCCGGCGAATCCGCAGACACGCATCCATTTTCCCCTGTCCCTCACGTCCCCCGCGTCCCGACATACAATAATAGGGTAAGGAGGTGTCATATGCGACCGAAACTTGAAGTAAAAGATGTCAGCTATTCGTACCATGAATTAACGGGCGAGACCGTCGCCCTTTCCCATATCACCTTTGACGTAAAGGACGGTGAGTTTTTCGCGGTTGTCGGCCCGTCAGGCTGCGGGAAATCCACGCTTCTCTCGCTCCTGTGCGGCCTTCTGAAGCCCGAGGAAGGCACCGTTCTCATCGACGGCATCCCGCACGGGGAGAATTCCGCCGTCATCGGATATATGCTCCAGAGGGACCATCTGTTTGAATGGCGCTCGATCCTTTCCAATGTATCCCTCGGCCCGGAGATCCGCAGACGGCAGGCGGGCGCGCACGCGGCGTCCCGCGATGAACTTCTGTCCATGCTCCGCACCTACGGGCTGGAAAATTTCAGCAACTCGCGCCCGTCTCAGCTGTCCGGCGGCATGCGCCAGCGGGCCGCGCTGATCCGTACGCTGGCCGTAAAACCGGACATCCTGCTTTTGGACGAACCGTTTTCTGCCCTCGATTATCAGACAAGACTGGAGGTCTGCGATGATATCAGTTCCATCATTAAGACGCAGAAAAAGACGGCCGTCCTGATCACCCACGACCTGTCCGAGGCCATTTCCGTCGCAGACAGGATCCTGGTGCTGAGCAGCCGCCCGGGCCGCGTGAAAGCCGTTCTCACGATCCGCTTCGCAGAAGCCGTGCGTCCTCTGGAGCGGCGGAATGCGCCGGAATTCCCTGTCTACTTTAATCAATTATGGAAGGAGCTGACAGGCAATGAAACATCCGAATGATATTCCGTCTCCGAGTCCCCGGCAGCTCGCATATCTGGCGGCCGAACGCCGCCACCGTGTCCGGGTCAGGCTTGTCCGCGGCATGCTTCTAATCCTCTTTCTGGCACTGTGGGAGCTGCTCGCGGAACTTGACATCATCGATTCCTTCATCTTCAGCAGCCCGGGCCGCATCCTTGCCTGCTTCCTGCAGATGGCGGCGGACGGCAGTATTTTCCTGCATACCGGCGTCACGCTGCTGGAGACGCTTGTCAGCTTTCTGCTGACCGTAGTGATCGCTGTGGCCCTCGCGGTTCTCCTGTGGAGCTGCCGCAGCCTGGCTGAGGTGCTGGAACCATATCTGGTCATGCTCAACAGCCTGCCGAAATCCGCCATGGCCCCGCTTCTCATCGTCTGGCTTGGCAACGGCATGAAGACGATCATCGCAGCGGCCGTCTCGGTTGCGGTGTTCGGCTCCGTCATGACGCTCCTCACCGGCTTCACGCAGACCGACACCGACAAGATCCGCCTGATTACATCGCTGGGCGGCAGCCGCCGGGACGTGCTCACGAAAGTGCTGATTCCCGCATCTGTCCCGCTGATTATCAGCAACATGAAAGTCAGCGCGGGTCTCTGCCTGGTGGGCGTCATCATCGGGGAATTCCTGTCGGCGCGGGCCGGCCTCGGCTATCTCATTATTTACGCGAGCCAGGTTTTCAAAATGGATCTCCTCGTCATGTCGATCGTGATCCTCTGCCTGCTGTCAACGCTTCTGTACCGGCTGATTGCCGTCGTAGAAAAGCATGTGAATTTCTGAAAACAAAAACCAAGGGGTATCCGCTGCGGTTTGCCAGATACCCCTAATCATACCCATCCCCTGTTCTATATATAAATTCCGCTCCCCCGCAGTCCTTCTCCCTGTGGCGGCATCAGAATCCGGCATTCACACTGCCGGAACCGCCGCAGACTGCATAGCGTATTTCATTGCGCCGGAAAACTGCTCTGATTCTGACGTCTATTTCCTCCTTTGCAGACTATCATTCATTCTTCATGCTTATATTACCAGAATTTACCTAAAAAGAAAAGAGGTAATCGTAATTCGTCCGAAATTTTATAAATAATTCATATATTGGCTGTTATTTGCCGTTCAGCGCTTCGATCGCCGCCGCCAGCTGATTGTCTTCGCTCAGCTCCACGACCGCCTGATCCTTCAGATCTTCGTCGAGATCCACGACCACATCCGGCGTCACGCCGACTTCATGGATGCAGACGCCGCCGGGAATATAATAGCGGGACGTCGTCAGCTTGATGGCCGTACCGTCGCCCAGCGGAATCACGTTCTGGACAATGCCCTTGCCGAACGTCTGCGTACCTACGACCGTCGCCGCGCCGTATGCCTGAAGCGCCCCCGTGAACAGTTCCGATGCGCTCGCAGAGTTGCCGTTCACAAGCACCGCGATCGGTATATCCAGCTCATGGCCATCCAGCTTCGGATAACCGGGCGACCGGTAGCCATAATCATTTTTCACGCAGATCTGACCGTTCTCGGAGTAGAAATGCTCTCCCTTGCCGTCCTTATCCTCGGTGTAGATCAGGACGCCGTCCATCTGATCCTCCGGCAGCACATAGGCCATCATCTCGACCGCGGTATCCAGCACGCCGCCCGGATTATCACGCATATCGATGACCAGCTTCTCCATGCCCTGCTCCTCAAGATCGTCGACCGCATCGGCAAACTGGCCGGAAGTGACCGCATCGAACTGCATCACATAGATATACCCGATCTTGTTCTCGAGCATCTGGTGCTCGACAGACGGAACTTCCACATGCCGCCGTTCCACCCGAAGCTCCACTTCCTCCGAAGCTTCCCCTCGCAGGACCGTAATATCGACAAAGGTTCCTTCTTCGCCCCGGATATCCTCCTTGACCAACAGATCCAGATCTTTGCCCGTGGCCGACACATCTCCTACCTTATAAAGGATGTCTCCCGGCAGCATTCCGGCCTCATAGGCCGGCGCGTCCTTAAACACACGGACAACCGTGACAATACCGGTCGTCACATTCTGCTGCACCATCGCGCCGATCCCGCAATACTCACCGGATGTATCTTCCATCAGGGACTCAAAGTTGTCTTCGTTATAATAACCCGCATACGGGTCGTCGAGACCGTACATCAGTCCGGTATAAATGCCGTCTTCAATCTTCTGCGGATCCTCGTCGTAGAGGAAATACTCGTCCACGACGCCCTGAATGTATTCCATCTTATCGCCGATGGCTTCCAGATCCAGCTGCGCAGCCGATCCGCTCCCCGCGTCCCCGTCTGTCTGTTCCTCCTGCACAAGCGCCTGATTGTCAATGACGGCGCGGCCGATCAGAAACATCCCGGCCGAGATGCCCACCACGATCAGTCCGACGAAAGCCATGATCAGGGCGCCTACCAGAACGCCTTTCCAGAATTTATTCCTCGCTTCTCCGTTGTCCATAATACAATCCATCTCCTCTCACAGCGGACTGCCGCTGCCGCCGCCCGGGTCTGCAGGCGAACGGTAACAGCCGGCTTTCTGCCGGCCGCCGCGAATGTAAAATTACTTACAGTTTATGATATCTTATCCAATAAGATACGGAAATATACCTACACGCGCAGGTGCTTCCGTATCGTAAAGAAGCTCGCAAAAAAACCGATCCCCAGGCCCAGAAGGGTCGCCGCCAGCGCCATATACGGGAAAATGGTCTCAAGCGGCAGAAACTGGAAGATCCCCGACAGAACCTGAAACCGTTCCTGCACGTAACCGACCGCCTGCCGGTACAGCCAGAACATGACGCACAGCGGGATAATGGCGCCCAGAAGGCCGATGATCACGCCCTCCACAACGAACGGGGCGCGGACCATGCCGTTGGTCGCACCGATGTAGCGCATGATCTGGTTCTCATTCTTCCGGAATGCCGCGGCAACATTGATCGTATTGCTGATCAGGAATACCGATACGGCCAGAAGCACGCCAATAATCACCACCGACAGCAGACCGACCACCGTATTGAAGCTCGAAAGCCCCGCCGCCGCGCTGTTCGAGTAATTCACGCGGCGAACGCCGGACAGGCCGTTGAGATAGGCAACGAACTGCCCCTGCCGTGAGATGTCTTTCAGGAAAATCTGATAGGACGACGAGCCCGCCATCGGGTTGTCCTCTTCAAAACCCTCCGCAAGCTCCTCGAGGCCCTCAAAATAGTCCTCCTTCATGATTTCCCAGGCTTCTTCCTCGGAAATAAACTCCATATGGTCCACCTCCGGCCGCGTCGCGATCTCGGAGCCGATCTCCTGAATCTGACTGGCCGTCAGGTTCTCGTCGAAAAATATGGTAATGCCTACTGTGGTCTCCGCCAGACGCACAATATGCTGGACGTTCACCATGATGCTGAAAAACATGCAGAACAGAAAAATGCAGGCTGCGATTGTCGCAATGGAGGCCAGCGAAAACCAGATATTCCTGCAGATATTCCGTACGCCCTGCTTCACGCAGTACCAAAATGTGCTAATTCTCATAATCCGATCCGCCTTCGCTCACCCATTCGTCTGTCCCGCCGTAATCGCCCGTATAGCCGTCGCCGACCACGCAGCCGCGCTCCATATAGATCACGCGTTTCTGCATCTTCTCCACGATTTCATGGCTGTGCGTGACGACAACGACCGTGGTCCCCATCTCATTGATCTCTTCCAGAAGCTTCATGATCTCCATCGCGTTATGGCTGTCCAGATTCCCTGTGGGCTCGTCGGCCAGCAGAACTTCGGGACGGTTAATCAGCGCCCTGGCAATCGCCACGCGCTGCTGCTCACCGCCGGAAAGCTGGTGCGGATACATCTTATATTTTGATGAAAGGCCCACCATCTGCAGCATCGCGGGAACCGACTCCCGGATCGAGCGGTTGGAAGCGCCCACGACGCGCTGCGCAAACGCCACATTCTCGTAGACGTTGCGGTCATTTAAGAGACGGAAATCCTGAAAGACGACCCCAAGCCTTCTGCGGTACTTCGGTACATAGCTCCTGGGCATCCGGCCCAGGTTCATATCGTTGACAACGATACGGCCCGAGGTCAGTTCCTCTTCCTTCATCAGCAGCTTGAAAATGGTCGTCTTGCCGGAACCGTTCCGGCCCATGATGAAGACGAACTCACCGTCGTCAATCGTAATACTGACATTGCGGAGGGCTTTATTGCCCTCCACATACTCTTTGGTTACATTGGAAATCTCTATCATCTGTCCTTAAAGCCCCTTAGAAATCGGAATTCTCCATGTAATTCATATATTTGACCACCATGAGCGCGATCTTAAACGTGATCGCGTCCTCGAAGACGCGCAGATCCAGCCCCGTGCTCTTCTGGAGTTTATCCAGACGGTAGACCAGCGTATTCCGGTGGATGTAGAGCTGCCTGGAAGTTTCGGAGACGTTCAGGCTGTTCTCGAAGAACTTATTAATCGTCGCCAGCGTCTCGTCGTCAAACTCATCCGGCGACTTGCCGTCGAAAATCTCACGGATGAACATGCGGCAGAGCGGAATCGGCAGCTGATAAATCAGACGGCCGATGCCGAGTTTATTGTACGCGTTCACATTCCGGTCACTGTAGAAGATCTTGCCGACATCCAGGGCCATCTTCGCTTCCTTGTAGGAGCGGGACACTTCCTTCAGATCGCCGACCACGGTGCCGAAAGCCACATGGACCTTCGTCATGGCTTCGGTATTCAGCATATCCAGGATGATATTGGCCGTATGCTCCAGATCCTCGAAGGTCTCGCCGGCCTTCACCTCGTGAACGACGATAATGTTCTTTTCATCGACAGCGGTAATGAAGTCCTTGACCTTCGTCGCAAACAGACTGCGGACCGTCTCCAGCGCATTCGTATCCTTCTCGTTCTTTGTCTCAATGATGTAGACGACACGCTTCAGATTCGTCTCAATATGCAGCTTCTTCGCACGGTTATAGATATCCACCAGCAGCAGGTTGTCCAGAAGAAGGTTTTTGATGAAGTTGTCCTTATCAAAGCGCTCCTTGTAGGCAACGAGCAGATTCTGCACCTGGAACGCAGCCAGCTTGCCTACCATATATACGTCGTCACTGCCGCCCTTGGCCAGCAGAATATATTCCAGCTGATGCTCATCGAATACCTTGAAAAACTGGTAACCCTGAATCACCTGGCTGTCCGCCGGTGACTCCGCGAACATGAGGATAGCCGTTTCATCCTGCGCTGAGTCCGTAAATGTGGTCGCCAGCGTCTTGCCCTCCGTATCGCAGATACAGAAATCGATTCTCGTGATTGATTTCAGGCCGTCTATCGTCGTTTGAAGTATCTGATTCGAAATCATGGTATCCTCTCACTCCTTTTCGTAAATTTACCCATATATATCTTAAAGCAATCCCGCTGAAAATGCAAGAACTTTCCAGACCGTTCACATAAAAATCACAGTAAGCGGTATACAAAAGGAGCGTCCCGCAAACGGGACGCTCCCTGTCTCTCATAAAAATCAAAACTAGTTGACGATCACCAGCTCGGTGTCCTTGTCGAAGATATGAAGCTTGCTGGTATCCAGAGCAACCTTAACCTCATCGCCGACTCTGGCGGTGGTTCTCGGGTTCACGCTGGCCGTGAAGTTCGAGTCAACAACGTCGAAGTACAGGTTAACGATGGAACCAAGAAGCTCGTATACACGAACGGTCGCCTTGATGGTGCTCTTCGCAGCCTTCTCCAGCCACAGCTCATCGTCATGCAGATCCTCGGGACGGATGCCCATGGTAACGGTCTTGCCGATGTAGCCCTTCTCCTCAAGCACTTTGGCCTTGTCAGCCGGAACTACGATCTTGTGCTCGCCGAATGTAAGGACGGTCTCGCCGCCTTCCTTGGAAGCAACAGCGTCAACCATGTTCATCTGCGGAGCGCCGATGAATCCGGCCACGAACTTGTTGCCGGGCTTATCATACAGATTCTGCGGTGTGTCAACCTGCTGGATAACGCCATCCTTCATAACAACGATCCTGGTACCAAGGGTCATAGCCTCGGTCTGGTCATGGGTTACGTAGATGATCGTCGCCTGCAGTCTCTGATGCAGCTTGGAGATCTCGATACGCATCTGGCCTCTCAGCTTGGCATCCAGGTTGGACAGCGGCTCGTCCATAAGGAATACCTTCGGGCTACGAACGATTGCACGTCCCATCGCAACACGCTGTCTCTGACCACCGGAAAGAGCCTTCGGCTTACGGTCTAACAGATGCTCCAGGTCAAGGATTCTGGCTGCCTCATGAACCAGCTTGTCGATCTCCTGCTTCGGGGTCTTGCGAAGCTTCAGGCCGAATGCCATGTTGTCATACACAGACATATGCGGATACAGAGCGTAGTTCTGGAAAACCATGGCGATGTCTCTGTCCTTCGGCTCTACGTCGTTGACCAGCTTGCCGTCGATGTACAGCTCACCGGAAGAAATATCTTCCAGACCTGCGATCATACGCAGCGTGGTGGACTTTCCGCAACCGGACGGGCCTACGAAGATGATGAACTCCTTGTCAGCGATCTCCAGGCTGAAATCCTTTACCGCAACAAATCCGTTGGGGTATGCCTTAGTAATGTTCTTCAGTGACAGACTTGACATAGCAAATATCCTCCTCTTATGAGTAAATTGATATATTGGGACGCAAAGCATCTGTCCCTCGTAATGACTCTGAACCTATCATACACGAATCCGTGTTGTTTTACCATATTGCAAATTACCAAAAAATTTTTTTCTAATTTGTTTAATCTGCATATGTTTGCATCATTTTGACTAAAATCCCAAATTGACAGGCATGACCGCTTCATAATTTCGGTCAATATTCAATAAAACCTTCCCCGAGCACTTCCCGGACATCGCTCATTATCACGAAAGCCTTCGGGTCCATCTCCCAGACCAGTTCGCGGATCCGAACGATTTCCTTGCGCGAGACCACGCAAAAGAGCATCTGCCGCTCCTGCCCGGAATACATGCCGACGGCCGGAACCGCGGTAACGCCCCGGTCGAGCCGGCTGAGAATTGCCTGTGCGATCTCATTGCTTTTATCGGAAATGATCAGCGCCTGCTTGGAGAATTTCATGCCTTCGAGGATCCCGTCAGATACCCTGGAAACCATGAAAATAGCGATACACGCGTAGAGCGCGATGGTAATTCCGAACACCCCCGCGCCGGCCAGCACGATCAGTCCGTCCAGAACCTGCATGATCTGCGCAATGGAATACTGTTTCAGCTTTCTGCGCATCAGCGCCGCCAGCATGTCGGTGCCGCCGGTCGTGGCCTGCATCAGAAAGACCAGGCCGGTACCGACCCCGGAGACAATCCCGCCGAAGAGCGCCGACAGGAAGATGTCGTCCGTCACCATCGGGATCTCCGGAATGATATAGAGGGACAGGGACAATGCCGCCGTCGCCGCCGCGGTCCGTTTGATAAATGAAAAACTCTGCACCCGCCAGGCTATCAGAAACAGCGGGATATTGAGCACCGTATTCGTCAGCCACAGCGGAATACCCATATAATACTTTACAATGATCGCGACGCCGGTCACGCCGCCGGTCACCAGCCCCGCCGGATCGTACATATTCTTAATCGCAAAACCCATGATGAACGCGCCGAACACAATCAGCACATAATCCACCCAGACAGGCCTGTTCTTAAACATCGGCTACACCTTTTCAATGGAAGCGTCCGCGATGCGGATCTTCCCTTCCCTCAGAAGCTGGCCCACGGCCCGTTTAAATGCGTTCTTGCTCAGATGAAATGTCTCCTTTATGATCTCCGGAGACGCCTTGTCGGTAAACGGCAGGCTGCCGCCCCGCGCCTCGATGGCCTCCCATACCAGCTGCGCATCCGCGTCCATCTGCAGATAAGCTTTCTGTCTGGGGCTTAAATCGAGTTTGCCGTCGGGACGCACCTTCAGGACACGCGCCTCCACCACGTCGCCGGGGCGGAGCGTTGTGTACAGTTCCTTCTCCGGAATCATTCCGTAATATCTGTTATCCACCGCCACAAATACGCCCAGGTGCTCATTGATCTCATAGACGGTCCCGGTAACGCGGTCGTCCTTCCGGTAGGGAGAATCGCTGCGCATATAGCGGTAGACGTTCATCGTGGCCGCCAGACGGCCCGACTTGTCCCGATAGACGGCGACCAGGCACTGCTCGCCCGCATGCAGCGGATGATTCTGCTCCTTAAACGGTAGCAGGAGATCCTTCTCCAGCCCCATATCCAGAAACGCGCCGATCTTCCCGACCTCCCTGACCGTCAGCACGCCCACTTCGCCGACCGTCAGAAGCGGCGTCCGCGTGGTCGCAATCAGACGGTCCGAGGAATCCCTGTAAATAAACACGTTCAGCTTATCGCCAAGCTTCGTCCCTTCCGGCACCTGCTTTGCCGGCAGAAGAACCGCCGTCTCATCTCCCTGTGCCTCGCTTAAGAAGACGCCGAAGTTCTTCTCGCGCACCACCGTAAGTTCCTGCATTTTCCCTAACTCAATCATACTGCCTCCGTGGTCTTCCAAAGCCCCTCTCTCAGCCAGACGATGGCATGGGGACTCCCCGCGCCGTCGCACAGCGCCACAACATAACCTTCCGGAATGCGGCTGATACGCGGAACCAGGATATCTCCGAGATACGCCGCCTTCTTATATTCCACCCGCAGTTCGGCGACCGGAATCTCCTCCGCCAGAACCTCCCGTGCGATCTGCACGTACTGGGCGTTATTCATATGATGATTCGTGTCAAGCTGATGCCGCCCCACCGTAATGGGACTTCCTTCCTCATATGCGTCCGGAAGCGCGATATGCCTCGGCGCGTAATCCATCGGAATGCGCTCGCCCAGCGGGCCGTAGCCGTGCGTCTGATCCTCTCCGGCGCGTACCGGCCGTCCTGCCTGCGTATCGAACATGAACCAGATGGAATTGGCCCGGACCATATACTCCCCGGCCATATCGCGGATATAAAAGTTGCGGTACCCATATATGCCCTTGAAATCATAGGGCCAGGTGCCGATCCGGATCTCGTCTCCCAGCTTCGGATACCGGTCAATGACAATCTGCCATGACGACAGCCACCAGGCCTGATGCCGGTCCTTCAGATACTGAAGCCCAAGTCCCAGGGACTCGGACTGGAACGTCGAACAATCCTGCAGATAATTGATAATGCCCGTCAGAGACAGTCTGCCCTCGCAATCAAGCTCACTGTACCGGACACGGCTCTGAAATTCGTACATAAAGTCACTTCCTGTGTTATCATGATACCCTTTGATTCTATCACAGCCGGCCCGGCGTTGCAAGCGGAATCGGCCGGCGCAGCGCGTAAACCGGCCGGACTACGCGCATAACAGATACGGAAACAGGGCTCCGGGACACTCTCCGCCGCGGAAACAGAAAAACCCCGGAAGATCATCTCTTCCGGGGTCGTCCTCGCTGGGCTACAAGGATTCGAACCTTGAAAATGACGGAGTCAGAGTCCGTTATTCTATAGCCCATTTATCCTCTATTTTCCGGGATTTCTCGCCTTGGTTAAATTAAATTGACCTATCAATTGACCTATTTTTTATGAAAGCTTATCCACCCCTAAAATGACTACGCTGACGCAAGTCCAAGCCATTCTTCCACCGTCTTAGTCGATTGCCCAGCTGCATGGGCGATCACATCCAGACTGACACCACTCTCATACAGTTTCCGAGCCATATCCTGAGCGATTTCCTTCTTTTCGCTCTCCACATACGTCTTATAAATATATTCATCATCGAAAAGCGTCATCATAATATTGCTCCCTTATCTCGGGATGCTCTCTAAAAACTCACACGGAAGCAAGTCCAAGCCATTCTTTCACCGTCTTGGTCGGCTGGCCGACCGCATGGGCGATCACGTCAAGACCGACACCGCTCTCATAAAGACTACGGGCTGTTTTTACGTTAGCCCTTCTGGTCGCTTCCTGAGCAGCTTTCTGAGCTGCTTCCTTCTTTTCGCTCTCCACATACGTCTTATAAATATATTCATCATCAAAAAGCGTCATCATAATATTGACAACCTCCTTCTCCCTTGCCTCCAGGTACTCTTTGAGATAATTCCTATCCCTGCAGATACGGATCGTTTCCATGACGGCCTGCCGGGTTCTTCCATATTGTCTCACCTGCTCGTTATAAACCCGTGTAAAGCCGACATACTGATTGATGATATCCCCTTCTTTACCATCATATATCATTTTGACCTTAACTTCAATAGCCGAATGATGGTTACCGAAAAAATCCTCTGTCAACAGCATGTGATTCGGGTGCGACTTACGATCTCCCGTATAAATCACATACAACTCCGGTTCTGGAAGCTCTATCTTTCTGCTTCCATATACGTTCTGCCCGGTGCTCTCAATGTATTCCTGCCATGTCTGAGCAAGATACATCAGGCTCCGTATCAGAATATTCGGAGTCCACGTACTCTGTGCCTCAACCAGAACGACCAGACGGTTTCCAATCTGAAAGCCCAGATCATTATACATCTGATCCAGAAGGACATTTTTCAGCGTGACGTTGCTGATGTTCTCTTCCGTCACCTCTGTATCTTCCGGATGAAGCGCCTGATACAGTTTCAGAACATATTTCGTGTCCTGAAACAGGTCTGTAAATACACTGTCTTTTATCTTACGCTTCGCCTCCGACTTTCCATTTGCTGCCATCATATTTTTCTCCTTTTCGCCCTGCATAGATTATAAAGCAGTCTGCTATCGACGGTTTCTCATGGCACAGGAATACTTTCTAAGTTTATCATATCTGATTCCTCGTTGCAAGCAGATTCCCGCAGATTTACACCGGCCGGCTCCGGTAAACACACATCTCAACTGGCTGTCCGATCAGTTTCCGAACGACACACATCCGGCAAAACCACGATCTGCTTTACTTCGCCATCTTCTTTTACTTTCTTTCTTACGGAAATATAATATCGTTCCGTTGTAGACTCCAAATCACCAATATAAGCAGCGATTTCCTTCACCCGGACTCCCCTTTCGTACTGCCTCGTGGCAAACGTGCGCCGGAAAATATGCAGTCCGCCAGATAAGCCTTCCAATCCTGCGTTTCTGAAAATCGTCGCCATTCTGTGTTCAAGATTGGTAGCAGTATTAGGATTCCCTGTCCGTGTTGTTACAATAAGCGCAGACAGATCACCCTTATATGACTTTAGACAGATTTCTTTCAGTACCGCCCAGGCCTCTTCTGTCAGCTTCAATCTTCGTGCCTTCTCATTCTTTGTGCTGCCCTCCACAATCACATACTTTTTATCCTTCGCTGACGGATTATCACGATTCTTGGCCATTGACCGGCTCTTATTAATCGTAATATATCCCTTCGTGTCGATATCACTGTATCGCAAAGCTAACATCTCTCCACAGCGCATTCCCGTATAGAGAAGAAACAGCCCATATAGTCCCGCTTCATATTTAGGTTTCCCTGTCCTCGCATCAATAGCACGGGCCTCTTTTACAAATGCTTTTTCCTCCTCCGGCGACAATACATCGACATCTGACGCATTCTCTGATTTCTGTCGAAGCTTCTGAATCCTTTTCTTCAACGTCTTTCGAATAGGCGCTACTGGATTGGATGTATATTCACCCCTCATAATGATCCACTCATATGCAGCGTTTAATACATCCACCACCTTTTCTATTGAAGATGCCGATAATTTCCCAGAACTGATCAGCCCTCCAATATGCTTGTCCACATCCGCCACTCTCACGGCCTGAACTTGCATATGTCCAAGCGGATGCGCCCCAATATGATGCACAATCGTGCATTCTCGTCTGTCAATGGATTTGGGCTTAAGTTCTTTCTGGCTAATCTGGTAGTCCAGATGCTTCTGGCACAAATCAACAACTGTCATTCCTGAAGAAACGCTTTCCTCCTTCTGCTGACGCTGCCATTCAGTTTCTTTCTGCTTCATCAGTCTGATACAAGCAGCTTTATTTCCTGCTGTAACCGTCAGGACTTTTCTGTACCCATTGCTTTTATAACCTATACTTTTTCTATGGGTTATAGCGCCGTCAGCATTTATTTTGAAACTGCCTTCTCCCTTCGTATTTCTCTGTTCCATTGCTCCTCCTCTCTACATTTGCCTGCATATAAAAGGATTGCCGAAGTCATCCCGGCAATCCTCCACACGTTAGCTTTTACAATAAAAATATTGATTATCTCAAAAAGCCTTGATTTTACGGGCAGTTTCGCAGGGTAACAAGCCGGATTTACTACTC
>CANQFR010000055.1 GCA_947599905.1 uncultured Lachnospiraceae bacterium
CTGGCGAAGAAATCCCAGTGGGTATTCGGCGGCGACGGCTGGGCCTATGATATCGGCTTCGGCGGCGTAGACCATGTACTGGCGTCCGGCAAGGACATCAACGTCATGGTATTCGATACCGAGGTTTACTCCAATACCGGCGGCCAGTCTTCCAAGGCGACCAAGACCGGCGCTGTGGCGCAGTTCGCTGCGGGCGGCAAGGAGACCAAGAAGAAAGATATGGCTTCCATCGCGATGAGCTACGGTTATGTGTATGTCGCTCAGATCTCCATGGGCGCCGACATGGCTCAGACCATCAAGGCAATCGCTGAGGCTGAGGCTTATCCGGGACCGTCCCTGATTCTGGCGTATGCTCCGTGTATCAACCACGGCATCAAGAAGGGTATGAGCAAGGCTCAGACCGAGGAGAAGCTGGCGGTAGAGACTGGTTACTGGAACAACTTCCGCTACAACCCGGCTGCCGAGAACAAGTTCACGCTGGACAGCAAGGAGCCGAAGATGGAAGGCTATCAGGACTTCTTAAAGGGCGAGGTTCGTTATGCATCCCTGGCTATGAAGAATCCGGAGAGAGCTGCGAAGCTGTTTGCGCGCAACGAGGCAGAGGCCAAGGAGCGTTACGATTATCTGAAGAAGCTGATCGGACTGTACGGAGCGGAGTAATCCGAAGCGAAGTACGGCCGCGGCAGCGGAAACATCCGCTTGCGCTTCGGCGGAGCGGAACCCGCGCGGAAGGCGTCAGAGCCGGATGCGCGGGCTGGAAATGTTACACACGGGAGCGTCGGGAAACCGGCGCTCCTTTTTGTCTGCAGTGCGAGCAGGGCGTCCCCCTGCATGCATTTTTGTGCGAGCCGGGACGCCGGTGACGCCCTGCCCGTTTCCGTTTTATGTCCGTCAGCGGGCGATTCATGCAAAATGATTGCATCCTTATGCAGTTTATGACAGAATTATTTTGGATTATTTTACGCTGTTCAGACCGGAACCGGTTGCAGGAAAGCGATGGCAGCGGTATTCGGTGCGAAATCTGAGAGAAGTACCCTCAAAGAAGACGGTATTAGGAACAGATTGCAGGAACGCGGCATAGAAGAATGAATTGCCGAAGAAGGCAATGGAAGGGAACGGATGCCGGAATACACGGCAAATACATGCAGGAGGCAGGCGGATATGACGATCAGGAAAATGCGTGACGGCGATGAACTGACACTTGTTCTGACGGGGCGTTTGGACACGAGCACAGCCCCCGATCTGGAGCTGGAACTGAAGAGTGTGCTGGGAGGCCTGAAATCGCTGGTCATTGATATGGAGAAGCTCGATTATGTGTCATCTGCGGGGCTGCGGGTGCTTCTGTATGCCCAGAAGGAGATGAACCGTCAGGGAAAGATGACGGTGCGCCATGTGAATGAGATGGTTATGGAAGTGTTCGACATTACCGGTTTCACAGAGATTCTGACGATTGAGTAGACTGCGGGAAGTGCGGCATATACACAAAAGGACGGGGACTTCATGGAGACGAATAAAATTGCGGTCAATGATCACGGGATCGGAAGGACGCAGGTTTTCAGCGAGCTGGAGAAATTCGCTGCTTATCAGGAACTGACGCGTCAGGAGACGCTGCGGCTCAGGCTCCTTGCGGAGGAAATGCTGGGGATGCTGGGCGGCATCGTCGGCGAGTACGGCGCTTATTTCTGGATGGAGGGAGAGCGGAAGAAAGTAACCCTGCATCTCGACGCCTATGTGGAGCTGGATGTGGAAAAGAAGAAGGAACTTCTGACCGTGTCGAGTTCCGGCAGAAATGTGGCGGCGCGCGGACTGATGGGGCGGATCCGCGAGATGGTGGAAGATCTTCTTCTGCACTATGACGATGTCAGCCGGTATGCTTCGGATAACTGCATGACCATGCTGCCCGACGATGACCGCGGTATGGTGACCGCCGGTATGGACTGGACGAATTCCAGATGGTCGCTGGACCGCTACCGCCTCGCTGCAGAGGCCCATCATCCGGCAGACGGTGAACCGGAAGATGACTGGGATGAGCTGGAAAAGTCCATCGTGGCGAAACTGGCCGACGATGTGCAGGTCGGGATTCATTCCGATAAGGTGGAACTGGTGATTAAGAAGAAGTTTTGACAGAAAGACTTATGAGTTTGCGGGAGCGTCGGGAAGAGCGGCGCTCCTTTTTTTGATGAACATATTAATAAATCCGTAAGGATTCTTCTATTGATTTCCATCTGCCGGCGTGATATAAGTGTATTAAGCGTATTAGTACAGTTGAGATTTGGGAAAGCTGAGATTTGGGAGAATACGCATAGAATTCGCAGTGATGCGGAGAAAGGAGAGAGCAGGATATGATCTTACTGGACTATCGGGATCGGCGGCCGATCTATGAGCAGATCGTGGAGCGGTTTGCGGAACTGATGGTAACGGGTGTAATGCCTCAGGACAGCCAGATGCCGTCGGTGCGCTCCATGGCCGTGGAGCTTTCGATCAATCCGAACACGATCCAGCGTGCCTACGCGGAACTGGAACGGCAGGGATATATTTATTCGGTCAAAGGTAAGGGCAGCTTTGTCGCGGACAACCGGCAGATCATGGAACGGCGCGGGGAAGAGCTGCTTACGGAGTTTCGGGAACTCGTGGAACGGGCCGGGAGCCTGGGGCTGAAGAAGGAACAGCTTATTGGGGTCATCCGCGCGGTATATGAGAATCCGGCGCCGCAACCGTCGGCAGATGAACCCGGCATGCCAAAGGAGCAGAGCAGGCGGCCGGCGGCAGACGGAGCCGGAGCAGTGCGTGAAGACGGAGCCGGAGCAGTGCGTGAAGACAGAAATGAAGCGGCGCGCGAAGACAGAGCCGGAGCGAAATTGAGAGAGGAGGGAGAGACATCATGATAGAGGCCAGAAACCTGACCAAACGGTTCGGCGATATCGTGGCGGTGGATCATATCGACGCCACGATCAGGGACGGCAGCGTCTTCGGACTCATCGGTACCAACGGCGCAGGCAAGAGTACATTTCTGCGCATGATGTGCGGTGTGCTTCGGCCGGACGAGGGCAGTGTCGCCATAGACGGAAAAGAGGTTTACGAGGATACACAGGTGAAAAGCCGGTTCTTCTATATTTCCGACGAACAGTATTTCTTCAGCAATTCGACGCCGGAGGAGATGATGACATTTTACCGGACGGTGTATCCGAAGTTCAATAAGGAGCGGTTCGTCCACCTGACGGAGAGCTTCGGGTTAGACCGGCGGCGGAAGATTAATACCTTTTCCAAAGGCATGAAGAAACAGCTTTCGGTGATTTGCGGGATCTGCGCCGGAACGGACTATCTGTTCTGCGACGAGACCTTCGACGGGCTGGATCCGGTGATGCGCCAGACCGTGAAGAGCATTTTCGTGGGGGATATGCAGGAGCGGAACATGACGCCGATCATTGCGTCCCATAACCTGCGGGAGCTGGAGGATATCTGCGATCACGTGGGTCTGCTGCATAAGGGCGGCATCCTGTTATCGAAGGATCTGGATGATATGAAACTGAATCTTCACAAGATCCAGTGCGTGCTGCAGCCCGGAATGGGCGCGGAGGACATCCGGGGACTTGAGATTCTGAAGACCGAGGAGAGAGGCAGTTTGTTGACGCTGACCGTCCGGGGAAGCCGGAAGGATGTGGAGACGGCCATGCACAGCTGTGAACCGATCTTCGCGGAGATTATTCCGCTCTCTCTGGAGGAGATATTTATCAGTGAAACGGAGGTGGCAGGATATGACATCAAGAAACTTGTGCTTTAAACTGATGTGCGAGGACCTGAAGCGAAGGATCTGGACTGTCGCCTTCAGCATCGTCAGCATGGTATTTACGCTCGTGGTTCCCACGGCCATCATGTGCAGCAATTTCACGAGGGACATGGCGGAGGGACTGAGTGCTGCCACCCGGCTTACCCGGATCCAGAACATTGTGAATTCGCTGTGGTTTAATGTTACGGTGATCGTGATACTAGTGATCACGGGAGTTCTGTGGGCAGTCAGTGGTTATCAGTATCTGCATAACCGGCAGAAGGTGGATTTCTACCACAGCCTTCCGGTCAGGCGCCATCAGCTGTTTCTGGCGGCGTATTTTAACGGGATCCTCGTGCCCCTTGCCTGCTATGTGCTGGCGCAGGCGGCGGCCGTCTGCTTCGCGCTGTCGGCGGGGATCGGTCCGGACCGGATCGGGAGTCTGCCGTGGCAGAGCGTACTGATCAATTCGGCATACTATTGCCTGCTTTATACGACGGTGGTCGTCGCCATGATGATGACCGGCCATGTGGTCGTGGCGCTTCTGGGCGCCGGCGTCTTCTTCGGATACGGGCCGGCCCTGGCAGTTCTGGGCGAAGCCTTTTGTGAGACGAATTTCCGCACCTGGGTATACGGACATGGAATTGTGGAGGAGGCGGACCAGCTGTTTGTGCGGTTACTGCGATACACATCGCCGTTTTCCAATTATATTCTCGCACTGGAAGACTTCACGGAGAAGCAATGGAGTCTCTGGCGGAACCTGCCGGTGCTTTTCGTGACGGCGGCGCTTGCCGTGCTCGCTTACGGCCTGTACCGGCTGCGGCCTTCGGAGGCGGCGGGGCGGGCCATGGCCTTCGGGAAGACGAAGGCGGTGATCCGGATTCTGATCGCGATCCCGGTGGGCATTGCCGGGGGACTGCTGTTCGGTTCCTTCGTCAAAGGCGTGGGCTGGCTGGCGTTCGGAACAATCTGCGGCGTGCTGCTGACCCATTGCCTGATGGAGATCATTTACCATTTCGATTTCCGCAAACTATTTGCCAACCGCTATCAGCTGGTGCTCTGCGCCGTGATTGCGCTGGCTGTCAATATAGGCGGATATTACGATCTGTTCGGCTATGACAGCTGGTATCCGAAGGCGGATGAGATCGTGGACGCGACGGTGTATGAAGAATATTCGGCCGACTGGGTCACCTATGGAAGCGTGGATTTTCAGGAGCCGGGCAGTTCTGACTCTTATCCCTCTTATGTGGAACGTCTGCTTCTGGATTCCGGAAATGCATATGAGGGATTTTACAGCTGGAATTACGGCAGCAGTGCGGAATACCGCTTCGGGCACATGAAGCTGACCGACGCCTATACGGTGTCGGAGCTGGCGAGGCACGGGGCGCAGAATGAGAAGCTTCAGCGATTTGACCGCAATTACGATCAGGACTACCGGACCATCTACCTGCGGGTGAAATTAAAGAGCGGTAGGCAGGTTTTCCGCCAGTACAATTACATCGAAACATCCGGCGAGAGCGCGGAACTGTTTGCCTCGATCGTGGACAGCCCCGAATATAAAATGGGAATCTACCCGATTATGAAACAGACAGCGGAAGAGACCGCGGCGGTGTATTTCATGCAGAACGGTTCCGGAGACGACGCGGCGCTGGCGCTTGACGCTGCGGGACGGGAGGCGCTGCTGGCGGCATTTCAGCAGGATATGCTCGATATGACGGTGGATGACATGAAACAGGAACTTCCCATCGGTACGATCCAGTTCCGGACACAGGATCATGAAACGGCCGTTCAGTATAATGCGGCCCTTCAGGAACTGCTCGGATCGCAAGCCAGATATGAATTCGGAGATCTGACCGGGCGCTGTGTCTATCCGGTGTATCCGTCCTTTACGCGGACGCTGGGACTTCTTGAGGCGGCGGGGGCTGAGATCCGAACGCTCGCGGATGAAGATATCGCCGGCATCGACATCTATTATTATGACAATCCGTACCGGCAGACGGTGAGCATGGATGTGGAACTGCCTGCGGGTTCGACGCTTCCGGCCATCCCGGAGGCAGAATACAACAACGGCGAGATAAAGTACGAGAAGCCGGAGGATATCGCGGCACTGGCTCCGGGGCTGGTGTATTCGGAATATGTCTGGATGAGTTCCGATTTCTATGACCGGAATCAGCTGGCAGACGGGGTAAATGTGAGCGTCCGGCTCCGCAGGAACGGCACGAAGAAATCGGCGTCCGGCGAGTACAGCGGTCAGTGGACGGAAGGTATGGACTGCGAGATCGACCTGACGAAGCTGCCGGAGGAGATCAGGCAGAAATACGGGCTGTGGAACGGAGTGGATTGACATTTCCCCGAAAAAAGGGTAATATGTAAGAAAAACAAGGGGGTATGTTCATTATGGCATTCATTGATTTTGATGATATCAGTAAGACGCTGGCCGGCAAGGGAAAGGAAGCCGCGCAGAAGGCCAAGGATGTGGCGGAGATCGTTCAGCTGAAGGCACAGGCGACATCCGAGAAGAACAAGGTGAAGGCGCTCTATTCGGCGATCGGACAGCTTTATTACAAGAATCACAGAGATGATGCGGACGGCGAGTATCAGTCTATCGTGGACGAGATCACAAGGAGCCTGGCGATGGTCGCCGAACTCCAGGAGAAGGTTCGCAAGCTGGACGGCAGCGTTATCTGTCCTTCCTGCGGCGCGGTGATCCGGAAGGGCAATTCCTTCTGCGGCAAATGCGGCGCAGCAGCGCCGGTGCCTGCGGAGACGGAAGAGGAAGCGGAAGAGGCGGCAGCGGAAGCGCCGGCGGAAGCAGAAGCGACGGCAGAAGCGGATGTGGTGGCATCGGAGGATGCGGCGGAAGCGGAAGCAGCTGTGGAAGCAGCCGCAGAAGCTGATGTGCCGGCAGAAGCTGACGAGTCTGCGGTTCAGGAAGATACTACTGGGGAGGCCGGGGACGCCGGGACGGAGATCGTAGAGGACGATACCGTTGAGGAGGCGGTTGCCGAGGCCGCCAGGATAGCGGAAGAAGCCGCCGATGAGGTGAAGAGCGAGGTTTACGGCGAGTAAGATGCGCCTGTATAGATTCGTTATTGGTGAAAGTTAAGAGTTACGCGCAGGGGCCGCCTGGTTGGCTGTTCCTGCGCGTAATGTTTGTTGTGCGTATCTGTTGCATCCGCGTATAAGTCTGTTGTGCGTATCTGTTGCACCTGCGTATAAAGTCTGTTGTGCGGTTCCGCTGTTCCTGTGCATGAAAGTTTTCTTCTGTGCATCGCGCTTAAGTTTCTGTACGCGAAACTTTGTCTGCGCTTCCTCGCATCCTTAATCTCTTACGGTTCTATTCATTTCCGAGGACATAAGTAAATATTCCGCATCCGACGGCCAGGACAAGTCCCAGCACGATCTGGCCGGCGGTCAGACTGCCGAGCTGTCCGAAGAGGCCGGTATTGTAGAAGATGGCGAACGGCGATGCGATGATCAGTCCGAGGATTGCGCAGTAGGTGGCGACGCCGTATTTCTCAAAAAGGAAGGTGATCAGCCTGGCGATCAGGAAGATGCCCAACAGCACGCCGATGCCGAAGGGGAGCAGCAGGATGCCGGCGGAGAACATCCCGCCGATATCAAAGTGCCGCAGCGCCTCCAGAAACGATTTGATCGTATTGATAATGCCGTAATAGTAGCCCAGGATCATCATGACCAGGGAGCCGCTGACGCCGGGGATTACCATCGTGGCTGACGCGATGATGCCGACGCAGAACAGGGCAAGCAGCGTTGTGGGCGCGGCGGTGAAGGTACGAAGAACTTCCTCGTCCGCATTCAGCATCGGAAGGAAGACGGCCACGCAGAACAGGACTGCGAAAGCCAGGATGCCGGAGATGCCGATGGAGCCGAGAAAGCCGGCGGCGCCTGAAGAAGCGTCAGATGCGGCGCCCGAAGAGCTGCCGGAAGCGGTACTGCCGGAAGCCTCATCAGACCCGGCGGTGCCCGCGTGCGGGAAAGTGCGCTTCCGCTGCCCGGAAGTCTTCTGAATTTCCGCCCTCAGAGCCGCGAACAGCGCCGGCAGGCCGCCCAGGATCAGCCCCACAAAGGCCATGCAGGTGACAAAGGTGTGCTTGCTCAGCAGAAACTCTATGGCGTAGGTAAAGCCGACGATGCCCAGCGCGCAGCCGACGAGCAGCGGCAGCAGGGTCTTAACGCTTGCTTTCCAGTCGCGGAACAGATTGGAGACCGCCGCGATGATTTTATCATAAATGCCCAGCGACACGGCCATTGTACCGCCGCTGACGCCGGGGATAATATTCGCAACGCCGATCACAACGCCTTTTATGATGTCTAAGATTGCTGTCATATCCGAACCTTCTTTCTTCTTCTTTACCAGATGATTATAATTTGCCGTGCCGCTCCTGTCAACCTTATGCCGACTGCGTTTCGCTGATTGCCGGTCCCTTTCGCCGATGGATTGCCGGCGACCTTTTACTTATTGCTTCCGCCCCGGAAACATTAACCGATTTCGGTTAATATATCATATGTTATATTTTGGCGTTTTTCGCGTTATAGGAGTAGTGCTCTCCGGAGGAACACAAAACATCTGCAGGGAAGGGGTGATGCCATGAAGCGAGTCTTCTTAATTCTTTCCAATGACTGATTTGTTGATTGCTTTACCCGCCCGAAACGGTTCCGCGCCCGCGGGGCTTTTTCGGGCGCCTCGTTTTTTCTAAAATTTGTACTTCTTTATTGATTCTGCAATCCGCCTGTGCTAGACTGTGAGAAGTAAATCAAACAGGAGGGTTATTTCCCATGAGCCGGAAACAATCATTAGACACGATCTGTATTCAGGGCGGCTGGCAGCCGAAAAACGGCGAACCGCGGATTCTTCCGATCTGCCAGAGCACGACATTCAAATATGAAACCAGCGAGCAGATGGGCCGTCTGTTCGATCTGGAGGAGAACGGGTATTTCTACACCAGACTGGCGAATCCCACCAACGATATGGTGGCGGACAAGATCTGTAAGCTGGAGGGCGGCGTGGCAGCCATGCTCACGTCGTCCGGTCAGGCGGCCAATATGTTCGCGATCATCAATATCTGCTCTGAGGGCGACCATGTGGTCAGTGCCGCCACGATTTACGGCGGGACCTCGAACCTGCTGACGGTGACGCTTAAGCGTTTCGGTATCGAGTGTACGCTTGTGGATCCGGACGCGCCGGAGGAAGAGCTTGAGAAGGCATTCCGGCCCAACACGAAGGCCGTCTTCGGCGAGACCATTGCCAATCCGGCCCTTGTGGTGCTGGATATCGAGAAATTCGCGCGTCTGGCCCATAAGCACGGCGTGCCGCTGATTGTGGACAATACCTTCGCGACGCCGGTCAATTGCCGGCCCTTTGCGTGGGGCGCGGATATCGTGACGCATTCCACGACCAAATACATGGACGGCCACGCGATGACTGTGGGCGGCTGCATCGTGGACAGCGGCAATTTCGACTGGGACGCGCAGGCGGACAAGTTCCCGGGGCTGACCACGCCGGATGAATCCTACCACGGCGTGATTTACACGAAGAAATTCGGCAAGGCCGGCTATATCACCAAGGCGACGGCGCAGCTGATGCGCGATATGGGGCCGATTCAGGCGCCGCAGAATGCATTTCTGCTGAATATCGGTCTGGAGACGCTGCACCTGCGGATGCCGCGGCACTGCGAGAATGCGCTGAAGGTTGCGCAGTATCTGAAGAGTCGCGACGATGTGGCCTGGGTGAATTATCCGGGGCTTGAAGGTGATAAATACTATGAGCTTGCGCAGAAATATATGCCGAACGGCACCTGCGGCGTCATTTCCTTCGGGCTTAAGGGCGGCAGGAAAGCGGCGGCGGAGTTTATGGATAAGCTGAAGCTTGCGGCAATCGTGACGCATGTGGCGGACGCGCGGACGTCGGTGCTGCATCCGGCGAGTCACACGCACCGGCAGTTAAGCGACGAACAGCTGGTGGAGGCCGGCGTGGATCCGGCGATGATCCGGCTGAGCGTGGGCATTGAAGGCGTGGAGGATATCATTGCCGACCTTGCGCAGGCGCTGGAAGCGTAAGCAGGAAGCAGCCGGTTCCGGCCGGAGAAAGGAATGGATATGGATAAGAAGAGATTCAGCAGGCCGGTGGACTTAAGGCAGATACAGATCACCGACGCCTTCTGGCAGCGCGAGCAGGAACTGGTGCGCACGGAGGTGATTCCCTATCAGTGGGAGGCGCTGAACGACCGCGTAGAGGGCGCGGCGCCCAGCTACTGTATGCATAATTTCCGGGCCGCGGGAAAGCTGGTGCGTGAGAAGAAAACGGCGGGAGCGTCTTTTGCGGCGCCGGCTTATTCGTACCGGGGCTTCAATGTGCTGCCGGAAGATCCGGCCAGGCCGGATCCGGACAAGTTCTACGGTTTTGTTTTCCAGGATTCGGATTTCAGCAAATGGATTGAGGCCGTGGCCTATACGCTGACCTGGCATCCGGATCCCGAACTGGAACGGATTGCCGACGAGGCCATCGATGTGGTCTGCGCGGCCCAGTGGGAGAACGGCTATCTGGATACCTATTATATTCTGCACGGCATGGACCGGGCGTTCACAAACCTGAAGGACCATCATGAACTGTATTGTCTCGGGCATCTGACGGAGGGCGCGGTGGCTTACTATCAGGCGACCGGGAAGGATAAGCTTCTGAAGGCGGCGTGCCGCTTTGCGGACTACGCGGCCTCGGTTTTCGGCCCCGAAGAAGGGAAATGGAAGGGCTATCCGGGCCACGAAATCGCGGAAATGGCGCTTGTAAGGTTATATGAGGTTACAGGTTGCGACAAATACCTGCGGCTGGCGGAATTTTTCCTGAACCAGCGCGGGACGGAACCACATTACTTTATCGAGGAAGAGAAGGAACGGTGGCTGTATGAGCAGCGGGGGAAGGACAGTGCGGACGGAGCATTCCCCGCCAGAATCCGTTCATTGACTGCCGCGAATTATGCCTATTATCAGGCGCATCAGCCTGTCAGAGAGCAGTCGGAGGCGGTCGGACACGCGGTGCGTGCGGGGTATCTGTATTCCGGCATGGCCGATGTGGCCCGGCTGACCGAAGATGAGGAGATGTATGCGGCCTGCAGACGCCTGTGGGACAGCATTGTGAATGAGAAGCTGTATATCACGGGTGGCGTCGGCGGCACGCGGGACGGCGAGGCATTTTCTTATGCTTACGACCTGCCGAACGATACGGCTTACTCAGAGACCTGCGCCGCCATCGCGCTGGTGTTCTTCGCGCGGCGGATGCTGCAGATCAGCCCGGAGAGCCGCTATGCGGACGTGATGGAGCAGGCGCTTTATAACACGGTGCTCGCAGGCATGGCGCTGGACGGCAAGAGCTTTTTCTATGTGAATCCGCTGGAAGTGGTACCGGAGGCCTGTCATAAGGACAGCCGCCTGAGTCATGTGCAGCCGGTGCGCCAGAAATGGTTCGGCTGTGCCTGCTGTCCGCCGAATCTCGCGCGGATCGTCAGTTCGGTCGGCGCCTACGCCTGCACGGAAAATGCGGATACGCTGTGGTTCCATCTGTATATGGGCGGCACAGTGGTGAAGACGGTTGAGGCGGCGGGAAAGCCGGGCGCGGCCACGGAGAATCAGGCTCTGGCGTCAGCCGGCCGCACGTCGGCGCGCCTGACGCTGCAGGTGGAGACCGGTATGCCGTGGAGCGGGAATGTAAAGATTCTTGTCTGCAGGTCGGAGGCGGCCGTGGATACATCTGATACTGTTTTGAGCGGCAACGGAAAAACCTGTGCGGCAATGAGCGGAACAGACTTGTCTGGCGCGGTTTCCCGTGATGTATCAGATCAGGGCGTCCCCTGCACGCTTGCGCTGCGCATCCCCGGCTGGAGCGGGGACTGGCATGCGGAAGTCATCTGCGGCGGGAAGCGGAAAGAAGACTTCCGAATCGAAGACGGATACATTTATGTGACAGGCCCCTGGCAGGCAGGCGATTCCATTTCCCTGGAGTTTGCGATGGACGTCCGTATGAAGGCCGCCGACCCGCGGGTGCGTGAGAATCTGGGGCGCGTGGCGTTCACGCGCGGGCCGGTCACATATTGCGCGGAAGAGGCGGATAACGGAAAGGATCTCCATCTGTATCGGGTGGATATGGAGGCGGTCCGCGGCGTTTCAGCGGGGCCAGAGGCCGCTGCCACAGGCGCCGGGACGGCAAATCCGGCCGGCGGAATCCAAGTCGAAATGACGGAGAAACTGGGGCATGCGATGGCCGTACTGAAAGTGCCGGCAAAGAAACTGCCGGCAGACGAATCGTCTGCGGCTGTTTCCCTCTACCGCGACTACGCGCCGCCCGCGGAGGATGACGCCGTGCTTACGCTGATTCCCTATTACGCGTGGGCGAACCGCGGCGAGAACGAGATGCGCGTCTGGCTGCGCGTGTAGCGCCTGCATATCCATGACCAAGAAAAGAGGCATAACAGCAATGACCATAAAAGATATGAAAATCGGTGAGAGCGCCGTCATCGACGCCGTCGGCGGAGAAGGGGCGCTGCGCCAGCATTTTCTGGACATGGGCGTCATCCCCGGCGCTCGTGTAACCGTTGTGAAATTTGCACCCATGGGCGACCCGGTGGAGCTGCGAATCCACGGCTATGAGCTGACGCTGCGGCTGGACGACGCCGCGCACATTACGGTGCGCGATGTGCTGCTTCGGCTGGAGGATGCGGACGCGGCAGCGCCTGCCGGTGCGGCCGGGGAAGCGCAGAATACGAAACGCCGCCGGACGGCCCATCCGTATTTCGGCGAACCGGGCGTCCATCATGAGAAGCAGAACGAGAATCCGCTGCCGGACGGACACATCCTGACTTTCGCCCTTGTGGGCAACCAGAACTGCGGCAAGACGACGCTGTTCAACCGCCTGACCGGCGCCAACCAGCATGTGGGCAATTTCCCCGGCGTCACCGTGGACCGCAAGGACGGCGCGATTCTCGGCCATCCGAAAACCCTGATCACCGACCTGCCCGGCATTTATTCCATGTCGCCGTATTCCAGCGAGGAAGTTGTGTCCCGGAATTTCGTGCTGAAGGAGCAGCCGGACGCGATCATCAATATTGTCGACGCGACGAACATCGAGCGCAATCTCTATCTGACGATGCAGCTTCTGGAAATGAACCGGCCGATGGTGGTGGCGCTGAATATGATGGACGAGCTGACCGGCAATGGCGGTTCCATCGATGTGAACGCAATGGAGGCGCAGCTCGGCGTCCCGGTGGTTCCCATTTCCGCGGCGAAGAATAAGGGCATCGAGGAACTTGTGACCCACGCCCTGCACATTGCCAAATACCAGGAGAAACCGCAGCGGCTGGATTTCTGCCAGAAGGACGAATTCGGCGGCGCGGTACACCGCTGCCTGCACGCGGTGGTTCACCTGATCGAGGATCACGCGGAAATGTCTTCGCTTCCGGTGCGTTTCGCCGCCGGCAAGGCCATCGAAGGCGATCAGCTGATCATTGACCAGCTTGCCCTGGACCAGAATGAGAAAGAGCTGCTGGAACACATCACGCTGCAGATGGAGACGGAGCGGGGACTCGACCGCAGCGCCGCCATCGCGGATATGCGTTTCCGTTTTATTGAAAAGGTCTGTCAGGAGTGCGTGCACAAGCCGCGCGAGAGCAAAGAGCATGTGCGCAGCGAGAAAATGGATCAGATTCTGACCGGCCGTTACACGGCGATTCCGGTATTTATCTGCATCATGGCCGCGGTCTTTTATCTGACCTTCAATGTGATCGGCGCCTGGCTGCAGGGCCTTCTGGAGACCGCAATCGGCGCGCTCACGGAGGTCACGGCGGCGGCTATGGCGGCGGGCGGCGTCAACCCGGTGCTGCAGGATCTGGTGCTTTCCGGTATTTTCGAGGGCGTCGGAAGCGTCCTCAGCTTCCTGCCCATTGTGGTGACAATGTTTTTCTTCCTGTCGCTTCTGGAGGACAGCGGCTACATTGCCAGAGTCGCCTTCTTTATGGATAAGCTGCTGCGCAGGATCGGCCTGTCCGGCCGCAGCATCGTGCCGCTGCTGATTGGCTTCGGCTGCACGGTGCCGGCTGTCATGGCGACCCGCACGCTTCCCAGCGAACGCGACCGCCGCATGACGATCGTGCTGACGCCGTTCATGAGCTGTACGGCCAAGCTGCCGATTTACGCCTTCTTTGTCAATGCATTTTTCCCCGGCAAAGGCGGCTTCGTGATGACGGGACTGTATCTCTTCGGCATCGTCGTGGGAATCCTGGACGCATTCCTCTACAAGAAAACCATCTTCCGCGGCGAGGCGGTTCCGTTCGTGATGGAACTGCCGAACTACCGGCTGCCGAGCGCGCGCAGCACGCTGCAGCTCATGTGGGAAAAGGCGAAAGACTTTCTGGAGAAAGCATTTTCCGTGATTCTCGTGGCGACGGTAGTCGTCTGGTTCCTGCAGAGCTTCAGCCTGCGTTTCAACCTGGTGGAGGACTCCGCCGACAGCATCATGGCGATGCTCGCCGGCATCCTTGTGCCGCTCTTTAGGCCCCTCGGCCTCGGCGACTGGCGGATCTGCACGTCGCTCATCAGCGGCTTTATGGCCAAGGAGAGCGTGGTCTCCGTCCTCGAGGTCCTCTTCGGCGCCCAGGGCGGCATCAATGCGGTCCTCGGTACGGCCGAAGCCGGCGCGCTTCTGATCTTCAGTCTCCTCTACACCCCCTGCGTGGCCGCCATCGCCTCCATCCGGCGTGAACTCGGCGGCAGATGGGCCTTCGGCGTGGTCGTCTGGCAGTGCGTCGTCGCCTGGGGCTGCGCGTTCATCTTCCGCATGGTGTGCGGAATCTTTCTCTAAATACCGAAATACTCTAAAGCGGGCAATTCTTTGCCATGCAGGCCGTGTTACCGTTGACAGCCGGTGACAGCGGCCTGCTTTTTTGTTAACGCGAAAAGACCGGCGGTGACGCACGGCTTTATCAATTGAAATATGCGGGTCGGAATCAGGCATTCCTGCTGCGGCGGGGATGGCTGATTTTCTTTTTTTATAACGAAAAATGTCGTGGAGTGCCCTACTCTACGACATTTCCTCAAAGCAATATTTCCTTTATCGCAATAGATTTTACAAAACAACGGGAAATTTGTCAATACCGTTTATCTGGAAACATCTTAAGATTTTGTCTGGAAACATCTTAAGATGTTTTCTGTAAATAAATGTCTGATCATCAGGCAAAGACCACACGGGAGCACTACTCATTCGACAAGGAGGAGACGTCACAATGTTGGAAAAAGGAAGGGAAATCTATCTGGAAACGGATGCGCGGCAGGTCAGGCGGTATATTGTGGAGCAGGCGGAGGACGGCAGGATTATTCTTATGGCCTGCAGGGCTGAGGCGACGGAGACGCCGCCGCTCGCGACAGTCCGAAACACTGCCACGCTGGGGAAGTATGCGGAAAAATGGCTTGGATCCGTCCGGTTTCAGGTTAAGGAATCTACTTATGTTAAATACTGGAATCTGCTTTACTCCTACATCATCCCGGAGCTTGGCGGTCTGCAGTGGCAGGCGTTGAACCGGGAAACGATAGAGCTTTTCTGCGGCCGGATGCGCTCGGCGGGCGGACAGAAGCGGAACGGACTTTCGGCCAAGACCGTCACGGATATCATGTCTGTGCTGCGCCGGATCTTCTATTACGCCGCCGACCATGGGGAGGCCATGCCGTTTCCTATTTCTTCCATCACTGTGAAGAAGGAGCAGAAAGAGATGAAGGTACTGAGCCGAAATGAGCAGGACAGGCTGTACAGATATCTCTGTGCGAACCGTTCCGAAAGAAATCTGGGGCTTTTGATCTGCATGTTCACCGGGCTGCGGCTCGGGGAGATCTGCGCGCTCAGATGGGAGGATATATCATTTTCGGAGCAGACGATCTTTGTGCACCGGACGATGCAGCGGATCCAGACGAAGGATGGTTCCGGGAA
>CANQFR010000056.1 GCA_947599905.1 uncultured Lachnospiraceae bacterium
GAAATGACATTGGACAGGATCTGACGGCCGTTCTTCACGACGGCCGCCGCGGTCTCGTCACAGGAGCTTTCGATCGCGAGGATATAGACGTCCTCGGGGGTTGTGTTCTTCTTCATAAGATATTCAGTGCCTCACAGTTTCCGCGCCGGTCTTCGCAGCCGTTCTCTCATTCTTCATCAAATCCCAGTTCCACGCTCCGCCCGTCCCGCGCCGCCACACTCCGCGGAAATATTTCCCGGACCTTCTCGATATATTCCTCCGGCCGGGTCAGCGACGGGCTGTAATGGGTCAGCCACATTTCCCTCGGCTGCGCCTCCCTGGCCAGCCGGGCCGCCTCGTACATGGTCATATGCTTGTAGTCCCGTGCTTTCTCTTCCTTGCCGTCCTCGCCGTACATGCCCTCGCAGATGAACAGATCCGCGTCCGCGGCGTACTCGGCGATCACCGGCACCGGCCGGGTGTCCGTGCAGTAAGTCACCTTAAGACCGCGCCTCGGCGGCCCCAGTACCATATCCGGCGTGTATGTGACGCCGTCCATGAATACATTTTCACCCTTCTGCAGATGGCTCCACGCCTTCATCGGAACTCCCTGGCTCTTCGCCCGCTCCACGTCGAACCGGCCCTTGCGGGGGATGGAAATGGAATAGCCGTAGCAGGTCACATTGTGGTTCACCTTATACGCGTCGATGTCATAGGGACCGATGTGCAGGTGTTCCCGGTTCTCTGCCAGCTCCACATACCGCAGCTCGAACGGCAGCTCCGGCGCGATGATGCGCAGAGAGTCCGCCACCCGTTTAAGGCCCTTCGGGCCGATCATCACCACCGGCTCGGTCCGCTCCGCGTTCCCCATGGTCAGCAGAAGGCCGGGAAGACCGCTGCAGTGGTCGGCGTGATAATGGGTGAAACATATGATATCGATGGGCTTGGGGCTCCATCCTTTTTCCTTCAGCGCGATCTGGGTCCCTTCGCCGCAGTCGATCAGCAGATTGCTTCCGCCGCAGCGGGTCATCAGCGACGTCAGCCACCGGTACGGCAGAGGCATCATCCCTCCGGTTCCCAGAAGACAGATATCAAGCATAGATCATTCTCCATTCATGAAGCGCGGAGCGCGGGCGCGCTCCGCATAATATGGATATTTTACCCGCAAGGACGCACTTTGTCAACCGATTCGCCGCTCCCGCCGCAGATGTTCCCTGTCGCGCCAGTCCCTGACGACAACTCTTACAGCAGTTCCGTCCTCTCCTCGATATCCACCGGCAGGCGGAACCCCTGGATCAGCTGATCGTAGCATTCCTCGCACAGATCCAGATGATGCACCTCCCCGTCCTTCTCGGAAAAATAATCCCATGCATGGTCGATCATCAGCACGCCTTCCCGGACAATGCCGTCCTTCACCGCCAGTTTTTTCGCACATTGGTTGCAGATTACTGCCTCCAGTTCCCCATTCTTTGTGTACTTCCTCATCTTACGCTCACCTTTCTTTTCATCCTGAATTCCCGCGAAGGGGTATCCGCTTCCATCCGCCCGGCGCCTGCTCTGACAAGCTGCGATAAGAAAAGGATACCTGCCTCTCACAGATACCCTTACATTATAAATCGTTTTCTGTCGAATTTTAAGTGGTAAATGTTTCATACGCTCCGCCGCCACAGGATCAGCGCGTCCTCCGTCGGGTTCCGGTAATAATCTCTTCGTCTTCCCTCCTCGGCAAAACCAAAGGATTCGTAGAGCTTTCGGGCAGCCAGGTTGCCCTCGCGCACCTCCAGGGTCATATCCCCCACCCCTTCTTTACCGGAAAATTCTGCCATTGCTTCCATCAGTTTACGCCCGATGCCACGCCTGCGCATAGCTTGGTCAACCGCAATCCTCTCGATTTCGCCCTCGCCTGCAAGAATGCGGAGGTTGGCGTAACCGCAGAAACGGGGGACAGGCACTTCTGCTCCCGCGACGTCAGACAACACCCCGGCCCTCTCCGCGCACTCCGCAACCCAGAAATGATCATAATCATTTGCCAGAGCGTCCGCCAGAAGCTTCATGGACCAGGCATCGGAGAAGCATTCCCGCTCCAGCTTCCAGACATCCTGCAGATCGGCAGGAGTCATAGGGCGGATGCTGATATCCGCAGACGCATGTTCCCGTTTTTCCTTCGTCGCTCTCAGACTGTTCCGCGCCAGATCATTCAATGCTCCCGCTCCTCCTGCCATTGTCTTCACTGCAGCCGTTCGCGCTTTCCATTCGCTTTGACTGCCTGTCCAATGAATTCGCTCACTCCTGCCGCTCTTCCCTCTCCCGCTCCGCCTGGGACTTGCGGAGATAATCGGGCTTAAACTCCGCGGCGGTCACCGTCCGCCCCTGCTTCACATATTCGGCGCCAAGAGCCGCCACAGACGCGGCGCGCTGACGGTTGCTCTGGGCAGGAGCAAAGGCATACGGCACCTTCAGTTCCGCCTCGATCCGCGTGCTGAAGACAGGAACGCCGTCGCCCAGGAACGTGACCGGCTCACCGATCTCCTCCAGCTTCCTCATAAGTCCAGCGATATCCATGGCGCACTGATCTAAGATGATATCAGGAATTACCATCCGGCCTTTTCCGTCTGCAGCGCCCCCTGCTGCCGTGCCGTTCTCAGCAGCATTTCCATCCGCATCACTCTTCACTGTTGCACTGCCGTGGCTCACCCGGTACACGCCGGTATACACCTGATCCCTGCGGGCGTCCAGCATCGGGCAGACCACACCGGCACAGCCCCACAGGTTATAAGCCAGCGCTTCCAGCGTAGGGACCTCAACCAGCGGCTTATCAAGTGCCAGCCCAAGTCCCTTGGCCGTGGCCGCGCCGATACGCAGACCCGTAAAGGAACCCGGTCCCGCAGCCACCGCGATCGCGTCCAGCGTTTTCATATCCAGCTCAATGAGTTGCCCCATCTGATCCAGCATGGGCAGCAGCGTCTGCGAGTGGGTCTTTTTAAAATTCGCCGTAAATTCCGCCGTCACCACATCGTCCGTTACGACCGCCACGGACGCCACCAGGGACGAGCTTTCAATCCCGAGAATCTTCATAACTTCTGAAACTCCATTCTGTTATACATTCTGTCATATACCATTACAGAGCTTATGTCTGAATTTCTATGACATATCCTGAATAAACTGCGTGTCAATGCCGCAATGCTGTGTAAACCGAATTTTCGTTCTGCACCGGTCACAGCGCCGGAGGCCTGCCCCGCATAGAATCACGCCACCGTGATCCTGCGATAATCAAACCCCTTCTCCACATCCTTCTCGATCCGCACATGGACAGCGTCCTCTGGCAAGATCTCCCGCACCAGCTCCGACCATTCCACCAGGCACACGCCCTCTCCATAGAAACAGTCCTCATAGCCGATCTCGTCCATTTCCTCCACATCCCCGATCCGGTACACATCGAAATGGTACAGCGGCAGCCGTCCGTCCTCGTACACCTGCAGGATCGTAAAGGTGGGGCTGTTCACCGGCCCGTCGACGCCGAGTCCCGCCGCGAATCCCTGGGCGAATACGGTCTTTCCGGTGCCCAGATCGCCATCCAGACAGTACACCTGCCCGGCGGAAGCGCATTTTCCCATATCATAGCCCAGCTGACGGGTCTCCCCGGGCGAGGCAGTTTCATAGATCTTCATGTCTGACTCCATTCTCCGTTCCTGTGTTTTCATGGTCATTCCAGAACCACTCAGAGCACTGGCTGCAAGCATCAGCAGACGGCGCAGTGCTCTAAGCAAACTTCCGCAGCCGCACTTCAGCGCCGTACAGGCGTCTCTCAGATCTTCCCGCACTTTTCCTTCGGCAGCTTCTCATGGAGGAGTTTATTCAGTTCCTCCCGCTGACCGTCCACCGCCGTATCCGGCAACAGATAGGCGTGGATCCGGTCCGTATAAATAATCAGCTCGCCGGGGATCTTCTTCACCCGCCGCACGTCGTCCCAGGCAAGCTCCACGCTCTCGCCGCCCTGTTCCGCGCGGATACCGCCATCGGTGAAAATCATGTCGATCGGCTCCTTCATCCCCCGCCCCGAAGCCTGCCGTCTGGCCTTCACGAGCAGAAGCATGGGCTGCCACACGGTAAACATCAATGCGCACACCACCAGAAGAAGTCTCTGGGGCAAAAGCATCTGCCCGCCCTGGAAAAACAGCAGGAACAGCGCCGCCAGCGTGAAGAGCACGTTGAAAATGCCCAGATAGCCTTTATTGGCATGATACATGGAAAAACGCCACAGATCGTTCGCCGTCATACGGATACGAAAACGAAGCTCTTTCTTCTGATCCATGGAAATCCCCCTTCTTTCCGTCTTATTTACAGCTTCATCGTCAGCGCGATCCGCTTCTTCGCCGGATCGACGCTCAACACCTTCACTTCCACGATATCCCCCACGCTGACCACTTCCATGGGGTGTTTGATATATTTGTCCGACATCTGGGAAATGTGCACCAGCCCGTCCTGATGGACGCCGATGTCCACGAATGCCCCGAAATCGATCACATTTCTCACGGTTCCCTTTAACACCATGCCCGGTGTCAGATCCTTCATCTCCAGCACGTCGGTCCGGAGGATCGGCCTCGGCATCTCGTCGCGGGGATCGCGGGCCGGCTTCTCCAGCTCTTTTACGATGTCCCGCAGCGTGATCTCGCCGATTCCCAGTTCCTCCGCCAGCTTCTTATAGTCCGTCACCTTCCGGCTGATCCCAGCCAGACCGCCTGCGGCGATCTCGGACGGCTTATAGCCCAGCTTCGCAAGCAGCGTCTTCGCCGCCTCGTAGCTCTCCGGATGAACGGAGGTACCGTCGAGGGGATTCTTTCCTCCTGTAATTCGCATGAACCCGGCGCACTGCTCGTAGGCCTTGGGGCCCAGCTTGGCCACCTTCAGAAGCTGCGCGCGGCTGCTAAACGCGCCGTTCTCCTCCCGGTAAGCCACGATATTCTTCGCCAGCGCCTTGCTGATGCCGGAGACGTATTCCAGAAGCGGGGCGGATGCGGTATTCAGATCCACGCCCACCTTGTTCACGCAGTCCTCGACCACTCCCTGCAGAGCCTCGCTCAGCTTCTTCTGGTTCATGTCGTGCTGATACTGGCCCACACCGATGGAACGCGGATCGATCTTCACCAGCTCCGCCAGCGGATCCTGAAGCCTGCGGGCGATGGACGCAGCGCTGCGCTGCCCCACGTCGAAATTCGGGAATTCCTCCGTCGCCAGCTTGCTGGCGGAATAGACCGACGCGCCGGCTTCATTTACGATCACATACTGAACCTTCTCCGGGATCTCCCGCAGCAGTTCCACGATCACCTGCTCCGACTCGCGGGAGGCGGTGCCGTTGCCCACGGAGATCAGGGAAATATTGTACTTTTTGATCAGGCGCTTTAAGACCGTCTTCGCCTCCGCCACCTTGTTCTGGGGTGCGGTGGGGTAAATGACTACCGTGTCCAAAACTTTGCCGGTGGCGTCCACCACAGCCAGCTTACAGCCGGTGCGGAAGGCCGGATCCCAGCCCAGTACAACGCGGCCCACGATCGGAGGCTGCATCAGAAGCTGCTCCAGATTCTTGCCAAAGACTTTGATGGCGCCGTCTTCGGCCATTTCCGTCAGGGCATTGCGCACTTCGCGCTCGATGGACGGCGCAATCAGGCGGCCATAGCTGTCCTCGATGACCTCGCGCAGCACCGGCGTTGTGTAGGGATTGTCCCGGGTGATCACGCGTTTCTCCAGGAAACGCAGGATCTGCTCCTCCGGCGCCAGGACCTTCACGGTCAGCACCTTCTCCTCCTCGCCCCGGTTCAGCGCCAGGATCCGATGGCCCGCCGCCTTTCTGATCGGCTCCTCGTAATGATAATACATTTCATAGACCGATTCCGCTGCCTCGTCCTTCGCCTCGGAATGCAGAGAGCCCTGATTCATGGTCACATTGCGGATGTAGGTGCGGTAATCGGCCTCATCGGAAATGCGCTCCGCCAGGATATCCTTCGCCCCGGCGATGGCTTCTTCCGCGCTTGCGACGCCCTTTTCTTCGGAAATGTAGGCGGCTGCCGGAACTTCCAGCGGCTCCCGCGTCATCTGCAGCGCGATCAGATCCGCCAGCGGAGTCAGCCCCTTCTCCTGAGCAATCGTGGCCCGGGTGCGGCGCTTGGGGCGATAAGGCCGGTAAAGGTCTTCTACTGCTACCAGCGTTTCTGCGTCGGCGATCTGCTTCTCCAGCTCCGGTGTCAGCTTGTCCTGCTCCCGGATCGAGGCCAGTACCTGCTCCTTCTTCTCCTCCAGATTCCGCAGATAGCGGAGGCGCTCGTCAAGGGTGCGCAGCACCTCGTCGTTCAGGGAACCGGTGGCCTCCTTGCGGTAGCGGGCGATGAACGGGATTGTATTGCCTTCATCTATGAGTTTCACGGCGGCTTCCACTTGGGCGCGGGTGATCTTTAATTCTTCCTGAAGGGCTTTGATAATATCCATATGTAATCCTTTCTTAACTTTGTGGGAGCTGGTTCGGTGCAGCGGGAGGAGCGACAACGGCTCTCTTCCTGTGCGGTTCTCGGAGTTTCCGACGGCTCTCTTCAAGCGCCGATCGGCGCAAGCGCCATCGGTGCTTTCCTCGCTATTATACCACAATCATGCTTTGCGTCTAGAGAGGAATTCAGCAAAATTGCACTTGCAAAACCTGTTTTTGCCATGTAAAATAAATACTCACAGGGAGCAAATGAGTGCCCGGCTAAAATTTTATTACTTTTCATGTTATATTTTGCCGGTTTTTGCGTTATATAGATGGAACCCGGCTGAGTTCACATTTATATAACCAAAGGAGGATATTGCATGCTGGAAAAAAGAGATTTAGAACTGATCGAGGAGATCATCACCCGATCACTGGCGCCCATCAGAAATGACGTCGCGGAACTTAAGACTGATGTCGCACAACTGAAAGACGATATGATCGAAGTCAAGGCTGACATCGCGGAACTCAAAACCGATGTCTCTCAACTTAAAACCGACGTCGCAGAACTCAAAACCGAGGTCGCTCAACTCAAAACCGAGGTCGCTCAACTCAAAACCGAGGTCGCTCAACTCAAAACTGACGTCGCAGAACTCAAAACCGAGGTCGCTCAACTCAAAACTGACGTTGCACAGCTCAAGACCGAAGTCGCTCAACTCAAGACAGACGTTGCACAGCTCAAGACCGAGGTTGCTCAACTCAAGACAGACATGGTCGAAGTCAAGGCTGACATCGCTGGACTTAAAACCGACGTTGCGCATCTCAAGACCGAAGTCGCTCAACTGCAGACCGACATGCAGCGAGCTCAGGTTTATATGGAGAATGTACTTGATAAGAAGATCAGCATTATCGGGGAGGGACATTCGGATCTGGTACGGAAGCTGGACGATGCCGTAAAGACTGACAACGATAAGGAGATGCTGCGGCTCAGAGTGACCTCATTAGAATACGATGTAAAACGAATCAAGAATGCCCTGGCTTTAAGTTAAATACTACATTTCCAACGTCTCTTCGCCTGATATACATCAGATTGTCTGATTGGGCAAAGGGACGTTTTTTGAGGCCTTTCCACGGATAATATAACCCGTGCATCTAGACAGGAAGTACGTTTTGTGATAGGATGAATATGCAGATTTTGCAGCAATTTCAGTGGCAGTCACCGTTTTTGCCGGTGACTCGGAATAACGGAGGATAACAGGATGGATGAATATAAAGATCAACACGAATACGAGGAGATTCCGATTCCTTCCGGAGACGGCTGGCATAAGCCGGACGACGGAACCGCAGGTGCCGCACCGCAGAATAACGGACAGTATTCCCCGGGAACCGGACAACCGCAAAACGGATGGCAGCCAAACGGCCCGTATCCGCAGAATGGCAGCACACCTTCCGCAGGCAGCTGGATCTGCTCGTGCGGCACAGTCAATACCGGCAAATTCTGCAGCGAATGCGGAAGACCGGCTCCCCTAAACAACAGTCAGCCCCAAAACTACCCGAATCAGCCCGTCAGCCTGCAGCAGAATAACTGGCAGCAGGAGCCGTACCGGCAGCCTCCCTATCAGCAGGCTCCGCCGAAAGAGAATAACCCGCTGGCACTGGCGTCCATGATCACCGGCCTTCTGGCCCTGATCAGCTGCTGCTGCAGTCCGCTGGTTCAATTTCCGCTGGCTGTGGCCTCTATCGTGCTGATGATCCTGTCCAGGCGCGGCAAGCCGCTCCACAGTTACGCAATCGCGGGCCTGATCATGTCGATCTTCGCCATCCTGTTGAGCATTCTGATGACGATCATGATCGGTTTCGTCCGCAGCCCGCAGTACCAGGATATCTTAAACAGCCCAGAATTTCAGGATATGTTTGAGGAATTCTACGGAGAAGATTTTAACTCGATCTATGAATCACTATACGGGAACTGAATGACAAAAGACTGCCCCAACCCGCCATAAGGTTTTCGGCAGTCTTTTGTTATGCGCCGCGGCTCATGACAGCGGCGGCAGCAGATCCACGCCACGAACCACCAGCATGTAGTTCTTAAAGATCCAGTTGATCAGCACAATGGCGACTCCGACAGACACCACAAGGCCGTAGCGCCCCAGGTAGAGCCCGGGTCGCCTCAGTTTTTTCGCCAGACAGTATCCGACTACTTCCACCGCCGCCATAAACGCCATATAGAACACCAACGGATGATACTGAATGCTCAGGAGGATATGCCCGGTCAGCAGAAGCCAGACCGCCCGGGTCCCGCCGCAGCCGGGGCAGTAAAGCCCCGTCAGAAATTTGAAAGGACAGGGAATCCCCTGCCCTTTCAGCATCTGCCATAATATCTTAATCGTCTCAACCATTTCCTCGTGATCTCCCATCCTGTCCGCCGCGCAGAACCGTTCTGATACCCGCGATCCGCTGTTTACGAAACCTTCTGTCCGCGACGCGATCTCATGTCACCGCAGGATCTCCGCCTCGTTAAGCGTCTCCACCCGGATCTTCTGCCGCAGCCCGCTTCCCGCCGCCTCAAGCGCCGGAACCAGCGCCTCCAGGGCAGCATCCATAAAGCCTTCGCTCATAACGCCGGTCAACAGGCCGAATTCCTCTCCGCCAAGCTCCGGCAGCGTCACCACGCGGCACTCGCCCAGACACTCCGCAAGCAGATCCTTCACCGCGTCATAAGCGCCGCCGATCCGCAGAAAATACGCCCAGCGCACGTCGGACACCGGCATGATGGAAAGCTTCTCGCCGTTCCAGCCCATCGGCACGTTCTCATTCAGATGGACCGTCTCCTCGATCAGGTCTGCCACCACGGCGCTGGCAGTCTGCAGCTTCCCTGCTCCGCTGCCGTAATACATGCTGACGCCCAGCATATTGCTGCGGACCAGAATGCCATTAAATACATCGTTCACGCCGGAAAGCGGATTCTCCCGCCCCACCATCACCGGCGCCACCCAGGCAGAAACCGCGTCCCCGGCCATCTGGGCGGATCCCAGCAGGCGGACGGCCATCTCCATGGCCGCGGCGTATTTCAGGTCCGCCGCGTGAATCTTCGTAATGCCTTCCGTGTAAATGTCCTCGTAATCCACTTCTTTGCCGGACGCCATGGCCGTCAGGATCGCGATCTTGCGGCAGGTATCGTGACCTTCCACATCCGCCGTCGGATCTTTCTCCGCATATCCCAGCTCCTGGGCCTGCTTAAGGGCCTGCTCAAAAGACATACCCTCCCGGTCCATTTTCGTCAAAATATAATTGGTCGTGCCGTTTAAGATCCCGGTGATCTCCGAGATCCGCTCGCCGCCCAGGCACCGGTACAGTGTGCGGATGATCGGGATCCCGCCGCCCGCGCTTCCCTCAAACTGGAAATTCACATGCTTTTTGCGGGCGATCGCCAGAAGCTCGGTGCCGTACGCCGCCACCAGCGCCTTATTGGACGTCGCCACATGCTTGCCGGCCTCCAGGCACGCCTTCACAAAGGGATAAGCCGGCTGCAGTCCGCCCATGGTCTCCACCACCAGCTTCACTTCCGGATCATTTACGATCACCGAGAAATCGTGGACAATCTTATCCTCAGCCGGACTCCCCGGGAAATCCCGCAGATCCAGCACATATTTCACCTCGATCTCCTGCCCGGCCGCGGCCGCCACCTGCGCACGGTTGACCGTCAGAACCTCAAATACGCCGGAACCGATGGTTCCGTATCCCATGATCGCTGCATATACCATATCATTCACTCCCTGGCTGTATATTTTCTTCGTCTTTCCTGCCCACATTCGCGAGTTCTCAGGTCACATCCGCGACACTTTCCTGCCTGCTCTCGCGGCACTTACCGCGCCGCTCCATCCCATGCCGATTCCTGCTTTACTCTCTGGCAATGATCTTCACCGAATGAATGCCATTCATGGCTTCCATCTCCTCCACCATAGCGGAAATGTCGCCGGTGTCAGACCGCACCTCCACGCTCAGCGTCAGCGTCGCCACGCCGTTCACCGGAATACTCTGGTGGATCGTCAGGATATTGGCTTTATAGACCGCCACGATACGCAAAAGATCAGACAGCAGCCCCCGCTCGTCATCCATGATGGTTACAAAGGTCACTGTCTTCCCTTTCGCATTATCATAGAACGGCAAAATGTCGTCTTTGTACTTGTAAAATGAGCTACGGCTGATGCCCACGGCGTCTGTGGCTTCCTGCACTGTCAGCACTTTCCGGGATTCCAGAAGCCGCTTGGCCTCCACCACCTTCAGAAGCACCTCCGGCACCGCCTTCTTCGTCACCACATAGTACCTGTTGCTCTCTCCCATGCACTTCTCCCTCTGTTCGTCTGGCAAGTACATTTGTGTCCACGGGAAAGATAGTAGCATATTTGTCCGGGATATGCAACTGTTTTTTATCTCCTGCCTTTCGGTTCTTCTTCACCTTTTCCGCGCAGCTTCACCTGATCATACAGCTTCCACACCAGTTCCGCGTCCGGCGCCTGGGAACCGGAACAGGTCACTGCCGCCGAGCCCGCCGCAACTGCCAGACGGAATGCATCCGCATAATCCATCCCCTTATCCAGACTGTACGCAAATGCCGCGATCATGGAATCCCCGGCGCCTACCGTACTGGCGACCGGTACAGGCAGACCTTCCGCCCACAGAAAAATGTCCCCGCTTCTGTCATTTTCTCCTCTCCGGCACAGCAAAGCCCCGCCGCTGCCCAGTGAGATCACGACTACGCTGACACCTTTCTCCAGCAGCTCTTTTCCGGCCTCACAAAGTTCTTCCCTCGTCTCCAGCTTCCTTTCTAAATACTGCTCCAGTTCATAGCGATTGGGCTTTACGAGAAACGGCGCCGCTTCAATTCCTCTCGCAAAAAGCCCACCGTCCGCATCCAGCAATACCCTCGCGCCGCATTCTTTCCCCATCAGGGTCAGATCCTGATAAATATTTGTGTCTGTTCCGGCCGGCACGCTTCCCGAAAGCACCAGAATATCTCCTTCGCCAAGCTGCGCCTCCAGCCTCCGTTTCAGTTCCGCCGCTGTCTCGCTGCCAAACGGCACGCCCGGTTCATTAATATCCGTATTTGTACGAAGAACCGGATCGACCACCTTCATATTCGTCCTGGTCGCCTGCCCGGTCCGGATACTCTCAAGCCGGAAACGAAAGCCGGACAACATTTGCTCAAGTTCCGCTCCCGTAATGCCTCCCAGCACGGCATACGCCACACTGTCTCCGCCCAGACTTTCGATCACTTTCGAAACATTAATTCCCTTTCCGCCCGGATCCTTCCGAACATGGACAATCCGGTTTACCGCATCCACAGTGAAAGAAGGAATCACCACCGTTTTGTCAATCGCCGGATTAAGCGTCACTGTACAGATCACGACCGTCCCGCCTCCTGTCTGCAAAAGCAGGTTTCAAAAAGCGGATGACACTGTCACGCAGAATCACCCGCTTCTCTCGACCTCCCATATGATCTACTTCTTCTCGCCGCCCAGCCGGATCCACCGCAGATACGCGCTGATAAACGGATCCAGTCCGCCGTCCAGAACCGCATTTACATTGCCGCTCTCCTCGTTGGTCCGGTGATCTTTCACCATCGTATATGGCTGCAGCACATAGGAGCGGATCTGACTGCCCCACGCGATATCCGCCACATCGCCGCGGATGTCGGAAAGATTCGCCGCGTTCTCCTGCTGCTTTAAGATAAACAGCTTGGCCTTCAGCATCTGCATGGCCTTGTCCTTGTTCTGGAACTGGGACCGCTCGTTCTGACACTGTACCACCACGCCCGTAGGGATGTGGGTGATGCGCACCGCCGAAGATGTCTTATTGATATGCTGACCGCCGGCGCCGCTGGACCGGTAGGTATCGATCCGCAGGTCGTCCGGATTGATATCCACATCCAGGTCTTCCTCGATATCCGGCATCACATCGCAGGACACGAAAGAAGTCTGCCTCTTGCCCGCCGCATTAAACGGGGAAATGCGCACCAGCCGGTGCACGCCGTGCTCCGACTTCAGATATCCGTAGGCGTTCACGCCGTTGATCTGAATCGTCACCGATTTGATGCCCGCCTCCTCGCCGTCCAGATAGTCCAAAAGCTCCGTCGTGAAGCCCTTCTTGTCCGCCCACCGGCAGTACATCCGGTACAGCATGCTGCACCAGTCGCAGGACTCCGTCCCGCCCGCCCCCGCGTTCAGCCGCAGGATTGCGTTATTATTGTCGTACTGTCCCGAAAGCAGCGTACTGATCCGCAGATCCTCCAGCTCCGCCGTAAACTCGTCAAGCATCTGCCGGACTTCCGGAATCACATCCGGATCATTCTCCTCATTCCCCATCTCGATCAGGACTTCAATATCCTCATACTGCTGCTCCAGCTTATGGAAACCCTCCACCGTATCCTTCAGGTTCTTGGCTTCCTTCATCAGCTTTGTGGAACGCTCCGGGTCGTCCCAAAACCCCGGCTCCTCCATCGAACGGTCTAATTCCGCGATTCGTCTGACCTTGTTATCCAGGTCAAAGTGAATCCCTCACTTCCACTAATGGTTTCTGAAACGTCGATAACGTATACTTGAACTGATCAAGCTCAACCATTGTGTCACCTTCTTTCTGTGATATGCAAATTTTACACCGGCTTCCGCCCATGACACTGCTTAAACTTCTTCCCGCTCCCGCACGGACAGGGATCATTCGGATAGATCTTCTTTACTTCCTTGCGCACCGGCGCCTTCGCCACCGAATCATCCCGGTTTGTCCCCGTCACCTTCGCCGCCGGCTCTCTCTCCACCTTCTGCTCCACGCGGATATGGAACAGGATCCGAACCGTATCCTCCTTCACCGCCGCCGTCATGCCGTCGAACATCTCATAGGCGCTCATCTTGTACTCGACAAGCGGATCCTTCTGCCCGTAAGCCTGCAGCCCAATGCCCTGCCGCAGCTGATCCATATCGTCGATATGGGACATCCATTTGTTATCGATGACCTTCAGAAGGATCACCCGCTCGATCTCGCGGATCTGCTCCGCCTCCGGGAACTCGGCCTCCTTCGCTTCGTACAGCTTGATGGCTGCTTCCTTCAGCCGATGCACCAGTTCCTTCTTCTTCATCCGCTCCTTCTGCGTATCATTTAACACCACAGGCGGCAGCGGAATGATCGGCAGCAGCAGGGAATTCAGCTCATTCAGATCCCAGTTCTCCGGCACCGCATCATCGGCCACCGTCATATCCACCACATGTTCCACGATGTCCGTGATCATCTTCAGGATCACATCACGCATATTGTCGCCGTCAAGCACCCGGCGGCGCTCCGCGTAAATGACCTCGCGCTGCTCGTTCATGACCTCATCGTATCTTAACAAATTCTCGCGGATGCCGTAATTGTTGTTCTCGATCTTCTTCTGCGCCTTCTCGATGGCGCTGGAAAGCATCTTGTGCTCGATCTGCTCGCCCTCCGGTACGCCCAGGGCGTTAAACATATCCATAAGCCGTTCGGAACCGAACAGCCGCATCAGATCGTCCTCCAGGGAAATGTAGAACCTGGACTCGCCCGGATCTCCCTGACGGCCGGAACGGCCGCGCAGCTGATTATCAATACGGCGCGCCTCATGGCGCTCCGTACCGATGACCCTGAGGCCTCCGGCTGCCCTGGATTCCTCGTCCAGCTTGATATCGGTACCACGGCCGGCCATGTTGGTAGCGATGGTAACCGCGCCATGAAGTCCGGCGTCGGCCACGATCTCCGCCTCCAGCTCATGGAACTTGGCGTTCAGCACCTTGTGCGGAATCCCCCTGCGGTTCAGCATCTTACTTAACATCTCGGAGGTTTCGATGGTGATGGTACCCACCAGCACAGGCTGCCCCTTGGAGTGTGCCTCTTCCACCTCGTCCACGACGGCCTTGAATTTCTCCTTCTTGGTCTTATAAACTGCGTCGTTATGATCCACGCGGATCACCGGCTTATTGGTCGGGATCTCCACGACGTCCATCCCGTAAATGTCGCGGAATTCTTTTTCCTCCGTGAGCGCCGTACCGGTCATGCCGGCCTTCTTGCGGAACTTATTGAAGAAGTTCTGGAACGTGATCGTGGCCAGCGTCTTGCTCTCCCGGCGCACATTCACATGCTCCTTGGCCTCAATCGCCTGATGGAGACCGTCGGAATAACGGCGGCCCGGCATGATGCGGCCCGTGAATTCGTCGACGATCAGAACCTCGTCGTCCTTGACCACATAATCCTTATCCCGGTGCATCAGGTTATTGGCCCGCAGAGCCAGGATGATATTGTGCTGGATCTCCAGATTCTCCGGGTCGGCCAGATTCTCAATGTGGAAGAATTCCTCCACCTTCTTCACGCCTTCCTCGGTCAGGTTCACCACTTTGTCCTTCTCATTGACCACGAAGTCGCCGGTCTCCTCGATGTCCTCGCCCATGATCGCGTTCATCTTCGTAAATTCGCCGGACGCCTCGCCCCGCTGCAGCTGCCGCGCCAGAATATCACAGACCTCATAAAGCTTCGTGGACTTGCCGCTCTGTCCGGAAATAATAAGCGGCGTCCTGGCCTCGTCGATCAGCACCGAGTCCACCTCGTCGATGATCGCGTAATCCAGCTCCCTTAAGACCATCTGCTCCTTGTAGATAGCCATGTTGTCTCTCAGATAGTCGAAGCCCAGTTCATTGTTTGTCACATAGGTGATATCGCAGGCATACGCCTTCTTGCGCTCCTCGGAGGTCATGGAGTTCAGCACCACGCCCACGCTTAAGCCCAGAAATTCATGGATGCGGCCCATCCACTCGGCGTCACGCTTGGCCAGATAGTCGTTGACCGTCACGATATGGACGCCCTTGCCCGCCAGCGCATTCAGATACGCCGGGCAGGTAGACACCAGCGTCTTACCTTCGCCGGTCTTCATCTCGGCGATACGCCCCTGATGAAGGACGATGCCGCCGATCAGCTGTACCGGGAAATGCTCCATATTGAGGGTCCTGCGGGCCGCCTCGCGCACAGCAGCGAACGCTTCCGGAAGGATCTGATCCAGGGTCTCCCCGGCCGCCAGCCGCTCTTTGAATATCTTTGTCTTCCCCCTCAGCTCCTCATCGCTTAAAGCCATCATCTCCGGCCGCATGGCCACGATTTTGTCTACGATGGGATATATCATCTTCAGTTCCCGCTCGCTGTGGGTCCCGAAAATCTTCTCTACGAGATTCATCTGTCACTCTCCTGATAAATTTTTACAGAAGCAGCCGCTTTCGCCGCGTCA
>CANQFR010000057.1 GCA_947599905.1 uncultured Lachnospiraceae bacterium
GCCGGGCGGCCCAGGTGCGGCGGCGTTTCCGCGATACGAATATTGCGCAGATCGGACGCCCCTATCCGGGCATGATGGATCTGTACATCGACGAGACCAACCTGTATCACAGGATGTTCCTCTATACGAAGCAGTTTGACTGGGAGAAAATGTGGGCCATCGCCGACAATATTACCGACGAAGAAGCCATCCGCGCCAAGGCGCAGGATATCCTGGATACCTTCGATATCGAGGGCGGCGGCACCATCGAGAAGGTCTGGGATATGGCCAGATACGTGGTTGCCTTCGAGCAGTGGGTGAAGGACGAGCAGCTGGCCCTGGTGGCCTCCCACTACGACGGTTTCGCGCAGGGTGTGGCCGGGAAGCTCGACAGTATGCTGATTCCCGCGTTCTCCATGCTGATCAAGCAGGGAACCGCCTGTGCAGTGGAAGGCGACATCAAGGTAGCTATGGCTATGAGCATCTTAAAGACGATCGCGGGCACCGGCCAGCTGTCGGAAATGTACTCCATTGATTTCAATGAGGACATCTGCATCATCGGCCATTCCGGTTCCGGCGACGCTGATATTTCCCAGGCGAAGAAGCCGACGATGAAGATCGTCCCGGTGTTCCACGGCAAGACCGGCGGCGGCTATCTGACCCAGTTCTATCCGCCGGTGGGTCCGGTGACTTATCTCGGCATCACCCAGGATAAGGACGGACATTTCAAGTTTGTCGTGGCGGAGGGCGTCAATGAGCCCGGCCCGATCTTTACCTTTGGCGATACAAATATGCGCACCCGCTTCACCTGCGGCGCACGGGAGTTCTGCAACCGCTGGAGCGAGGCCGGCCCGACCCACCATATGGCGGCGGCGGTCGGACGCCATATCGACACGATTCTGAAGGTCGCGAAGATCTTTGACGTGCCGGTGGATATCATTACGAGATAGTGTGTTGAAACGGATCGCACCCCATTTAAGGGGCGGCGGATACAGCATCCAGATATTCTTCCAGGCAGATGCCGCGGCGGTGAATTTCCGCCGCGGCTTCTTCGCCTACATAGCGGTAATGCCACGGCTCGTTGCTGATGCCGGTGATTTCGGTTTTGTCCTCCGGGTAGCGGCGGATGAAGCCGTACTCATGGGCGTGCCGGTCCAGCCAGTCGTAGACCTGGTAGCCGGCGGAGTGGATGCCGTCGGCGTTGATGTCCACGGCGGAGCCGAGCTGATGTTCACTGGTTCCCGGAACGGCGACCCATTTTTCCGCTTCGTTTTTCGCTTGTTCGGCGGAATAGCCCTGCGACTCGAAAGAGGCGATCTTTTCATTCATCAGGCTCTGCTGCTTCTCGGCAGTGCGGAAGCCGGAAGCGACGATGGGGTAGACGCCGTCGCTGCGCATGGCCTCGAACATGGCCTGAAGAGACGGATAGATGCGGGAGTCTACAGACTGGCCGTTGTCGAGCTCGGTCAGTGTAAGCGCCTCCTGCCAGCCGTCGGGAAGCGGATGGGTGCGGTTGACCAGAAGGAGGTACCAGGGGGTGCCGGCGCTGTCGGAATTGCCGCCTGTTTCGGACATAGCATCTGTGAGTCCGTTGTCTTCGTACCGGCCGCCTTCCGGCGGATTCACAATGTTGATGGCGGAATCCGCCGGACGCTCCTGAAGATAAGATGGAAGGTCGGATTCCGCGTCTCCCTGCGTGGAAACGTTCGGATGTTCATGAGTGGGAAAGAACAGCAGTGCTGCGATGGCAGCCATGCAGATGCAGAGGAAACAGATGCGGCGCATACGCCTGCGCACCCTTCCTCTGCGGCTGCGCCCGCGGCGGTTATCGGAAGAAAAGCCGGCGGCTCCGCCGCCGGGATTGAAGTTTCTGTTTGATCGTTTGTTCATTGTAATCGTGCCTCCTTCTTCATTTATCTGTGATTGTACATCACGGGAGACAGCGATAGTTTAATATCCGATTGATTGATTCCTAAGAAAATGTTAATGAGAGATAAAGATTTGGGAGGGAGCCGCCTGCCGCCGCTTACGCGTTCGGCAGTCTGACCGCGAACTCCACGATTCCGTCGCGGCTGTCGGCCGTGATCGTGCCGCCGTGCAGCGTGACGATTTCCTTTGCGATGGCGAGGCCCAGCCCGGCGCCGCCGGTCTTGGAAGTGCGCGCCGCGTCGAGCCGGTAGAATTTCTCGAAGATGGTGGCGAGTTTCTCGCGGGGGATTGTCTTTCCGTGGTTGCGGAAGACAATCATGACGGCGTCGTCCGCTTCCCACGCGGTGATGCGGATTTCGGTGCCGGGATCGCTGTAAGCGGCCGCATTTTTCAGGATATTCTGAAATACCCTTGCCAGGCGGTCTGCGTCGCCCCATACGGTCAGATCTTCGTCGGCGTCCAGGACGGCGGTGTTGCCGTGTTCATTCAGAAGCGGGGAAAATTCGTCGGTCAGCTGGACCAGCATATAGCAAAGGTCGATTTTTCCCTTTTCCAGTGTGATCTCCTGCAGATTATAGCGGGTGATCTCGAAGAATTCATTGATCATTTTTTCCAGACGGCAGGCCTTGTCCAGCGTGATGCCCACATAGCGCGTCCGCTGTTCGGCGGGCATATCCGGGGCCTCGGATAAGAGGCTTAAATACCCGATGACCGAGGTCAGCGGCGTGCGGATGTCGTGGGCCAGATACATGACTAGGTCATTTTTGCGCTGTTCTGCCAGCCGCGCGTCCGCGGCACGTTTCGCAAGCTCTTTCTTCACTTCGTTTAACTTCCGTTCGGTGGCGGCCATCTCCGGCAGCAGGCGGATCTCGTCCGTATCGGAAAGCAGGCCGTCGATGCCGGCGTTGATGGCGTCGAAATAGCTGGTGAACCAGTTTAAGATCACCCAAAGCAGCAGAAAGAACATCACGAGGATCGCAGCAACCCAGAAGAATGTCAGATTTCCCCGGAAAATAATTGTATAAAGCCGGTGGGCTTCATCGTCGCTGATGCGGAAGAGCGTGCGGAAAATGCCCACCACCACATCGCCGCCGCGCCGGTGCCAGAATCTCAGGTAGAAGAGATAGATCAGGACGGGCGCGGCCACGCCGATGCAGAGAAGACGGATGTACAGCTTCCGTTTGAAGCCGGAATAGTCGGATTTGCGTTTATTTTTCAATTTTATACCCCACTCCCCAGATGGTTCGGATGTAATTCGGTTTCTCGACCGTGTCGCCCAGTTTCTCGCGCAGGTGGCGGATATGGACGGTGATGGTGTTGTTGCTCTTGCTGTAGTATTCGTCCTGCCAGATCTGATGGAACAGCTCCTCGGCGCTGACCACGTTGCCCTTGCTCTCAAGAAGGATCCGCAGGATCGAGAATTCAGTCGGTGTCAGCGTCAGCGGACGCTCGTTGAGCAGGCATTCGTGCGTGCGGACATTCAGCAGCAGGCCGGCGTGGGAGAGGACGTCGTCCTCCGCTTCCGGAACGGCGGCGACCGCCGGGTTATAGCGTTTGTAGCGGCGCAGTTGAGCCTTCACGCGTGCCACCAGTTCCAGCGGCTTAAACGGTTTTGTGATATAGTCGTCGGCGCCCAGCGTCAGCCCGGTGATCTTATCCAGCTCTTCGTCCCGGGCGGTCAGCATAATGACCGGATAGTTGTGTTTCTGCCGGATACGGCGGCAGAGGTCGTAGCCGTCCATGTCCGGCAGCATAATGTCCAGAATTGCCAGATCCAGCTCCTCGCGTTCCACGCAGGCCAGGGCGTCGCGGGCGGTGTAGTATTTGTAGACCATGTAGTTTTCGCTTAGCAGATAGACCTCCACCAGATCCGCGATGGCGGCCTCGTCGTCGACGATCAGGATTTTGTCCGGCATGGGTGACTCCTTTCGGAAAAGGCGTATATACAGATGTATAGGGGCGTATATCGGCATATACCGGCGTATCGTGCCGGATATTTTCAGCCCGCAATTTGTCTGCTGCATACCTCCGAGTGACAGTATAACAGATTCCGAATGCAGATTCCTTAGGATTCTAATGAGAAGTTCTTAATATTTCCCTAAGAGAGCGCGCTTTAACCAGTCCGCTTCATTGTTGCCGCGATTTCTTCGTACCTGGCAGTAATCGCGTCATAGTTCTCCGGCCTGTGCGGGAAGAGGCAGCCGCTGCAGTCCTTCCGACCGTTCGGAAGGTATTTGAAATCGCCGCCGCACGCATCTCCCAGCACATACAGCGGGCAGTAGCAGAACAGGCAGTTGAACTCTTCAGGGTTGTCCGTGGGATGGCAGGGAAAATACTCGCATTCCCGATTGCAGAAGTAGGCGTAATGTCTGTCCGATCGCAGCATAAAATACCTCCTTATCCGCAGCCTGACCGGCAGGCCGGGCTGCAGAATCAGTGTAGCATATCTTTGGCGGGAATACAAACAAGTTTGTCTGTTTTGGCGGAAATACAAACAGGTTTGTCTTCGGTCAGGCATTCACACAATGTCCCACTGAGACATACGATATAGTACAAACATGAAAAATAAAGGAGATATCTCATATGAGTTGTTTTGGATGTAATCTTTGCGGGACCTGCAGGAGAAACGGCTGCAGCTGCGGCTGCAATAGCGGAAATAATGGCGGCGTGGCCGGCGCCACGACCGGAAACGGCAACAACGGTTATTACTGCCAGAAGAGATGCTTTTACTTCTGCCGTCCCTCCGAGGGGAACAACGGCGGCGTAAACGGCGGAAACGTGGACAATACCAACTGCGGCTGCAGCACCAATAACTGCAAATGCACCTGTAAATGTACCTGCACCTGCGGCAATGATTCCGGCAATAACAGCGGCGTGGCCGGCGGCACGACCGGAAACGGCGGCTGCGGCTGCAATACCTGTGGCTGCCGTCCCACCTGCGGGAGTGTCTGCGGGGGAAATGTCTGCGGCGGAAACACCTGTGGCGGGAATACCTGTGGAAATACCTGCGGCGGCAGCACCTGTGGGTGCGGCAGCGGAAATAATTCCGGCGTGGCCGGCGGCACGACCGGAAACGGCGGCTGCGGCTGCAAGACCGTGACCACCACGACGACAACGAAGACCTGTGGCTGCAATCCCTGCGGCAGCACCTGCGGCGGGAATACCTGTGGCGGGAATACCTGCAGCGGCAACAACACCTGCGGCGGCACCGTGACACCGGCGGCTGCCTCCGATGTCACGCAGGTACTGACACCGTTCACCTATGATTACACCGGCTATTACAACGCGCTGGCGGCGGCCAACGCCGCGAATACCACTGATAGCGGCAGCTGCGGCTGCGCGCAGTAGGGCATAGTGCGGAAACCTTTGGAGCGCGGTCCCGGCTGAATCCGGCCGGGACCGGCGAACCCTGGGGATGCTCCGCCTGACGGGACAAAAGAATATCGACCCCGCGGGTCCGGCATTGTTCCGGCTTCGCGGGGTTATTTTCTGTTATCGATTTTCTGTCATTATGAAAATCATCATGAAAAAAATGCTTGCATTATCGCTGCGAATATGGTATTGTATAACTATCATAAATTTGTATACAGATTTTAAGTTTGTATACAAATACCGGCGGAGTTTGGACAAGCCGCCGAGATCAGGTAAAGGAGAGGGTAGTTATGAGCAGCACGAGTTTTTCCCTGAAGGGTAAGGTAGCCCTGATTACAGGCGCTTCCTACGGAATCGGTTTCGCCATTGCCAAAGCCATGGCCGGGGCCGGCGCGACGATTGTCTTCAATGACATCAAGCAGGAACTGGTCGACAAAGGTCTGGCAGCCTATAAGGAAGCCGGCATCGAGGCGCACGGCTATGTCTGCGACGTGACCAATGAGGACGCCGTGAATGCGTTCGTGGCAGAGGTCGAGGCGGAGGTCGGCGTGATCGATATTCTGGTGAACAACGCCGGCATCATCAAGCGGATCCCGATGATCGAGATGTCCGCTAAGGATTTCCGTCAGGTCATCGACATCGACTTAAACGGTCCGTTCATCGTCTCCAAGGCTGTGATTCCCAGCATGATCAAGAAGGGCCACGGCAAGATCATTAACATCTGCTCCATGATGAGCGAGTTCGGCCGTGAGACTGTATCCGCGTATGCGGCGGCCAAGGGCGGACTTAAGATGCTGACCCGCAACATTGCTTCCGAGTACGGCGAGTACAACATCCAGTGCAACGGCATCGGGCCCGGCTACATCGCGACCCCGCAGACCGCGCCGCTGCGCGAGAAGCAGCCCGACGGTTCCCGTCATCCGTTCGACCAGTTCATCGTCTCCAAGACCCCCGCAGGACGCTGGGGCGAGGCAGAGGATTTGGGCGGCCCGGCCATCTTCCTGGCTTCCTACGCATCCGATTTCGTCAACGGCCAGATCCTGTACGTAGACGGCGGCATCCAGGCTTATATCGGCAAGCAGCCGTCGTAAGCGATCCTAAAGCGGGAATAAGATTGAATTGAATACAAGCAAGGCGTCGCTGGCGCCTTGCTTGCATGGAAATGTAAGATCCGCAGAAGAGAGGGATATCCTTCTTTCTGTGGATCTTTTCATTTCGATCTGAGAAGTGCGGCAGTGAGGCTGTGTTCGTATAATATCCGTGATACCCGTAGGCATACGAGAATGCCGTTACAATAAAATTATCAGACAACAGAAAAGATATAAATGAATAAACTATTTATAAAAAGAGACTTTTCAAATGCGAATTCTTTTGCTATAATAATTGGGCACGGAGTATGGCGTAGTTTGGTAGCGCGCTCGGCTGGGGGCCGAGAGGTCGCAGGTTCAAATCCTGTTACTCCGATGAGAAAGCCGCTGGGTCAGCGGCTTTTATTTTGGCGGTATCCATCACGCGTAAACTGGTCAAACCAGTGTGAGAAAGCGAATCGGGATTTGATCGTGGCAATAGAGGCAAAATAAATGACTGAATATGTCAGAGCCCTCGCCGTTGCAGGTTTTCTGTCGGGCGAGGGCTTGTTTCAGCTCAGATAATTCCGCATCGTCTTCAGCGCGCTTTTCTCCAGCCGGCTCACCTGAGCCTGACTGATATGGATTTCTTCCGCAACTTCGGTCTGTGTCTTTCCTTCGAAGAAGCGCATATCGATAATATGGCGCTCACGCTCCGGCAGACGTTTCATGGCCTCGCTCAGTGAAATGTCCTCAACCCAGTTTTCTTCCATATTTTTCTTATCGCTGATCTGGTCCATGACATAAAGCGGATCGCCGCCGTCGGTGTAGACCGGCTCATAAAGGCTCACCGGCGTCTGGATGGCGTCCAGGGCATAAGTTATGTCCTCCTTGCTGATTCCGATCTCATCGGCAATTTCCGCAAGCGTCGGTTCCTTGGCATTTTTGCGGGTCAGCCCTTCCCGCGCGTAGATCGCCTTGTAAGCGGTGTCCCGCAGGGAACGGCTAACGCGGATGGAGTTGGAGTTGTCCCGCAGGTAGCGGCGTACTTCGCCCATGATCATCGGCACCGCGTAGGTAGAAAATTTTACATTTTGAGATATGTCGAAATTATCGATAGCCTTGATCAGGCCGATGCAGCCGATCTGGAACAGGTCGTCTATGTTCTCGGAATTGCCGGAAAAGCGCTGGATTACGCTCAGGACCAGCCGGAGATTGCCTTTGATATACTGTTCCCGGGCCGCCACGTCCCCTTCCTTAATACGGCGAAACAATTCTTCCTTGTCCTCATTACTCAGAAGCGGCAGTTTGGCAGTGTTTACCCCGCAGATTTCTACCTTATACATAGACATCCCCAAGCCCTCCACATCATCTGATTCAGCCATCTCGCACATTCGGTATGCGTTCTATCAGAATGATGGACTTTTTCCGGTGGATTTATACGATTGGAGGGTTGAGAATAATTACCTGCGAAAAATAAGAAAAAGCGCCTTGACAAAAAATTAAAAATACATGTTATAATCATGAATCATGAAAATGGTGCAGCGCCCCGGGGATACGCGGGTAATTGAATACTATAAAAGGCGAAAACAATCAGAGGAGGAACGGTCATGAGATACCGAAACGACCGGAACGGAAATCCTGTTTCCCAGCTGGGATACGGATGTATGCGTTTCAGCAGGAAAGGAAACGCCATCGATTATGAAAAGGCAGAGCAGGAGGTGCTTCTTGCCATCGGGGAGGGCGTCAATTATTTCGATACCGCTTATGTCTATCCGGGCAGCGAGGAGTGCCTCGGCCGAATTCTGGACGAGAACCACTGCCGCGACAAGGTCAATATCGCGACCAAACTGCCCCAGTATCTCATGCGGTCGGCGGCGGCCATCGACAAGACGTTTCGCGAGGAACTTTCCCGCCTGCGCACGGATCACATCGACTATTATCTGATGCATATGTTCACGGATCTGGCGGAGTGGGAGAACCTGAAGAAACTGGGGATGGAGGACTGGATCCGGCGGCAGAAGGAAGCCGGAAGCATCCGCAATATCGGATTTTCTTATCACGGCGAGACGGAGATGTTTCTTAAAATCTTAGATGCTTACGACTGGGATTTCTGCCAGATCCAGTACAATTATCTGGACGAGCATACCCAGGCGGGGCGGCGTGGGCTTCGGGCCGCGGCAGAAAAAGGGATTCCGGTCATCATCATGGAGCCGCTGCGGGGCGGAAAACTGGTGAATCTTCCGGATAAGGCAAAGGCAGCGCTGGCCGCCGACAGCCATGGCTACACGCCGGCGGAACTGGGGCTGCGGTGGCTTTATAATCAGCCGGAGGTGACCTGCGTGCTGTCCGGCATGAACTCCATGGATATGGTGAAGGAAAATATCCGCGTCGCGTCGGAAGCCGGTCCGGGAGATCTGACGGAGGAAGACCTGAAAATCGTCGAGCAGATCCGGACGATCATCCGCGAGAAAGAGAAGGTAGGCTGCACGGGCTGTCGTTATTGTATGCCCTGCCCGAAAGGCGTGGACATTCCCGGCAATTTCTATTATTACAATCTGATGTATATGGAGAAGAAATCGTCGGCCCGTTTCGAATTCGCCCAGAACATGGGCATGCGCAGGAAGCCGGGTTTTGCGTCCCAGTGCGTGGGCTGCGGCAAATGCGAGCAGCATTGTCCCCAGCATATCAGTATCCGCGAGAAGCTGAAGGAAGCGGACCGCGAACTGCGGCCGCTGCCTTATAAGATCGGGATCAATGCGGCGAGGAAGTTTATGCTGCATTAGGTATTTCATCAAGCAGATCAGACAGGGAGATTCTTGAATCATGATACATAATATCGTATTCGACATGGGGAAGGTACTGATACATTTCGACCCGGAGCGTTATGTCAGGAGTTTGGGGGTGTCGCCGCAGGAGGAGAAACTGCTGCTAAATCAGGTGTTCCGCTCGGTGGAGTGGGTTCAGATGGACCGCGGCAGCATTGACGAAGCGGAGGCCGTGCGGCGTTTTTGCGGGCGTCTTCCGGCCCATTTGCAAGAGTGCGTGCGTAAGCTTGTCTTTGAGTGGGACGAGCCCGTGGCGCCGGTGGAAGGAATGTATGAACTGGTGGAAGAGTTAAAGAAGGCCGGTTACGGCATTTATCTGCTGTCCAATGCCAGCCTCAGGCATCCTGAGTACTGGCCGAAGATACCGGCGAGCCGGTTTTTCGACGGACTGGTGGTGTCGTCTGAGGCGGGCTTTATGAAGCCGAGGGAGGAGATTTACCGGATCCTTTGCGGGCGCTACGGCCTGAAGGCGGAGGAATGCTTCTTTATCGACGATCTGCCGGCGAATGTGGAAACGGCCCGCTATACCGGGATGAGCGGAATGGTGTTCCATGACGGAGATGTGGACGAAGTGCGGGAAGAACTGAAAAAGGCTGGAGTAAGAATCGGTTGAGAAGACAGGAAAGCGCGCGGAGCAGAAAATTGTTCCGCGCACTGCTGTGTTTTCATGCAAGTCGTTAATGGCGTGAGTACTGTATGATCTTACGGTTTAGAATGAACGCTTAAAGCGGGCGCCGGCTCAGTCGGCCTTGTTTTTCTTATACAGGATCAGCAGTCCCTTCAGCAGCAGATCATCCACATACGTGATCTCATGCCGGCACAGCGGCGTGAAGAAGCGCGCCAGGCCGCCGGTGGCAACCAGGGAAGCAGGCTGCCCCATTTCCTCTTCCATGCGGTCGATGACGCCGTCGAGCATCGCGGCGGTACCGTACATGATGCCTGAACGCATACAGTCGATGGTGTTCTTGCCGATAACCTTACCGGGTGTGTCGAGACTGATGTAAGGAAGCTGGGCTGTCTTGCTGCTTAAGGAATCCAGAGAAACCTTGGGACCGGGCAGGATGACGCCGCCGATATAGCTGCCGGACCGGCTGACCACCGACATCGTGGTGGCGGTTCCCATGTCGATGATAATGATCGGGCAGGGAAATGCCGCCGCGGCCGCCACGGCATCCACGATCATGTCGCTGCCTACGGTTTTGGGATTGTCCATCAGAATATTGAGGCCGGTCTTCATACCGGAGCCGACCAGCATGGGCGTAAAGCCGCAGATTTTCTCCACGGCGGAGAGGATCGTGGCGTTCAGCGGCGGGACCACGGACGAGAGGATCGAGCCTTCGATAGCCGTCGGAGAGACGCCGTGCAGTTCCAGGATGCTCTTGATATTGATGGCATATTCCATGTCTGTCTTGGCGTGATTGGTGGTCACGCGTTCTACGAAATAAGTCTTTGTGTCGTCAATGCCGCCGACGACGATGTTGGTGTTGCCCATGTCTATGGTAAGGATCATATGTTATCTCCGTTCCGATGCCGTTCCGAAACGGCATCTGCTGATGATTGTACGCCGGATAGCTGCCTGCTGCGGGCAGAGTAACCGCGGAACCGAAAGCGGCGCCGGGATGCGGCGATCCTTACATAGTTTATCACAGATACTTCTGATTTGCCAACGGAAATTTGGTTTACAACTAATTTTGACAGTGGTATACTCTTATGGGAAAATACGGTCGGGGTTTTTGTCCGGGCGGAGGGAGTGTCTGATGGACTGGAATGATAATATAAGACTGCGTGGAGTGGCGGCAGCAGAGAAGAAACAGACAGCGATGAAGAAACCAGCCACTGGAAGGCGCGCGGCGGGCGTGTTTGTCTGCTGCATCATGCTGGCTGCAGCGATACTGGCCGGCTGCTCTGCTTCCGGCAGCCCGGAAGCCGGTTCCGGAGCAGGTGCGGGAGAGACCGGCAGTGGGACTGACATACCGGAAGGGAGCGCCATGCCTGAAGAGGCGGTCACGCCGGATGAAACAGCCGAACCGGAAGAAACTGTCATGCCGGAAGAGGTTGTCATTCCGGATGAGGCGAAGAAACTTCTGGAGGCGGGCGTTTCCTATTACGGTTCACCGGACGGATGCCGGATGACCGGGCAGCAGGCGGAAGCGTTTGCGGAGGTGATCCGTTCGGAGCTTGCTGCGATGGATCAGAAGCATGCAAGGATGGAGAACATGGATCCGGAGGTCATGGACGGGCTTACGGCGGTGTGCGGCGCGGCGCTGATCGATACGGGCGGCGGTCGGCCGGTTTTGTTCGTGGCGGGAGGCTCGGTCCGCGCGGATACGCTGGAAAGCGGCACTCAGGACTGGGAGCGGGTGTCTTCCTGGAGTGTCTGGCAGTATGTGAACGGCGCCCCGGAACTCTATCAGAGGGGGCAGGAGGATATGTTCGGCTGTGTGTTCGGCCAGTATCCGGCCTTCTATCAGGATTACCTGATTCTGACGGAGTTCCGCAGCGCGGATGATTGTGACAGGAATCTGTACCGGTACGGGGACGGCTTCATAGAGAAGGAAGCCGCGTCCAGCACATATCTGCGGGGCTACGAGCAGGAAGGCAGCATGGAATATCTGTATACCGTGGACGGTGTGCAGAAGGATAGGGATGCGTATGACGCCTGGGGCGAACAGTGGGAGAAGGGCGCTGTGGCGGACTTTTTCATCGAAGGAAACAGCCAGAAGGGGAGCTTTGCGGGTGTGACGTCCGCGGAGAAAATGATCGCGACGCTGACGGAATATGCGGATATTGCCGGAAGCGGCGGGCAGGGCGGAACGTCCTGAATCTGTGCGGAGCGAAGTCTGGCGCGGGAGTGTCTGTCACAGGACACGGCGTTTTATACAGTCGGTCATGGATACGGAATGAACGGCCGATGTTCGGAAATAATCGTTATGGAGGATATGTGTATGCTGCATGGAAAGACGGTTGTGCTTGGCGTGAGCGGCAGTATTGCGGCCTACAAGATCGCGTCGCTGGCCAGCGCGCTTGTGAAGCTGCACGCGGATGTGCAGGTGATCATGACAGAGAATGCCACGCAGTTTATCACGCCGGTGACATTTGAGACGCTGACCGGGAACAAATGCCTGGTGGACACGTTCGACCGGAATTTTCAGTACAGCGTGGAGCATGTGGCGCTGGCGAAACGGGCGGATATCTTTATGCTGGCTCCGGCCACCGCTAATGTGATCGCAAAAGTGGCCCACGGTCTGGCGGACGATATGCTGACGACCACATTTCTGGCCTGCAGGTGTCCCAAATACATCGCGCCGGCCATGAACACCCAGATGTATGAGAATCCGATCACGCAGGATAACCTGAAAACCTGTGTATCCTATGGGATGCATGTAATTGATCCGGCGATAGGTTATCTGGCCTGCGGCGATACCGGAGCCGGGAAAATGCCGGAACCGGAGGTGCTGCTGGAAGATATCCTGCAGGAGATTGCCTGCCCGAAAGATCTGGCGGGAAAGAAGATTTTAGTGACGGCCGGTCCGACCCGGGAGGCTGTCGATCCGGTGCGGTATCTGACGAATCATTCGTCCGGGAAAATGGGTTACGCGATTGCGCGCGCCGCGGCAAGGCGCGGGGCGGAGGTCACGCTGGTGACCGGGCCGGTATCGCTGGAAAAACCGCGGTTTGTCAGGGTTGTGGAAGTGACCAGCGCCGGGGAGATGTTTGAGGCGGTGACGGCGGTGAGCGGGCAGCAGGATGCGATCATCAAGGCTGCCGCGGTGGCGGACTACCGGCCGGCGCAGATTGCGGCCGAGAAGGTGAAGAAGACGGATGGCGAGCTGTCCATCGCGCTGGAGCGGACAGAGGACATTCTGGCGTGGCTTGGAGAACACAAACCGGCCGGACAGCTGCTCTGCGGCTTCTCCATGGAGACGGAGCATCTTCTGGAGAATTCCAGACAGAAGCTGAGAAAGAAGAACCTGGACATGGTGGCAGCCAACAATGTGAAAGTAGCCGGGGCCGGGTTTGGCGTGGATACCAATGTGGTGACGCTGATCACGGCGGACGGTGAGACAGAGCTGGGACTTTTGAGCAAGGACGAGGTGGCGGACCGGCTGCTGACGGCGCTGTTTGCAGGACAAAAGACAGGGGAAAACAGCTGAAACCCGGCATCGGGTTTCGAAAGATAAGTGTAAATGAATGGAGGATAGCATTATGCGGTATCAGGTGGAACATATCACCGTTCCCGGCCAGCAGACCGGCACGGCGGAATTTCGGGAATATATTCTGGATCCGGTGAGTGTGGCGCCGAAGCGCCTGCGTCCGGCAGTGGTCGTCTGTCCGGGCGGCGCCTACAGGTTCTGCAGCGACCGGGAAGCAGAGCCGGTGGTCATGCAGTTTCTGGCAATGGGGTATCATTGTTTCTGTCTCTATTACAGTGTGGCGCCGGAGAATCATTTCCCGGTATCGCTTATGGAAGCTGCGAAGGCAGTGGCGACGGTCAGGGAGCACAGCGAAGAGTGGCTGGTGGATCCGGAGCAGATCTACATCTGCGGATTTTCGGCGGGAGGCCATCTGGCTTGCAGTCTGGGAATCTTCTGGAACCGGCGGTTCGTCTGGGAGCCGCTGGGACTTACAGCGGAGCAGGTGCGGCCGAACGGCATGATTCTGGGGTATCCGGTGATTACCGCCGGCGAATTTGCCCACAGAGGGTCATTTGAAAATCTCCTGCGCACGGAAGGGCAGAAGATGACTGCAGAAGAGTATTTCGGAAAATATGTGCGTCCGCTGGCGGAAACGCCGGATTGGTGTGACTCTGCCGGGTTAACTGCCGTTCGGATGGGCTGTACGGAAGAGGAGAGCCGCGAAACGATGGAAGCATTTACGTCGCTGGAACTGCGCGTGACAGCTGCCGCGCCGCGTACCTTCCTCTGGCATACGTTCGAAGATGGCGCTGTTCCCGTGGAGAACAGCCTGATGCTGGCTTCTGCACTGCGGCAGCAGGGCGTGAACGTGGAGCTGCATATTTTCCCGAAGGGCGGTCACGGGCTGTCTCTGGCGAACGCGGAGACTTCCGTGCCGGAAAGCGCCCAGCTGGTGCCGGCGGTGCAGGAATGGATCCCGCTGGTGCATACATGGATTGAGGGATGGAGGAAGTAATTTTGTCAAATATAGCGGAAGAGATTAAGAAACGAAGAACATTTGCGATCATATCCCACCCGGATGCCGGCAAGACGACGCTGACGGAGAAATTCCTTCTCTACGGCGGCGCGATCAATCTTGCGGGCACGGTGAAGGGCCGCAAAGCCACGAAACACGCGGTTTCGGACTGGATGGATATTGAGAAGGAGAGGGGAATTTCCGTCACTTCCTCGGCCATGCAGTTTGAGTACGACGGCTACTGCATCAATATCCTGGACACGCCGGGCCATCAGGATTTCTCCGAGGACACGTACCGGACGCTGATGGCGGCGGACAGCGCGGTCATGGTCATCGACGGTTCCAAGGGCGTGGAGGCTCAGACCATCAAGCTGTTCAAGGTCTGTGTGATGCGGGGGATCCCCATTTTCACGTTTATCAACAAGCTGGACCGGGAGGCGAAGGATCCGTTTGAGCTGATGGACGATATTGAAAATGTCCTCGGAATCCGGACCTGTCCCGTCAACTGGCCCATCGGCTGCGGAAAGAATTTCAAGGGCGTTTACGACCGGAATACCCGCAAGATCACGACCTTTACGGCAGCCATGGGCGGTCAGAAAGAGGTGGCCTCCCAGACCTTCGACCTGGAAAGTCCGGAGGCGGAAGCGGCCGTCGGTTTCGACTATTACCGGCAGCTTAAGGACGAGATCGAGTTGTTGGACGGCGCGGCAGATGAATTCGATCTGGAACGGGTGCAGCGGGGGAATCTGTCGCCGGTCTTCTTCGGTTCGGCGCTGACCAATTTCGGCGTGGAGACGTTTCTCAGGCATTTTCTGGATATGACCACGTCGCCGCTTCCGCGGAAGACGACGACCGGGGAGATCGACCCGTTTCAGGAGCCCTTCTCGGCCTTTGTGTTTAAGATACAGGCCAATATGAACAAGGCCCACCGGGACCGGATTGCGTTCATGCGGATCGTGTCCGGCAAATTCGAGGCGGGCATGGAGGTCAACCATGTGCAGGGCGGCAGGAAGCTGCGCCTGTCCCAACCGCAGCAGCTGATGGCCCAGGACCGGAAGATCGTGGATGAGGCTTACGCCGGCGATATCATCGGCGTGTTCGACCCGGGAATCTTCTCCATTGGCGACACCCTGTGCCTGTCCAATGAGAAATTTGAGTTCGAGGGCATCCCCACCTTTGCGCCGGAACATTTCGCCCGGGTGCGGCAGGTGGATACGATGAAGCGGAAGCAGTTCTTAAAAGGCGTGAACCAGATCGCCCAGGAAGGCGCGATCCAAATCTTCCAGGAGTTCAACACCGGCATGGAAGAGATCATCGTCGGCGTCGTCGGCGAGCTGCAGTTCGAGGTGCTGACCTACCGGCTGGA
>CANQFR010000058.1 GCA_947599905.1 uncultured Lachnospiraceae bacterium
ACGTCCGTGCGGGGCGCATAGTCCTGCAGGGAGGAAGCCACTGCGACTACCTCCTGGATAAACGGAATATCCAGATGCTTTGCCAGAGTCAGACCGCCGGAGCCGGTGATCATCGGATGAAGTGTGACAGCCCCCATCTGTGCGCGGGCTTTCTTTAAAAGAGCGGCCAGAGTCTCCTGAATATTGGCGTAGTGACGCTCATAGTCGGAGAACAGCATCTCGTATGTATATGTTTTCGCTTCGCCGGTCTCAGTGCGCCCGGCGATCACGGCTTTGACTGTGGTGGAACCGATATCGATCCCAAGTGAAAGGTACTGCTTCATATCTGCGGGGGAAGCACCCCTGCCTCCTTTGCATTGCGCAGGCACGCGTGAAAGGCCGTCAGCCGCCGGCCTTTCCGCTGTCTGTCATCTATTTCGTACCTCACTATACCATAAATTAAGTGAGAAAACAATCGGGAAAGAAATGAAAAAAGTATTAAGCCGGGCAAAATAGATAGTGACAAACGGCGTTCATCTGTGATAGTATGGGCATAAATGAAGCTGTCGTCAGACATAAGCGTTAGTCGCCCGGGCACATACCCCGCCCGCGGAAAACTAGCGCTTTGTGCGCGTGTTCAGAAATGCCGGCCTCACCGGCTGGAAATGATCCGGGCTGCCGGACGGAGTGGTTTCGGCATGTACGTCTGATTGCTGTTGATCGGCGGAGTGACCCGGGAAATCGAAAATTTGCAATTGAAAGATATTCGCTGGCGCATACGGAAGAGAACTGCGCGGAATAAGGAGAATCTATGAGATGTATATTATAGTTGGACTGGGCAATCCGGGAAAGCAGTACGAGCATACCCGGCACAACGTGGGTTTCGAGGTCATTGACCGTCTGGCGGAAAAGAACGATATTTTAATGACGGAGCGGAAGCACCGCGCCTTTTGCGGCAAAGGTTTGATCGGCGGGCAGAAGGTAATGCTTCTGAAGCCGCAGACATTTATGAATTTAAGCGGAGAAAGCGTGAAAAGCGCCGTGGATTTCTACCAGATCGGAACGGACGAACTGATCGTCGTCTACGACGATGTCAGCTTAAGCCCCGGCCAGCTGCGGATCCGAAGGGCGGGAAGCGCCGGCGGGCACAACGGCATCAAAAATATCATCGCTCAGCTGGGAACCCAGGAATTTCCGCGGGTGAAGGTGGGCGTCGGTGAGAAGCCGGAGAGGATGGATCTGGCGGATTATGTGCTGAGCCATTTCTCAAAAGGCGAGTGGGAAATGATGGAAGAGGCGTTTAAAGAGGCGGCGGACGCGGTCGAAGTAATGATCGCCGACGGCGTGGATGCGGCGATGAACCGGTTTAATGCGAAGAAAAATGAGCAGAGTATTTGAAAATGCGCTGGCAGAGCTGGCGGAATTCGAGGAACTGAATACGGATCTGAACCGGGGCAGAGGACCGGTGCAGGTCAGCGGATGTATGGACTCCCAGAAGGTGCATCTGATGCAGGAGGCAGGGGAGACGCTGCCCTGGAAGCTGGTGGTGACCTATGACGAGGCGCGGGCGAAGGAGATCTATGATGATTTCCGGTGCTTTACGGACCGTGTGTGGCTGTACCCGGCAAAGGACCTGCTGTTCTACAGCGCGGATATCCACGGAAATCTGATCACGAGGCAGCGGATGCAGGTGGTGAGGGCACTTCTGGAGGATGTGGGCGGAAACCCATCCGGCGGCGTGGTCGTCACGACTCTGGACGGCCTGATGGACCGTCTTCTTCCGCTCTCCGCCCTGCAGGCGCAGGTCTTAAGCGTCCGCCCCGGCGAGATCATCGATATTGAGGAATGGAAGAGCCGTCTGGTGACGCTGGGCTATGAACGCATGGCCCAGGTGGACGGCATGGGGCAGTTTTCGATCCGCGGCGGGATCCTGGACATTTTCCCGCTGACAGAGGAGCTGCCGATACGTATTGAATTATGGGACGACGAGGTGGATTCCATCCGCAGTTTCGATGTGGAGAGCCAGCGGTCGGTGGAACAGCTGGACGAGGCGGTGATCTATCCGGCCGCGGAGATGGTGCTGACGGAAAGCCAGATCGCCGAGGGCCTGGAGCGGATCCAGAAGTCGGCCGACCGCTACGAGAAGGCTCTGCGCAGCCAGATGCGGACGGAGGAGGCCCACCGGATCTATACGATCGCGAAGGATGTGAGGGATCGTCTGGAGGATGGTCTTGGCGTGGGCGGGCTGGACAGCTTTCTTACCTGTTTCTGCGGCGATACCGTTTCCTTCCGGGAGTATTTTCCGGCAGACCGCACGGCGGTGTTCCTGGACGAACCGGCCAGACTTTCAGAGCATGGTGACGCCGTGGAGACGGAATTTCGGGAAAGCATGACGAGCCGTCTGGAGAAGGGCTATCTTCTGCCGGAGCAGACGGAACTTCTGTATATGGCTAAAGAAACGCTGGCGGATCTTCTGGGGCCGCATACACTTCTGGTGACCGGTCTGGAACAGCGCCTGGCAGGTATGCCGGCGGTCCGGCGCTACGCCATTAACGCGAAGAATATCAATTCCTATCAGAACAGCTTCGAGATCCTCATAAGCGATCTGAAGCGGTGGAAGCGGGAGCGCTACCGCGTCGTTCTGCTGTCCGGCTCCCATACCAGGGCCAGCCGTCTGGCCGGCGACCTGCGGGACTATGAACTGAGCGCGTTCTGCAGCGACGATCCGGACCGGAAGGTGCAGCCGGGGGAGATCATGGTGCGGTACGGCAACCTCCACCGGGGCTTTGAGTACCCGCAGATCAAATTCGTCGTCATCACGGAGGGCGACATGTTCGGCACGGCGAAAAAGAAGCGCCGCCGCCACAAATCCGCCTACGAAGGGCAGAAGATCGCCAGCTTCGCGGAGCTTTCGCCCGGTGACTATGTGGTTCACGAGGAGCACGGCCTGGGTATTTACCGGGGGATCGAGAAGATCGAGCAGGACCATATTGTCAAGGATTATCTGAAGATCGAGTACGCCGACGGCGGCAATCTCTATCTGCCGGCTACCCGTCTGGACGTGATCCAGAAATACGCCGGCGCCGACGCGAAGGCGCCGAAGCTGAACCGTCTGGGCGGCGAGCAGTGGAAGAAGACCCGCGACCGGGTCAAGGGAGCCGTAAAGGAGATCGCGAAGGAACTGGTGGAGCTTTACGCGGCCCGGCAGGAGACGGACGGCTTCGTCTACAGCGAGGACACGGTCTGGCAGCGGGAGTTCGAGGAGCTGTTCCCCTACGAGGAGACCGAGGACCAAATTGAGGCCATTGAGGCCACCAAGCGGGATATGCAGAGCCCGAAGATCATGGATCGGCTGATCTGCGGCGACGTGGGCTACGGCAAGACGGAGATCGCGCTGCGGGCGGCATTCAAGGCGGTTCAGGACGGTCGGCAGGTGGCCTATCTGGTGCCGACCACGATCCTGGCACAGCAGCATTACAATACCTTTGTACAAAGAATGAAGGACTTCCCGGTGCGCGTAGATCTGCTGTCCCGGTTCCGCACGCCGGCAGAGCAGAAGAAGACGCTGGAGGATCTGCGCAAGGGCCTGGTGGATATCGTGATCGGCACCCATCGGATTCTGTCGAAGGACGTGCAGTTTAAGAACCTGGGACTCCTGGTCATTGACGAGGAGCAGCGTTTCGGCGTGGCTCACAAGGAGCGGATCAAGCAGATGAAGCAGAATGTGGACGTGCTGACCCTGACGGCGACGCCGATCCCGCGGACACTGCATATGAGCCTGGCCGGGATCCGCGACATGAGCGTGCTGGAGGAGCCGCCGGTGGATCGGGTGCCGATCCAGACCTATGTGATGGAATATAATGATGAAATGGTTCGGGAAGCCATCCGCCGGGAGCTGGCCAGGGACGGTCAGGTCTACTATGTGTCCAACCGGGTTCAGGATATCGCCGACGTGGCCGCAAGGGTAGCCCAGCTTGCGCCGGACGCGGTGGTGGTTTATGCCCATGGCCAGATGCAGGAGCGGCAGCTGGAGCGGATCATGCTGGATTTTGTCAACGGAGACATCGACGTACTGGTGTCCACCACGATTATTGAGACCGGCCTGGACATTCCCAATGTGAACACGATCATCATTCAGGACGCGGACCGGATGGGACTGGCCCAGCTTTACCAGCTGCGGGGCCGCGTGGGACGGTCCAGCCGGACGGCGTATGCGTTTCTCATGTACCGCCGCGACAAGCTGCTGCGGGAGGAAGCAGAGAAGCGCTTAAAGGCGATCCGGGAATTCACGGAGCTGGGAAGCGGTATCCGCATCGCCATGCGGGATCTGGAGATCCGCGGTGCTGGCAATGTCCTGGGAGCGGAACAGCACGGCCATATGGAAGCCGTGGGGTACGATCTGTACTGCAAGCTTTTGAATCAGGCGGTGTCGGCCTTAAAGGGACGCCGCACGGAGGAAGAGGAGTTTGATACGGTGGTGGAGTGTGACATCGACGCCTATATTCCGTCGTCCTATATTAAGAATGAATATCAGAAACTGGATATATACAAGCGGATCTCGGCCATTGAGAACGAAGAGGAATCCATGGATATGCAGGATGAGCTGATGGACCGTTTCGGCGAGATCCCGCGGCCCGTGGATAACCTTCTGCTTGTGGCACAGCTGAAATCCATGGCTCACCGCGCCTATGTGACGGAGGTCGATATCAACAGGCAGGAAGTGCGTCTGATGATGTTCCCGAAGGCGCGGATTGACACGCTGCGTATTCCCGAATTGGTTCATTCCTATAACGGACGTCTGAAAATGCTGACCGGTGAGACGCCTGGCTTCCTCTATCAGGAGCAGAAGAAAGCATATAAGGACAGTCATGAGATGATGAAGGCCGCGGAGGAACTTTTGAAAAAGCTGGGCGAACTGGCGGAGCCGAAACGCGCGACAGTTCAGTAGCCGGTCGGGAACCAGCCTTGCAGTCAGACAGGCGCGCCGCTATTTCACTATTTTCATAATAAAATATGGAAAGTATAAATTCCCCCATTTGACAGATACTACAATAACAGTAAACGCCTATCAGCCGCGACGGCAACTGTGTCAGCAGGAGCCGGAAGCGGAGGGCAGGCGTATGACAGAATGCAAAATGGAGGAATAAAGATATGAAAGCTACAGGGATTGTGAGAAGAATCGACGATCTGGGACGCGTGGTGATACCGAAGGAGATCCGGAGAACTTTGAGGCTGCGGGAAGGGACGCCGCTTGAGATCTTCACGGACCGCGAGGGGGAAATCATACTGAAGAAATATTCGCCGATGGTGGAGCTGACCGCATTTGCCTCCCAGTATGCGGAAGCGATGGCCCAGTCCACCGGCCTGATGGTCTGCATCACGGATCGGGATCAGGTGATCGCCGTAGCCGGCGGACCGAAGAAGGATGTGATCGGCAAGCCGATCAGCAAGCAGCTGGAAACGGCGATCAGCGAGCGGGAGTCGGTTCTGGCGGTTCGCGACGAGAAGGCGTTTTTCTTCATGACCGCGGACGACATGGAGGGCGTTGCGGCGATGGCGATGGCGCCGATTATCTGTGAAGGGGATGCAATCGGAAGCGTGGCCGTATTAAGCCGCGACGCGAAGACAAAGCTGGGAGAACCGGAAATGAAGCTGGTTACGACCGCGGCAGGTTTTCTGGGACGGCAGATGGAGGGCTGAGCGGTTTCCGCTGCCGCGAACGGGACAAAGCCCTTTTTAGAAGAAAAGCCCGAAAATCCTTGACAAACCGTGGTAAAAAGGATATAAAGGATTAAGACAGAGACGCCGGGGGATGGTGCTCTGGCTCATGAATCTATTTAGGAGGAATTAGTGATGAACAAAACAGAACTGGTCGCAGCGGTTGCGGCAAAGGCAGAGATTTCCAAGAAGGATGCCGAGAAGGCAGTTAAGGCTTTCACCGAAGTCGTTACCGAGGCTCTGGCTAAGGATGACAAGGTTCAGCTTGTAGGTTTTGGAACATTTGAGACTGTGAAGAGAGCCGCGAGAGTGACCCGCAACCCGAGAACCGGCGAGCAGGTGAAGGTTGCTGCTTCCAAGGCACCGAAGTTCAAAGTTGGCAATGCATTAAAGAGTGCTGTAAAGTAATCAGGCATGCGATTGGATAAGTTTCTGAAAGTGTCTCGTCTGATCAAGCGCAGGACCGTGGCGAACGAAGCCTGCGACGCGGGCCGTGTTTTTGTAAACGACCGACCGGCCAAGGCGTCACTGAATGTGAAGGCCGGGGATATCATTGAGATCCGATTCGGAACCAGTTCCGTGAAGGTGGAGGTTCTGGATGTCTGCGAAACCGTGAAGAAGGACGAGGCAAAAGAATTGTACCGGTACGTATAACGGTGCTAATCAGGCAGCCCCCGACATATATTTGAACGACAGGTTCGGATATGTGAGGGGGTTTTCTTATGGATTTGATCAGCGTTCAGGAACTGAAACCAGGCAGTGCAGCGGCCGACAGACCCGGCGCGCCGGTACACCGGCTGCTTCTTTCCGACCGTCAGAGCGGAAGCCTGACCGGCGTGCGCGAGGTCATTTCTTTCGATGAAAACCAGGCGGTTCTGGATACGGAAATGGGTCTTCTGACCGTCAAGGGAAAGGATCTGCATCTGAGCCGCCTGGCGCTCGACCGGGGCGAGGCGGAAATGACCGGGACGGTGGACAGTCTGACGTATTCGGCGAGTACGTCGTACCGCAGGTCCGGCGAGTCGCTGTTTGCCCGCCTGTTCAAATGACCGGGGCGCATGCATGACTGCGGCAATCCGTTTCGAGATCCGGCTGGCTCTTTCCGGTATCGCCACCGGCGCGGGCCTGATGATTGTCTATGACCTGATCTGCGCCGCGCGGATGATCATTCCGCACGGCAGGGCGGCGGTGAATCTGGAGGATATTGCCTACGGGATTTACAGCGCCGTGATTACATTCGGCCTGCTGTATGAGGGAAACGGCGGCGTCCTGCGGGCCTACGCGATTGCGGGAACGGCGCTGGGCATGATCCTGTATCAGCGGTTTGTAGGCAGTATTTTCTTAAAGTACTTGCAAAAGGGACAGGAATACCTTAGAATAAGATTGAAAATGCACCGGCGCAGGAAAAGAAGGTGGAGGAATGAGCGAAAAACGAAGGGCACGCAAAGGAAGAACCAGGCAGGACAAAGCGGCGAACCGGATGACGCTGGCAGGAATCTCCCTGGTAGTGGTCAGTCTGGCCGTTGCGATCAATCTGCGCGGGACTTCCCTGAAGGCGAAGGACCGGGAGTACCAGGTGAAAGAAGCCAACCTTGAACGTCAGGTGGAGATGGAAGAGGAGCGCGCTGAAGAACTGGAGGAGCGCCGTATTTTCGTTCAGACCAAGCAGTACATTGAACAGATTGCCAAGGAGAAGCTGGGTCTCGTGAACCCGGACGAGATTCTTCTGAAGCCGGAGAAATGATTCGCAGCCGGCGGCCCGGCAGGGCACCGGAGAACGATATACCGGCCTGCAGCGACAGGCCGGCGGCCGGATTTTTGTCGAAGGATTTTCGAAGAAGCCGTTGTTGTTTTGACAAATATTTCCCTTTTAACCCGCTATAATGCTAATGGCATACCGCCCGATGGCGGTCAGGCTGAGTTGGGAGGGATTTTTTGTGTTCGGAAAAAGAGACGGACGCAGGGATATGTCGGAGATCTGCGGGTATACGGCGAGAAAGTTAAGCGATATGTCGGAGTCTCTGGAGCGGCTTGCCAGAACCTTTGATATGGAGAAAGCGGATGCGAAAGGATTGAGCCGCGAGGACGGGGCCGCCGCGCTGCAGATGGCCGCGGCGTTGGTCTGCGACGGCTGTGAGCGCTGCGGAATGCGCGAGGAAGGGCAGAAGGAAGACAGCTATTATCTTTACTATCTGCTGCGGGCCTTCGAACAGAAGGGAAATGTGGACTGCGCGGATATGCCGCGGCCGTTTCGGGAGGCCTGCCGCCGCCGGGAGCAGTTTGTCGGGCATCTGAACCGAAACCTCGGAAAGGCTACGATGAATCTGAGCTGGAAAAACCGCTTCCTGGAAAGCCGGGACGCCGTCATCTCCCAGTTCCGTGAACTGGCGGTGATGCTGGAGGAGTTTTCCAGACAAATGGAGCAGGCGAAGGACGTGACAGATAAATGGGAGCGGTCTGTCTGCAGGACATTTTTGCTCCATCATATGACGATAGAGCGTCTGCTGGTGCTGGAGTATGACGGCAGACGGCGGGAGGCTTTCCTCACTGTGAAGACGAATCACGGCCGCTGTGTGACCAGTGCAGACGCAGCCCGGCTGCTTGGACAGGGCATGGGCGGCCGGGGCTGGAGTGTGGCCAGGGATTCGAAAAGCATTGTGGGCAGAAAGGCGGCGACGATCCGTTTCCTGGAGGAAGGGGTCTATGAGGTACTCTGCGGGGTGGCCCGGAAGCCGAAGGACGGAGAGAGCGTATCCGGAGATAATTTCACGTTCAGCCGCGAGGCGCCGGGGCAGGTGGTCATGAGCCTGTCGGACGGCATGGGGAGCGGGGATGCGGCCGGGGAGGAAAGCCGGAGAGTCGTAGAACTGACGGAGCAGCTTCTGGCGGCGGGCTATACGCCCCGGTCGGCGCTTAAGCTGGTGAATACGGTGCTTCTTCTGACGGGAGAAGAACAGCATCCGGCCACGATCGACCTCTGCTGCGTAGATTTGTATACCGGCGTACTGGAAGCGATGAAACTGGGGGCGGCGGCGACTTTCATTCTGGGAGAAGCGGGTGTGGAGCTTCTGCGGGCGGATGATGTGCCGGCGGGTGTGCTCACGCCCGTGGAACCGGTGCTGCTGACGAGAAAACTGTGGGAGGATGACCGCGTCGTCATGGTCAGCGACGGCGTTCTGGAGGCGCTTCCGGGCGATGATAAGGAGAAGTTTTTGAAGGATTATCTGGAGAGCATCGGCCGGCGGAGTCCGCAGGAACTGGCGGAACTGGTGCTTGAATTTGCCACAGCGTGTACGGAAGGCGCGCGCGACGACATGACGGTGCTGGCAGCGGGAATGTGGGCGAGATAGGGCAGCGGTCCGATCGGATTTTCAAGGCGGGGCCGGAAAGGGATTGCGCAGAATCTGAAATCTTAGTATGATAGACGGAAGAAGGTTTCCCCCGGGCTGCGGGCAGGAAGCCGCACGGGAGGACGGGCCATGTTTGCTAAGGTTGCGTCGTATTGCAGAAAATATGATCTGCTGAGAGCAGGGGACAGAGTTGTCGTCGGGGTATCCGGCGGCGCGGACTCGGTCTGCCTGCTTCATGTGCTTGTGCGGCTCCGTGCGAAGCTGGGACTGACGGTTCATGCGGTCCATGTTCATCACGGCCTGCGGGGCGATGAGGCTGACCGGGACGCGGCTTTTGTAAAGAAACTGGCGGAAGAATGGGAGGTGCCGTACCGCGAGGTACGCGTGGATGTGCGCGGGTATGCGGCGCAGAACAGTCTGTCGGAGGAAGAAGCCGGAAGAATTCTGCGGTACCGGGCGCTTTCGGAGGAAGCGGAACGGTTGGCGGCCAACGGTAACGGCGCGGGCCCGGGCGGCGCGCGGATACCGGATGCGGAACGGGAAGACGGGAACCGTCGCGTGCGGATTGCGGTCGGCCATCAGAAGGAAGACCAGGCGGAGACGATCCTGCATCATCTGTTCCGTGGAAGCGCCCTGAAGGGCCTTGCGGGGATGGCGCCGTCTGTCGAACCGGATTCCGGCGCTTTCTGCCTGATCCGTCCGCTGCTCGGCGTAAGCCGCGGGGAAATCCGCGCTTATCTGGCGGAGAACGGCCTGACATTCTGCGAGGATTCCACGAATGATACGGCGGATTACACCCGCAATCGGATCCGGCAGCTTCTGCCGCAGATCTGTACGGAGGTCAATGCGCGGGCGGTGGATCATATCCTGGCGGCCGGCGCGCGGATCGCGCAGGCGGACGTTTATTTTGAGAACGAAGCGGCAAGAATCTGGAAAGAATCCGGGGTACTTCAGGCGTATCGCTGCGCTTTGGCGCCGGCGGATGCAGAGCGGTACGGCGCTGAGACAGGCGGCGAAGTACGGCGTTTTGGCATCCCTGCGGCGGTTCTGGGCGGGCTGCCGGAGATTCTGGCGGGTTACCTCGCGATGAAAATGATAACCTGCATGACCGGCTCGGCGAAGGATATTACCTCGGTTCATGCGGAGCAGCTCTGCGCCCTGGCGCGGATGGAGACCGGAAAACAGGTGAGTCTTCCGTACGGTCTGCGCGCTGTGCGGGAGTATGAGATGATCTGGGTGGAGCAGACGATGCCCGGGCGGACAGGCGAACAGGCCGCTGCCGTCCCGGACGCGGACCCCGCCCGCGCTCTTACATTTTCCCGCTTCCCCCGCGAAAAAAACGGGAAAATTCCTGAAAATTGGTATACGAAATGGTTTGATTATGATAAAATAAAAGGCGTATTATCGGTTAGAACCCGACAGAGCGGCGATTACATCACCTTAAAGGACGGTCACCGCAAGAGCGTCAAGTCCTATATGATCGACGAGAAGATCCCCCGCGGCGAACGTGAGCGGATCCTGATGCTTGCGGAAGGAAGTCATGTGCTGTGGATTGTCGGATACCGGATCAGCGAATATTATAAAGTAACGGAAGCGACGAAGGAGATTCTGCAGGCGCAGGCATACGGAGGAGAAAGCGATGTCAGAGAAGATAAGGGTACTGATCCCGGAAGAAGATGTGAATAAGAAGATCGGCGAGGTGGCGGCACGTATCAGCCGCGATTACGAGGGCAGATCGGTTCACCTGATCTGTGTCCTGAAGGGCGGTGTGTTCTTCACCTGCGAGCTGGCGAAACGCCTGACGGTGCCGGTATCGCTGGATTTCATGTCAGTGTCCAGCTATGGCAGCGGCACCGAGTCCAGCGGCGTGGTCCGTATCGTCAAAGATCTCGACGAACCGCTCGAAGGCCGTGATGTGCTGATCGTCGAGGACATCATTGATTCCGGACGGACCCTGGCCTACCTGATCGAGATTCTGAAGCAGCGCGGACCCGCGAGCATCCGTCTCTGCACGCTGCTCGACAAACCGGAACGGCGCGTGAAGAAGCAGGTGACCGTGGATTATACCTGTTTTTCAATCCCGGATGAGTTCGTTGTGGGCTACGGGCTTGATTACGATCAGAAATACCGCAATCTCCCGTATATCGGCGTGGTGGAATTTTAAGGAGGCAATTCGATTTGAGACAACGACAGACAATGGGCAACGGGCTGGGCCTTGTCCTGGTTATTTTAATCATACTTTTTATGGCGAATGTTTTCAGCCGCCGCAATTATACGGAGGAGCTGACCCAGCAGGCCTACATGCGGCAGGTGGAGTCGGGCAATGTGATCCTGGCGACCATTCTTCAGAATAAGGAGACCCCCACCGGCCAGCTCCTGCTGACGATGAAGGACGGAGCGACCTACAGCCTCTATGTGTCGGATGTGACCGCGGAGGAGGCGTACCTGCTGGAGCACAATGTGGAGTTTACGCGCCGGGATGTGCCGCATGAGAGCTACCTGCTCACGCTGGTCGTGCCGGTGGCTGTCTCGGGCCTTGTTCTGGTGGTCGTATTTATGCTGATGAACGCCCGGATGGCCGGGGGCGGCGGCGCGAATGCGAAGATGATGAATTTCGGCAAGAGCCGGGCCAGGCTCTGCGAGGACGCCGGAAAGTTCACATTTAAGAATGTGGCCGGACTGCGCGAAGAGAAGGAAGACCTCGAGGAACTGGTTGATTTTCTGAAAGAACCGCAGAAATACACCTCCGTGGGCGCCCGTATTCCCAAGGGCGTGCTGCTTGTAGGCCCGCCCGGAACCGGCAAGACCCTTCTGGCCAAGGCAGTGGCCGGCGAGTCCGGCGTACCGTTCTTCAGCATCTCCGGCTCGGATTTCGTGGAGATGTTTGTAGGAGTGGGCGCCTCCCGCGTCCGCGATCTGTTCGAGGAAGCGAAGAAGAACGCGCCCTGTATCGTATTCATCGACGAGATCGACGCTGTGGCGCGGCAGAGAGGCACCGGTCTCGGCGGCGGTCACGATGAGCGCGAGCAGACCTTAAACCAGCTGCTTGTGGAGATGGACGGCTTCGGCGTGAATGAAGGCATCATCGTGCTGGCGGCGACAAACCGCGTGGATATTCTGGATCCGGCCATTCTGCGGCCGGGCCGTTTCGACCGGAAGATCGTTGTGGGCCGTCCCGATGTGAAAGGCCGCGAGGAGATTCTGAAGGTCCATGCCCAGGATAAGCCGCTGAGCGACGACGTAGATCTGGAGCGTGTGGCGCGGACCACGGCCGGCTTTACGGGCGCGGATCTGGAAAGCCTTCTGAATGAATCGGCGATCCTTACTGCCAAAGAGAACCGCAAATTCATCACGCAGGGCGATATTGACAAGTCCTTTATCAAGGTGGGGATCGGTACGGAGAAGCGCAGCCGCGTGATCTCGGAGAAGGAGAAGCGTATCACGGCTTACCACGAGACCGGTCATGCGATTCTGTTCCATCTGCTGCCCGATGTGGGCCCGGTACACACGGTTTCCATCATCCCGACCGGCCAGGGCGCGGCCGGCTACACAATGCCGCTGCCGGAGAAGGACGAGATGTTCAACACGAAGGGCAAGATGCTGCAGAATATCATGGTGTCGCTGGGCGGACGCATCGCGGAGGAACTGGTTTTCGATGATATCACGACCGGGGCTTCGCAGGACATCCGTCAGGCGACGTCGATCGCGCGCGCGATGGTCGTGAAGTACGGCATGTCCGAGAAAGTGGGCACGATCAATTATGAGACCGACAGCGAGGAAGTCTTCATCGGCCGCGAACTGGCCCATGCGAAGAATTACGGCGAGCAGGTGACCTCCGTGATCGACAGCGAGGTGAAGCGGATCATCGACGAGTGCTACGCGAAGGCGAAGGAGATCATCGAGGCACATATGGATGTGCTTCATAAGTGTACGGAGCTTCTGATGGTCAAAGAGAAGATCGGTCAGGAGGAGTTTGAGGCGCTCTTTGTGTGATATGTGCAATGATTCCGTCAGGATGGCGGATGATACTGCGTAACGGGCTTTGTTAAGGGAAGTCGATTGTGAAAAGAGCACAAAAAATGAAAAGCGTTTTTGTGAACTTTGTGAATCGTAGCACTTTTCAAAATCAGCCGGGTATGATAGTATAATTTACGTACCCCCAATACATTTTGTTTTTTGCTACACCCCATAAGAAACGAAATACCTTCTCCTGAAAGAACCGGTTACCCCACCGGTTCTTTCACTTTCTTTTTCCGGCTTTTCTTTTCACCGAAATATCCACTTGCGCATTCCCTGCCTTTCATATACAATGATACAGAGATTGCATCACAGACGATATGACAGGAGAGAGTTTTATGAATAAAGAGGCCTTGTTTACAGACGAGACCGGGAATTTTCGCATACCGGCGGAAGCGGACGCGGGACAGCAGGTGACATTCCGTTTCCGGACGGCGCGCAATGACGTGAAAGAAGTTTTCTTTGTGGAACGGGACGAGGAGCCGAAGCGGATGTGGCGCGGCGGCTCGGACGCACTGTTTGATTACTACGAATATCATATGATCGTACCGGATTATCCGGTGAATTACCATTTTCTTGCGGTAAACGGAGATAAGTTCTGTTGCTACAACCGGCTGGGCGCCGACCTGGACAGCCGCCGGCAGTTCGATTTCTGCCTGACGCCCGGCTTCCATACGCCCGACTGGGCCAAGGGGGCTGTGATGTATCAGATCTTCGTGGACCGTTTCCGCCGCGGCGACGCAGCGAATGACGTCGTGGACAACGAATACATCTATGTGGGCGCGCCGGTGAAATATGTGTCAGACTGGGACTCCTACCCGGCGAATATGGATGTCGGCCGCTTCTACGGCGGCGACCTGCAGGGCGTGCGGGATAAACTGGACTATATCAGGGATCTCGGCGTTGAGGTGATTTATTTCAATCCGCTCTTCGTCTCACCGTCGAATCACAAGTACGACACGCAGGATTACGACCACATTGACCCGCACTACGGGGTGATCGTAAAGGACGGCGGCGAGCCGGTGGCGGCGCTGTCCCATGGGAACCGGGACGCGTCGAAGTATCGCATCCGTACCGCGGCGCCGGAGAATCTGACTGCCAGCGATCGGTTTTTCGCGGACTTTGTGGCGGAGGCGCATGCAAAGGGCCTGCGCGTCATCATCGACGGCGTTTTCAATCACTGTGGTTCCTTTAATAAATGGCTGGATCGCGAAGGGCTCTACGGCGTCACGGGGCTGTATGAGCCGGGCGCTTATGCGGACAAAGACAGCCCGTACCGCACTTTTTTTAAGTTCGGGAAGGAGAATGCCTGGCCGGACAACGCTTCCTACGAAGGCTGGTGGAATTATGAGACGCTGCCGAAGCTGAATTACGAGGAATCGCCGAAGCTGTACGATTATATCCTGCAGATTGCCCGCAAATGGGTGTCGCCGCCGTTTTGCGTGGACGGCTGGCGGCTCGATGTGGCCGCTGATCTGGGTCATAGCAGCGAGTTCAATCACCGGTTCTGGCGGGATTTCCGCAGGGCTGTGAAGGAAGCGAACCCGGATGCTCTGATTCTCGCGGAGCATTACGGCGATCCGACGCCATGGCTGGAAGGAGATCAGTGGGACACGATCATGAATTACGATTCCTTCATGGAGCCGCTGACATGGTTTCTGACCGGCATGGAAAAGCACAGCGACGAGTATAATCCGAATCTGTTCGGCGACGGGGAGGCGTTTTTCCGCTCGATGTATTACTATATGAGCCGGATGCAGATGCCGTCGATCCTGACGTCGATGAATGAACTGTCGAACCACGACCATTCCCGCTTTATGACGCGCACCAACCGGACGCCGGGACGTGTCGCCAATAAGGGGCCGGAGGCGGCGGAGCAGGGCATTCACAAAGGGATTTTCCGGGAAGCCGTGGTGGTTCAGATGACCTGGCCGGGTGCGCCTACGGTTTATTACGGCGACGAGACGGGACTCTGCGGCTGGACGGATCCGGACAACCGGCGGACCTACCCCTGGGGCCATGAGGACCAGGAAATGATCGAGTTTCACCGCTATATGATCAGCCTGCACCGGATGAACGGCGCCCTGCGCCACGGCTCGCTCAAAGAGCTTGCGGCCGGCCGCCAGCTGATCGCCTACGGCCGTTTCGATGCGGATAACCGCTGCGTGATTGCCGTGAATAACAGCGCATCGTCGCAGACCGTGAGTCTGCCGGTCTGGCAGCTCGGCATCGAGGACAGCGACCGTCTGACACGGCTGATTAAGACCGACACCGACGGCTACAATGTGGGAGCGGTCGATCTGCCGGTTGTGAATGGTTTCGTGGAACTGCCGATGGACGGCAACAGCGCCGTATTGCTGGTGTCGAATAAGAGCGGCTGCAATCTGGAGAAAACCTCTTGATTTTTTACTGCAGCTATGGTAAACTGTTTTTCGCCGGAAGCGCGGAAACGCGCCTCTTGCGGGTATGGTGGAATAGGCAGACACAAGAGACTTAAAATCTCTCGGGAGCAATCCCGTGCCGGTTCAAGTCCGGCTACCCGCAT
>CANQFR010000059.1 GCA_947599905.1 uncultured Lachnospiraceae bacterium
GCGACAGTTCCCGGTTCCAATCGTCCACCTTCAGCGCAGTCAGACAGAAGTCTTCGCCCGCCAGGGCGCTTACCGTTTCCACGGTATCCGGCAGCTGCGCAAGATCATGCTCTCCGACCAGCTGGATCAGGACATTCCGCGAATTTATATCTCCGTAATCATATCTCGTCAGCATCCAATAATCCCCCACGATCTATTATTCTTATACCGCCATATTACCGCAAAATATCGATTTCGTAAATTCAGATTTTTTTCGATCCGCAGTTTATTCTATCGATTTGCAAACTTTTTACGATTTGTTTTATCAACTTGCAGCCGGAAGTAAATAGCAAACCGAGATTTGCAGCCGGAAATTACGGAAAAAAAATTACGGGAATACGCAAAAAGTACTTGACCGTCCTGTCTAATGATGTTAGACTATATCCGTCTAATAACATTAGACAGAATTATTATCTATTTATTATTCGTTCGCGCCGCATTTACGCCATGCGCGCGGACGAACATACGACGGGAGGAGCCATCATGGAACAATTCAAGCTTGGGGAAATGGAACAGCGTTTCGCGGAACTGATCTGGGCGGAGGCACCCATCGCTTCAGGGCGGCTGGCCAGACGGTGCGCGGAAGCGTTCGGCTGGAAACGGACCACCGCCTATACGATGCTAAAACGTCTCTGTGACCGGGGGATTTTCGCCAATGAGAACGGCACCGTGACAGTCTTAATGTCCCGTGAGGACTTTCAGGCTTCCCAGGGGCAGCTGTTTATCGATGAGAACTTCCACGGTTCTCTGCCCATGTTTCTGGCCGCTTTTTCCAGAAAGCGGCGCTTAAGCAGCCAGGAGATCGCGCAGCTGCGGCAGATGATCGCAGAATATCCGGAAGACGAATCAGATGAATCAGAAGAGAGAAAAGGAGCAGGCGGCAGTCATGAGTCTTGAACATCTGTTTATCGAGATCCTGAATATGAGCCTGACGGCGAGCGCCGTGATCCTGGCGGTACTGCTGCTGAGGCTGGCGCTGGGACGCGCCCCGCGGATCTTTTCCTACGCGCTCTGGGCCGTGGTTCTGTTCCGGCTCCTTTGCCCGTTCTCCTTCACATCCGGCGTCTCGCTTCTTGGATTCTGGCAGGAGAACTCAGATGATTACGGACGGATGAACTATATATCGGAGACCGCGATATATAGCAGCCCGGCGCCGGAAACGACACCTGTATCTTACGGTGGAGACGCTTCTCCGGCGCCGGAACCGGATCTCCAGATGCGCCTGCCGCTTTCAGATCCGTCCGCCGTTCCCCTGCGAACGTTTCCGCTGTGGCTGCGCGCCGGCGCCCGCGTCTGGGCTCTGGGCGTCCTGCTCCTGCTGGCCTGCGGCCTGGTCTCCTGCGAACGTCTCCGCCGGCGGCTTAAGAACGCTGTGCCGCTTGGCGGCGGTCTCTGGCAGACCGGCGGCTTCGGAACGCCGTTCGTCTTCGGCCTGATCCGTCCGAAGATCTATATTCCGTCAGGCGTCGATATGGAACACACGGATTATATCATTCTCCACGAGCGGATCCACATCCGCCGCGGCGATCATATTTTCCGGCTTCTGGCCTGCCTTGCCCTGTGCCTCCACTGGTTCAATCCGCTGGTGTGGCTGGCCTGTGCCCTTAGCGGACGCGATATGGAGATGTCCTGCGACGAGGCCGTCCTTCAGAGGGCCGGAACCGGCGTGAAAAAGGCCTATTCCGCCTCCCTTCTGGCTCTGGCGGCCGGAGAAGGGGACGGTTCCCCGCGGGGCGTCCCTCTGGCCTTCGGCGAGCGGGAACCGGAGACCCGCATCCGAAACGTCCTCCGTTTCCAAAGGCCCGCGGCCGCTACGGTAGTTGTGGGCTGCCTGATCTGTCTGCTGGCCGCCGTCCTTCTTCTTGCAAATCCCAGAAGACTCACGGCCGACGGCAAAGCCGCGCCTGTTTACTACGGCGTCGTAAAGGCTGCTGACACGGAAACAGGCCGTCCGGCGGACAGCCCTTATGTAATTCTGATCCCCGGATTAGGAGAAATGGAGATCCCGGACGCGGAGACTGAGGAACCTTATATCGAGATCGATTTCTCCGGGCTGGAGCCGGGACAGCTGGTGCGGATCGTATTTCCGGAAGGGACAGACGCAGATACGCTGACCGCGGCATCCGAGTTTGACACTCCAGATATGACGGCCGCCGATTCGGAAACTGTGAGAACCGCAGCGGACGGGTCTGAGACCGCCGGTATGCAGATCACCGGACAGGAAACCGCCAGATCGGACACCGCCGGAGCCGCAGCATCCGAAGCGAAACCAGCCAGCCGCTTCACTGCCGGGGCGGAAGCGATCCAGGTCGTCGGCGTCGGTTTCGACCTCCTTCCGCTCGACGACGGCCGGTATCTCTTCTCCGTCCCCATCGGTATGGCCGAAAACGCTCAGGAGGGTGACCGTCTCCTCCTCTACCGCCGACAGACCAGCGATAACGAAAGCGACGCAGCCGCCCCTCTCCTCTTCGCCGACACCCGGGTGGTGGCGGTGGACGCGGGGCAGTATGACGTCTGGGTCACGCTTTCCGCCGAGGAAGCGGCAGCATTTCTGGCCGGTTTCGGCTCCGGGATCCTGTCCGGCTCCGCTTCCGGAATCTCCTGCGAGCTGGAGCGCTCAGCGGTTCCCGAAACCCTCACGCCGGACATTCTGCGCGGCGGCGCCGTCCCGGACGGAATCTATCTGCTCTATCCCCGCTCTCTCTCCCGCAGCGCGCGGGGATTCGACCGCTACGTCGTCCCCGAATGGCCGGAAGGCGAAGAACTGCCGCTCCTTCCTTTCGCGGACGACTGCACCTTCCTGGTCAACCGGAGTTTTGAGACTCTGCGGTACGAAGAGACCGGCTTCGACGAATTTGCCAGGCTCCTGACGGATGGTCTGACCTGGCAGGATATGCCGATCCACGCGGTTTTCACAAATGGCCGGATCAGCCAGGCCGCCCTGGAAAGCGCTTTTTACAAAGCCGGTATCTCCTACCTGGCTTACGACGGAATGGACAGCTGGTACGACGATCTTCCGGATCTTACCGGACAGCAGACCAGCGCCGACGCCCTGGCGGCGTATTACAGGCTTGCCCGGACTGAGGCCGCGGACGTCTCCGATGCCCGCGGCGCGGAACAGATCGATATCTATACCGGCAATATCGGCGACGGAAACAGCGGGATCGTGCTCATCCGCTATAACAATGAAGAAGCGGGACAGTTTTCATTTTCCCTTTCCGCCCACTCCGCCCGGGCCGGATGGAACAATATCTACGCCGGCGAGCTGGAGGAGACCGGGTATCTTCTGACGGTCCATATTGAAGACCGCGACACCTTCGGCGAGTATTCCTACCAGGTATTCCGCCTGGGCAGGGAAGGACAGATCCGGCAGCTCGCCGGCTCATCCTTCCGTTTTTACGAAAGCCGTACCGGTTATGACGAAGAGCTGTTCCGCCGGTGGTGCGGCAATCTGGAGGTCTGGCTTGCGCACAGCCATCTGCTTCTGTCCTCCCAGGAGGGCGAGCTGCGCACAGACCCGGTGTCCGACGCGGAGCGATACAGCTTTCAGACACTTAAGCCGGATCTGTAAACCCTCTGCCCCTGCGTTTCCCCCGGATCCCCATCCTGCGGCGGTATCATTTACATTCAGAATAAGCTTCCTTCCGCATAAAATTACTGATATTAGTCAATAACTAATATCAGTAATTTTATTATGAACCAATATCGGTTATGATTCAGACAATTCTACCGCGGACTGGAGAAATATCATGATCGTATTTGACAATTTGTGGAAAGTTATGAAACAGAAGGGAATCTCCCAATATAAGCTGATCAACACCTACGAGGTCAGTCCTTCCCAGTTGACCCGTCTGAAACGGAACGAAAGCGTCAGTACCAATACCATTGACAAATTCTGCAAAATTCTCGACTGCGATATCGCGGACATCATGGAATTTCAGAAGGAAGATGCGCCGTCCGGGCGTTAAAGGCCATTCCCCGCGGCATCGGATAACAGCGTCGGAATACCTCAGAAAATCATTTCATCCGTCTTTACTTTTTCCCGAAAACATGCTACTCTTTACTGGGTTTGCGCATATGTATGTTAATACTGCGCAATCACCGGGAAGGCTATTTATGAAATCAATCGCATATTATAACGGAAAAACCGGAGCGCCGGAGGAGATGACCATACCGATGCTCGACCGGGTATGCTATTTCGGCGACGGCGTCTACGACGCCACCATGGCCGCCGGAAATACCATTTTCCTGTTGGATGAACATGTGGATCGGCTGTATCATTCTGCCGGTTTGATCGATATTCAGATCAATATGACAAAAGAAGAATTAAAAGCGATCCTGCAGGACATGATTTCCAGAACAGACAACCGGTACAGTTTCGTCTATTTCCAGTTCACCCGCGCAACCGCGCCCAGAAGCCACGCGTGCCCGAAAGGCTTCTCGCCGAACCTGTGGATTACCGTCACTCCCAAAGTCTTCCGCGACTTCAGCCAGCCGATGAAATTAACCAGTATGGAAGACCAGCGGTATCTCTACTGCAATGTCAAGACCTTAAACCTCCTGCCCAATGTGCTGGCTGCCCAGAAGGCAGAGGCGGAGGGCTGCAACGAAACCGTATTTCACCGGGGTGAAACCGTCACCGAGTGCTCCCACTCGAACTGTTCCATCCTGCTGCCCGGAGGCATCTTAAAGACGCACCCCAACGACTGCCATATCCTGCCCGGCATCACCAAAGCGCATATGTTTAAGGCCTGCGAGAAGCTGGGCATCCCCGTCGACGAAACGGCTTTCACTCTGGAAGAACTGCGTCAGGCCGACGAAGTGATCATCACCAGTTCCTCCAACTTATGTTCCTTTGCGGAAACATTTGAAGGGAAGCCGGTCGGCGGCAAGGCGCCGGCACTGCTGAAGGCCCTCCAGCAGACGATGATTCAGGAATTTCTGGATTTCTGCGGACTGAAAAGCCTGTAACTACAGCCACCCCAGCAGCTGACCGGCCCAGTACGCCACGCCGAGCGCCCAGCTGGACAGAATTCCGAATAATATCACCGGGCCGGCGATCGTGAAGATCTTCACGCCGATGCCGTAGACCTGACCTTCGACCCGGTACTCGATGGCCGGCGCCGCAACGGAATTGGCAAAGCCGGTAATCGGCACCAATGCTCCGGCGCCGCCCCATTTGACGATCTTCGGATAAATGTTAAGGCCGGTCAGCAGAATGCTTCCCAGAATCAGCGCCAGCGTGTTCCAGGCCGCCGCTGTCTGCCGGTCCAGGCTGTAAGCGGACATCAGCCAGTTGATAACGGCCTGCCCGACGGTGCAGATCATACCGCCGGTGAGAAACGCCCGCAGCATGTTCTTCCACAGCGGATTGGCCGGCGTCATTTGTCTGACGTATTCATTGTAAGACTCCTGTTTGATTTCCATGATGTGTTCTCCTTATACGATGCCCTCCGGGCATGTTTCCTCCATACTCACAATCCCATTCCCCTTGAGAAATACAGCAGCGCCCCGAGACACTTCCCGAGCGCGATCCCCAGAATCAGCCATTGCAGTCCCAGGGCCAGATGAATCCGCCTGCTGATGACCGGCAGTGTTTTTAAGGTTTCCGCCAGCGACATGATCAGACAGCCGATAAAGACGCCCACCGACAGACCGAATACCGTCAGAACGACTGCCGCCGGCCATCTGCCGGCCGTCCCGGCCAGCTTTCCCAGGCTGCCCTCGCCTCCAAAAAGATACGCCGCGTTTCCCGCCGTGCCGCCCAGCACGATAACCGTCTCGTAAAGAAGGATATGGTTCTTCGTCTTCGTCTTGCCGATCAGCCGCGGAAAAACGCCGATGATCGCCAGAAATGCGAACACGCCTGCGGCGATGACGCTCCCGGCGCTCAGTCCGAAGAAGACAAGAAACAGCCATTTAAGTGATGTCAATATCCGTCTCCTTCCGCCCCGCATTCCCGATCAGGGTCTTCGTGATGTTGTCCTCGAATAGCCGCATCTCCACCTCCAGCGGCGTCGGATCCGTATTCAGCTTCCATGCGGCAAAGTGATTGAAGAACACAAGAATGCCCACGGTAAGCCCCACGGAGTAGGACAGTTCCAGCACAGATATGTCCCCCTGCTGCGCCTGTCCCAGCACCATCCGATAGATCTGCCGGAACACAATCGAAACGCTCGCGTCGTTGTTGAAGGTCATGATCGCAAATGCCGCGCCGCAGAAGCAGACTGCACAGACACAGACTGTCTTCACCCATTCGAAGACACGCCGGAAACGCCGCGGCCGCTGATAATCGATGATGTAATCGGTTTCGCCGATGTTCGTAACCTGAACCGCAGGATCGGCTTCATGGATCTTCTGCAGAATATCAAGCACATCCCCGATATAGCGGCGATCGCAGTCTTCACGGACGGTCCTCACCTTGATGGCGCCGCATTTGGCCATAACCGCCGGTTCATCGGAATAGAGAGCCGCCACATCCTTCAGAAACACGTCCTTTTCGTGAACCGCGGAAATCTTGTTCAGCTTCAGATAGAGAATTCTGGCCATCGATGTACCGCCTCCACAAGCAGCCCGCCCGCATACGGATTCCCGTCGCCCGACAGCAGATAGAGATACGCCGCGGCAGCCAGCAGAAGGATCAGCGTCAGCGCCAAAATGGCATAGAGCCATTTGCTCTTCAAAAACTCCATACTCTCACTTCCTCATCGCTTATTCCTGATGGCTAGTATGGACGAGTTTCACAAAAATATGCGAACGCTAAAACCGTTCCCGCATCTGCCGCAGGATCCGCTTCTCCAGCCGCGATACCTGAACCTGCGAGATGCCAATCGCCTCCGCAACCTGCGTCTGCGTCTGATTATCAAAATACCGCCGCATAATGATTTCCCGTTCCTTCTCACCGAGTTCCTCAATCAGATTCTTCAGAACCATCCGGTTCAGGAGCCGTTCCTGCGTCTCGTCCGGATCCTCGATCCGGTCCATCAGGCACAGGCCCGCCTCCTCCCCTGCGCCCACATTCTTATAGAGCGATTCCACCTCCGCGCCGGCTTCGATGGAGGCGGCCACTTCTTCCTTACTGGCCCCGATCTCCCGCGCGATCTCCTCCACCGTCGGCTCCCGGCCGTTGACGCCGCTCAGACTCTCCCGCACGGCCGCCACGCGGATGCCCATTTCCTTTAAGGAACGGCTTACCTTAATCAGTCCGTCATCCCGCAGAAAACGCTTGATCTCGCCGGTGATCATCGGCACCGCATAGGTGGAAAAACGCACCTCATAGCTCAGATCAAACTTATCAACCGCTTTCATCAGTCCGATGCTGCCTATCTGAAACAGGTCCTCCATGTCGTATCCCCGGCCCGCGAACCGCCGTACAATACTCCAGACCAGGCCCATATTCTCACATATGAGCCGGTCGCGGGCTGTTTTATCTCCCTGGTGTGCCCTGGTGATAAGCACCATCGTCTCATCCATGCGCTCACCCGCCCATCCGCTTTTTCATCGTGACGGCAGTTCCGTGTCCGACTTCGGAACGTACCTCCACCTGATCCATAAAAGCCTCCATGAACGCAAAGCCCATACCGGAGCGTTCGCCTGTCCGGTCGGTGGTGAACATCGGTTCCATCGCCTTTGGTATGTCCGGGATACCCACGCCCTCATCGCGAACGGTCACGGTCAGCTCCCGTCCGCAGATGGAAGCTTCTATGTAAATAGTTCCCTCCTCGCCGCCGTAGCCGTGGATCACCGCATTGGTGACCGCCTCAGAGACCGCCGTCTTCAGATCGTCAATCTCGGTCACCGTAGGATCCAGACGGCTGGCAAAGACTGCCACCACTACCCGCGCGAACTGTTCATTGCGGGAACAGCTTGCGATCTGCAGCCGCATGGTATCGGTTGCCGATCCCGCCTGCGCACATTCCGGCACGTCCTCCGATGTTCCCGGTCCCACAGTTTCCGGCGATACAAGCTCCGCCTGCAGCTCCTTCTCCATCTGACACATTTTCTTTTCCTCCCCGTCAACCCATAAGCGCCGCTTCCTTCGACGCATACTGCGGCATCAGCTTCGCCACGCCGCCTACTGCCAGCACCCTCCTGATCTGCGCGTTCGCGCCGTAGATCGCCGCCGTACCGCCGCTGCGCTGCATCTGCTTATAGCGGTTCAGCAGAATCCCGATGCCGGTGGAATCCATAAACACGGTCCTGGAAAAATCAAATACCATCCGCCGCACATAATTCTCCGACAAAAGCAGGTCTGTCTCGTAGCGCAGATCCCTTGAATTATGGTGATCAAACTCCTTCGGCAAATGGATCACCAGCACCTGCCCTTTCGCTTCATACAAAAATGATACTTCTCCCATGACTGCCGTCTCCCTTCCAAACTTTTCATGCTGCGCCCGTCTGCCTACAGGGCGCGTCTTTTGCATGTATTTCATCCCGGTTTTGCGCACAAAAAGAAGCCGTCTGGTTTTTCTTCTTCCGTAACGACTTCTTTCTTCTGATCGTATACTGCTGTCTCCAGCTTTCTCTTCTGTCTCTTCGTCCCTTTCGCCCGCAGCCTGTCATACCAGACCGCGCACTGATACGCGCAGCGGTCTCCGGTCTGCGGCCGGCGCCGCTTTAGTATCCCCTGGCCGTCTTTGCCTTCGCCGCAGGCTCCGTATCCGGATAGTTTAAGATCACCTGCCCGAAGAGTTCATTGGCCTGATCTTCCTCTCCGCGTCCCTGATAAACCATCGCCATATCGTAGAGCACCTGCGGATTATCCGGCTTGATTGCAAGACTCTTCTGATAATAGTCAAGCGCACGGCCGGTATCCCCCGCGTCCCGCGCCTGTCCGGCCAGGTCGGCCAGAACCTGATAACCTCGCCTCTCCATATCCTCACGGATCCCGGCGATAACCGACTGCATCCCTTCGTCGCTGACTGCTTCCGGCTTCAGTTCCGTGTAAAGTTCCACCGCCGTCTGAAAATCATCCGCCCTGTAGGCCTGCAGAATATGGACAAGCTGCTGATACTGGCTCAGCACGCCGCCGTTTTCGTCCATAATGGCCGCCAGCTCCGCTGTCGCAGCGTCCCGCTCCGCCTCCATATTCGCCACATCCGACCGGATGCCGTCGATCTCCATGCTCTTCTGATTCACCTGTTCCAGAACCGCAGCCAGCTCACGGTTGTGGCTGTCATTCAACTGTTCCTCTCTGGCCGGCATAACCAGAAAAAAGATGACCGCCGCGCCCAGAGCCAGTCCTGCGGCAATCTGCAGGATCATCTGCCAGCCCGTATTCTCCTTGTAGCTGGGCGGCAGGATGATGTCGTCGTCCTCCATCTGATGGTGCGAGAACGCATTCTTCAGCTTCCGCCTCTCCACGTCCGCGCGGCCTGTATGGCTCTTGACAATGGACATATACCAGAGCGCTTTCGGATTGTTCTTATCAATCTGCAGGACTTTGTAGAGGGACTTGCCGGCCTTGTTATAGTCCTCCTGACCGATATACAGCAGAGCGAGAAGCATATGGGCTTTCACAAAATTCGGCTTGTGCTCCACCACCCGCCCAAGCTGCAGGATTGCAAGATCCGGATTATCATTCTGGGCCTGCAGAAGCGCCTGATTATAGCGGTGGATATGGATGCTCTCGTCCTCCAGCCTGCCGGGCTTTCCCTGCACCTCGTACAGATAATGTGTCGCGCGGTTATTCTCCTGCTGCAGGTTGCTGCTCACAACCCACTGAACCAGAGCCTCGGCTATCTCGCCGGTCTCATAATAAATCAGTCCCAGAAGATTACGGGCATCGGTCTGGTACTTATCAAATGCAAGGCTCCGCTTCAGGCAGCGGGCGGCGCCGGTCAGATCACGGATCTGCGCCAGCCTGAATCCCTCGTTATAAAATGCGTTCGCAATGCGTCTGCATCTGTCCGTGTAATCTTTCGGTTTATTCATCACTCTTTACGCTTTTGCTGCCTTCCTTGATCAGACTCATCATGACATCCGCCATATCCGTCAGGTCGCTGTTCACAATGGCGTCCTCTACTTCTTCCACCTCAAGGCTCGGCTTAAAATGGCTCAATTCCTCTTCAAAATCGATCATGTTCATTCTCCTCGTTCAACAGACTCTTGACCGCTCCCACCAGATACAGGGAACCGGTGCAGAAAGCCAGTCCGTCGCCGCGGTTCTTCAGAAGATCTTCCCAGGATTCCGCAACCGTATCGCATATGACCACCGGGCAGTTCAGCTGCCCGCGGAATTCCTCCGCCAGCTGGTTCACATCGGCGTACCTAGCGTTATCCATCCGTGCAATGGTCACCCGGCCCGCGCGGATCCCCTCGCAGAGACGTCCGATCATCGCCGCATGGGCCTTGTCCGACATGGCGCCGAACATCAGGTTCACATTCTTTCCGGTCTCCTTCTGCATCCGCGCAATGGTCTCTGCCAGAGAAGCGGCGCCGCCTTCATTATGCGCGCCGTCCAGCCAGACGCCCGGAAGCACCTCCTCCATGCGCCCCGGCCAGTAGCTGTGGCGAATGCCCCTGACCACATCGTCCGGCGACAGCCACGCAATCCCGCGGCTTCGCAGGACACCGACGGCCCGTACTGCGACGGTTACATTCATCATCTGGTACTCCGCCTGGGACGGAACCGCCACCACAACCTGACCACCGTCCACGGTACGGATCGAAATCCGCGGACCGTCCGCGCCGCGGCCAAGCAACGTGTAATCGTCACGGTTCACCGCATAAAGCGGACACCCCAGATTCTGCGCGCGCCGTTCGGTGACAGCGGCGCCCTCCCGGCAGGAGGCGTCATAGACCACCGGAACGCCGGGTTTGAGGATTCCCGCCTTCTCCGCGGCAATCTCCGCAAGCGTATTCCCCAGATACTGCATATGGTCCATGCTGATCGAGGTAATGATCGTCAGCACCGGCCTGCGGATCACATTGGTCACATCCAGCCGGCCTCCCAGCCCCGTCTCCAGAATCAGGAAGTCCGGCTGCAAACGGCCATTGATCACCATGCACATATAGAACAGAAATTCAAAATAAGTCGGAGGTTTCAGGCCCTCTGCCGTCATCTGTTCCGACAGGGTCCGCACCCGTTCAAACGCCTCCGCATACAGTTCCCCGTCCACCATCTCACCGTCAAACAGGAAGCGCTCACGCGTCAGCTCCAGATGCGGGGAAATAAAAGTCCCCACCGAGAAACCGGCCTCGCAGAGCATGGCGGTCAGATATGCGCAGACGGAGCCCTTGCCGTTCGTTCCGGCCACATGGATGATACGCATAGAATCGTCCGGATTGCCCAGCACCTCCAGATAACGGCGGATGTCATCCAGGCTGTTCTTCTCGCCGGCCCACATGGGAATATCATTCAGGTACGCTTCAATCTTATTCATACTCAGGTCCTCTCAGAATGTATACCGCCGCCCCCTCTTTCTTCGGCCGGCACACGTTATCAGGTGTCCATAAGAAGATTATAATATAAGATTGGGACAATGCCAACTGATTTTTTTCGCAGGATGCGACATTTCTCGTTCACCGTCTGTTTTCACGTTCCCATCCGGCAGATCATTTCGGGAGAGCATTTTTGCGCAAGTTTCCACTGGACGAACCAACTCCTTTATGCTATACTGTGTGCGTTGGCCGCGGATACCCATGAGGAGATTTCCGCGCGCCGTCCTGTACCGGCCTGTTCAACGGATTTCCGGCGATGCGGCTGCGGGGGGACGGCGCCGGTTCGCGCTTCACAGCGGAACTTCGGTGACGGCAGTTTCATCTGCCGCCCGCCGGACGCTTCGGAGTATGCGCATCTGCGGGCCGCAGCCACGCACACTCATCCGGAAGGCACAGCCTGACGGAGAAGAAAAGAAAGCGAGGAATATCATTATGAGAAAATCTATGTCTGTCTTCATGGCAGCCGCCATGACCGCAGCCCTTCTGGCGGGCTGTTCGGGAAATTCAGGTACTGCGGGAAATGAAACCACTGCCGCAGCGACAACCGCAGCGGAAACTTCGGCAGCCGAAACCACTGCGGCTGAAACCACCGCAGCCGAACCGGCCGCCGACGTACAGGTCCCCTCAGAGGATGCCCCTACCGCTGCCGAGAGCGACAGCGTCAGCCTGGAAAGCCCCGGCACAGAAGAAGCAGCCGGTGAAAGCGTAACCCTGCGCATCGGCTCCTTAAAGGGCCCGACCTCCATGGGTCTTGTTTCCCTGATGGATAAGTCTGAGAACGGCGAGGCCGCCGGTAATTATGAATTCACCATGGTGACCGACGCCTCCGAGCTGGTAGCGAAGATGGTCGCCGGCGACCTTGACATCGCGCTGGTTCCCGCAAATATGGCCTCCATTCTTTATCAGAAAACGAATCAGGGCATCAATGTACTGAATATCAACACCCTGGGCGTCCTCTATATCGTGGCCGCCGATGATTCGATCACAGGCATCCCCGACCTGGCCGGCAAGACCGTTTACATGACCGGCAAGGGCACTACGCCGGATTACGTATTCCAGTACCTGCTTTCCGCCTACGGCATGTCCGCCGACGACCTGACCATCGAATACAAATCTGAGGCGACCGAAGTGGCTGCTGTCCTGAAAGAACAGGCTGACGCCATCGGTCTGCTGCCGCAGCCATTTGTAACCGTGGCGATGGCGCAGAATGAGAACTTAAAGATCGTCCTTGACCTGACGGCCGAGTGGGACAAAGTTGCCGAGAATTCCGGGGAAGGCGGCAGCCTGGTGACCGGCGTGACCGTCGTCCGCGGCGAACTGCTGGCGGATGAGACCACCGCGGCGGCCGTTCGGCTGTTCATGGATGAGCACGCGCAGTCTGCTGCTTTCACCGGCGAAGACGTAGCGGCAGCCGCAGAACTGGTTGCCAAATACGGAATCATCGAGAAAGCGCCGGTGGCGCAGAAGGCTCTGCCCTACTGCAGCATCGTGTGCATCGAAGGCGACGAGCTGAAAGAAATGCTTTCCGGCTACCTGAATGTGCTGTATAATCAGGATCCAACGTCTGTAGGCGGACAGCTGCCGGACGACGCATTCTATTATAAACGGTAAACAAAACAGAATCGACACGAAACGATCTGGCCTGCGGGAATCTTCTTATCCGAAAATGCATCCGCGGGCCAGACCTTTTCAGCCGTTTCCCCGGCCGCTTCGCAATTCCCGCGGCATTTCATAACGAGGATACTGCCCATGAAACAAAATCCGCACAATTTCTCCGTCTGGCGGCGGCCACTGATCATCCTCTTCTGGATCTTTATCTGGCAGCTGGCGGCGTGGCTGATCCACAACAATATCATTCTGGTAGGTCCGGCGGACGCCGGGCTGGCGCTCCTGCGCCTGATCCCGACCGGAGAATTCTGGCTGTCCGTCGCCCATTCATTTGTAAAGATCAGCCTCGGTTTTCTGCTGGCCTTTGCCTGCGGACTGGCATTTGGCGGCGCCGCCTACCGGTTCCCGCTTCTTAAGGAGTTTCTGTCGCCGATCCTTTCCCTGCTTAAATCCATCCCGGTGGCTTCCTTCGTCATTCTGGCGCTGATCTGGGTCGGGTCGCGGAATCTGGCAGTATTTATCGCATTTCTCGTGGTATTTCCCATGATCTATATCAATACGATCGCCGGTCTTCAAAGCACCGACCCGAAGCTTCTGGAAATGGCGCAGATTTTCCGGGTACCGGCGCTTAAGAAATTCCGCTATATCTACCTGCCGGCCCTGCTGCCCTATCTCTTAAGCGGCTGCAGGGTGGCCCTGGGCATGAGCTGGAAATCCGGCGTCGCGGCGGAGGTCATCGGCATCCCGGACGCTTCCATCGGCGAACAGCTGTATATGTCGAAGATCTATCTGGACACGGCGAACCTGTTCGCCTGGACCTTCGTGATCATCGTCGTCAGCGCCCTGTTCGAGCGGGCTTTTCTGGCCCTGCTCGGGGGCCTTCAGAGGAAAGGAGGCGCGGCACATGAAGCTGACCGTCCTCAGTCTGCGTAAATCCTTCGGGGATCTGCAGGTATTAAGCGGAATCGATCTGGAATTGGAAAGCGGCCGCGTCTACTGCCTGATGGGGCCGTCCGGCTCAGGGAAAACCACGCTGATTCGCGTGCTGATGGGATTGGAAACGGCAGATTGCGGGGATATTATATGGGAAAATACGGTTTCCGCACTGCCAGCTACTGATACTGCGACTTCAGATTCTTTAAGTTCGGATTCTGTGGCTTCAGATTCTGCGGCTTCTCTTCCAGCTGCGAACGGCAAAGCCGGAAAAGGGAACAACCCAACCGGTATCTCTCCCCGTTTCGCCGCCGTCTTTCAGGAAGACCGCCTCTGCGAGGCATTTACGCCGGTCGAAAATGTGTTGCTGGTCACGGGCCGCTCTCTGAGCGCGGCCCGGGTGCGCGCGGAACTGAGCCGCCTGCTGCCGGAGGAATCCCTCTCGCGGCCCGTCTCCACCTTAAGCGGCGGCATGAAACGCCGCACCGCCATCTGCCGGGCGCTGCTGGCGCCCTATGATGTCCTCTTCATGGACGAGCCGTTTACCGGTCTGGACGAAGACACACGGCAGACGGTTATTTCCTATATTCTTGAGAAAAACGCCGGACGGATGCTGCTCATCTCTACCCATCAGGAAGAGGATGTGGCATCGCTGGAGGCTGAGGTGATCAGGCTTTCATCGCGCTGAGCTTTCCCAGGGCATTTTGCTTTCCGCCGGCCAGAAGCGCCTTTCCTGCGGCACTCAGAAAATCTGTACCGCTAAAATATATTCTTTAGAAAATCTTTCATTTTCTCTGAGGAACAACTTTCGTTTCACCCTCTATGATAGACATAACAGATCAGACGGAGGGCTTCTTATGGACATCTCAATGTTTACCACTTATTTTCTGCGATACGGCGAAGCGGCGATCTTCGTGATCGTTCTTCTGGAATATATGAATCTGCCGGGTTTCCCGGCAGGCGTCATCATGCCTTTGTCCGGCGTCATGGCCGCCAGGGGCAACATCGGATTTATGCGGGTCATGATCGTCACCGTTGCGGCCGGGCTCATCGGCAGTCTGCTCCTCTACGCGCTGGGGCGGGCCGGCGGAAGCCGCGTCCTGGAGCGATACATGGAGCGGCACCCGGAGAAACGGGACACCCTGGAAAGGAAGCTTAACTGGGTCCGGCAGCGGGGCTGCGCCGGCGTCTTTGTGGCCAAGCTGCTTCCCGCGATCCGCACCATCGTCTCCATCCCCGCCGGGATCCTGAAAATGGATCTGCT
>CANQFR010000060.1 GCA_947599905.1 uncultured Lachnospiraceae bacterium
TTCACGGCGGAGCCGGGCCAGATCATCGGCATCATCGGCACCACCGGCAGCGGCAAGACCACATTGGTACAGATGATTCCCAGGCTTTACGACGCCACCGAGGGACAGGTGCTGGTGGACGGCGTGGACGTGCGGGAGTATTCTCTGAGAAACCTGCGCAACGGCGTGGCTATGGTGCTGCAGAAGAACGAGCTGTTCTCCGGTACCGTGGAGGAGAACCTGCGCTGGGGCGATGAGACCGCCTCCATGGAGGAGATCCGCCAGATGGCGGAGAGCGCCCAGGCGGACGAATTCGTCATGGGCTTCGCGAACGGCTATCAGACGGAGATCGAGCAGGGCGGCACCAATGTATCCGGCGGCCAGAAGCAGCGTCTCTGCATCGCCAGGGCGCTTCTGAAACGGCCGAAGATCCTGATTCTGGACGACAGCACCAGCGCGGTGGATACGGCTACTGAGGCGAAGATCCGGGAGGCGTTCCGCACGTCGCTCAAAGATACGACGAAGATCATCATCGCGCAGCGCATCGGCTCCGTGGAGGGCGCTGACAAGATCCTGGTGATGGATGACGGACAGATCATCGGCATGGGCACCCACGACGAGCTGATCAAAACCTGTGAGGCTTACCAGGAGATCTATTACTCCCAGAGAGACCAGGAGAAGGAAAGGCAGGTGAGCGCGTGATGAGCAGCAAAGAGAATAGGAATCTTGAAAATACAAGCGCGGCGGCATCTGCCGGAACGAAAGCCGCCGGAGCAGCGGCCTCTGCCGGAACGCAGGCGGTGCCCGCTGCCGACAAGGCTGCCCGCATCGCAAGCCTGAAAAGAAGATACAGCAAATACGCTTCCGCGGTGGGCGGCGGCATGCGCGGCCCCGGTCCCGGCGGCCCCGGACGGCGCGGCAGGAACGCGGCTCAGCAGCCGGTTTCGAAGGGAGCCATGAAAGACAGCGGCAAGACCATCCGCCGGATCTTCGGCTATCTGGACGAGGATAAGCCCAAGATGCTGATCGCCTTTGCCTGCGTGCTGGTCAGCACCATCACCAATCTTGCGGGCTCCTATATGCTCCGCCCGATCATCAATACCTACATCGCTCCGCTTGACGGAAGCCGCGGCGACGCAGCCGGACTGCTTAAGTCGCTGTTCGTGATGGCGGCCATCTATCTGGCAGGAGTCGCGGCCAACTACCTGCAGGCGAGGACCATGCTGAACATCGCCCAGAACGCCCTGCAGAGGATCCGCGACGACCTGTTTACGAAAATGCAGGAGCTGCCGGTGCGTTTCTATGACAATAACAACAACGGCGACCTGATGAGCCGTTTCACCAACGACGTGGATGTGCTGGGACAGATGCTTTCCAACACGCTGGTGCAGCTGTTCTCCGGCGCGTTAAGCATCATCGGGACCCTGGCGCTTATGATCTACACCAATATCTGGCTGACGCTGGTAACGCTTCTGATGATGCCGCTGATGCTGAAGGCCGGCGGCGCGGTGGCCATGCGGAGCCGGAAATATTTCAAATCGCTTCAGGAGTCCCTGGGCGCGGTCAACGGCTACGTGGAGGAGACGGTCAGCGGTCAGAAGGTAGTCAAGGTCTTCTGTCATGAGGATGTGGCAAAGGAAGAGTTCAATATCTTAAACGACGACCTGCGGGAAAATCAGATCAAGGCCCAGTTCTTCGGCGGCCTGATGGGGCCGGTCATGAACTGCTTAAGCCAGGTGAACTACTCCCTGACAGCGGCGATCGGCGGCGTGCTCTGTGTGCTGCGCGGCTTTGATATCGGCGGACTGACGGTATTCCTCAACTACTCCCGGCAGTTCTCCCGCCCGGTCAATGAGATCTCCCAGCAGGTGAGCCAGGTGTTCTCGGCCCTGGCCGGCGCGGAGCGGGTCTTCGCGGTGATGGACGAGAAGCCGGAGCCCGCGGACGACGCGGACGCGGTGACGCTTGCACCCATGCAGGGCCATGTGATCCTGGATCATGTGTATTTCGGCTACAACCCGGATAAGACGATCCTTAAAGATATCAGCCTCTACGCGAAGCCGGGGCAGAAGATCGCGTTCGTCGGTTCCACCGGCGCAGGCAAGACTACGATCACCAACCTGATCAACCGCTTCTATGATATCCAGTCGGGAACGATCACGATCGACGGTGTGGATATCAAGCATCTGAAAATGGATAATCTGCGGGAAAATATCGCCATGGTTCTGCAGGATACTCACCTGTTTACCGGAACGGTGCGGGAGAATATCCGCTACGGACGGTTGGACGCCACCGACGAGGAGGTAGTCCAGGCAGCGAAGACGGCGTCGGCGCATTCCTTTATCATGCGTCTGCCCAAGGGGTATGACACGGAGCTGACCGGCGACGGCGCGAACCTAAGCCAGGGGCAGCGGCAGCTTCTGAACATCGCCCGCGCGGCGATCTCGAAGGCGCCAATCCTGATCCTGGACGAGGCGACCAGCTCGGTTGATACCAGGACAGAGCGGCACATCGAGCACGGAATGGACCGGCTGATGAAGGACCGGACCACATTCGTGATCGCCCACCGGCTGTCCACGGTCCGCAACGCCAACGCGATCATGGTGCTGGAGAAGGGCGAGATCATCGAGAGAGGCGACCATGACGACCTGCTGGCGCAGAAGGGGCGGTATTACGAGCTGTATACCGGACTTTCGGAGCTGGATTAAAAGAAATGAGATTTCACAGTATCTCCATAAACACTTAAGATTCGCTAAAGGTTTCCGCCTTATGATGGGTTTCAGAAACAAAGAGCCGTGTCCTCTGATGCGGCAAAAGGAGGAGACTATGTCATTGACAGTGAATCGAAACGGAAAACGCAGTTTTGCACTTGTATTTCCATGCGGGCAAGGCGCCGGTGACGCCTTGTCTGTATGGAAAAGGCCGCAGATGGGACGCCTGTTTCTGGCGCTTCTGGCGGCCTTTTGTCTTTGCGCCGCCTGGATTTTCCCGGCCCGGGCGGAGGAAGGACTTACGCTTTACACCAGTTATCCCGGGATGTCGGTGGAACCCGGCGACAGCTTAAGTCTGACGATTACGATGGACAATCAGACTGGCGCGGCGTTCCCGGCGGACGTATCCATCACGTCCATGCCCGATGGCTGGGACGGTTACCTGCAGGGCGGAAGCTATGAGATCAACCGGATCTATGTACCGGCCGGCGAAGGAAGCGCCACGATGACCTTGCATCTGACGGTTCCCGGCGAACTGGAGGAAGGAACCTACACGGTGAAGGTCCATGCGCAGGCGGTTGGTGCGGCGCCCTCGGATGATGTGGAGTTTCGCCTGACGGCGGCCAGCCAGGAGGCGGGACGCGGAACCTTCAGCACCGAATACCCGGAGCAGGAAGGCGCGTCCGGCACGGATTTCAGCTTCAGTACCACGCTGATCAACAACAGTTTGAAGCCCCAGACCTATAATCTTTCCGCCAATGCCCCCGCAGGCTGGACCGTCAGTTTTCTGCCTTCGGGCGAGACTACGGCGGTGGCTGCCATCGATGTGGAGGCGGGCAGCAGCCAGGCGATTACGGTGAAGGTCGAGCCGCCCGAACGCGTGGAGTCCGGTACCTACCAGATCCCGGTCAGCGCCGTGTCGGCGGCGGAAACTTTGTCCATGGATCTGGGAGTGACGGTAACCGGTACCTACGGACTGGAGATGTCCACGCCGGACGGCCGCTTAAGCTTTGATGCCAACGCGGGCCGTGCCTCGGACGTGACCCTTTACATCACGAATACCGGCAATGTGGATCTGGAGAATGTATCCCTGAATTCCTCCGCTCCCAGCGGATGGACGGTTTCTTATAATCTGGATGACAATATCATCGACTCGCTGCCGGCAGGCAGTACCTCGGAGGTGGTTGCCAGCGTCAAGCCCGGCAATGACGCCATTACCGGCGACTATGTAACGTCATTTTCCGTTACCAGCGAGCATTCCTCGGATCAGCTGGAATTCCGCGTGTCGGTGAAGACCAGCACCATGTGGGGCGTGGCGGCCATTGCGATTGTGATCGTCGTGGCGCTGGGGCTGGAGTTCGTATTCCGTAAATTCGGCAGGCGTTAGGCGCCCGGAGAGGAGGAAATGCGATGGATGTGACAGAGAGAAGCCCCGGGACAGAGACAGAGGCGGCGGAAGCGGTTACGGCAGTCCAGGAGGATGCGGATGGCCGCCGGCCGATCATCCATACGGAAGGCCTGACGAAGACTTACGGCTCCAAGGTGGCTGTGTCTGACTTGAACCTGGACATTTACCCCGGCGAAATCTTCGGCCTGCTGGGACCCAACGGCGCGGGCAAGACCACGACGACGTTAATGCTTCTGGGACTTTCGGAACCGGCGTCCGGCAAGGCCTGGATCGACGGAAAGGACTGTACCCGCGAGCCGATTGCGGTGAAGCGCATCGTCGGCTACCTGCCGGACAATGTGGGCTTCTACGGCGACATGACCGGACGGGAGAACCTGCGGTTCACCGGGAAGCTGAACGGGCTTCGGGAAGATGTGATCGAAGCGCGGATCGATGAGCTTCTGGAGCGAGTGGGAATGACGGAGGCGGCGGATCAGAAAACCTCCACCTATTCCCGCGGTATGCGCCAGCGTCTGGGCGTTGCGGATGTGCTGATGAAAGACCCGAAGGTGGTCATTATGGATGAGCCGACCCTGGGTATCGACCCGGAAGGAATGCGGGAACTGATGGAACTGATCCGGCAGCTGGCGGCTCAGGACGGGCGGACGATCCTTATTTCTTCCCACCAGCTGTACCAGATCCAGCAGATCTGTGACCGGGTGGGGCTGTTCGTGGAAGGGAAACTGGTGGCCTGCGGCAAGATCGACGATCTGGCCCGCAGTATGCAGCAGGAGGGCGTCAGTATTCTCGAGACGGCCGCATTTCCGGACGACGCGGGCTTTCGGGAACTGCTTGAGAAACTTGGAAATGTGGACAGCGTCGAGAGGACCGGCGATTTCTATGTGGTTCGTTCCCGCAGCGACGTGAAGCGTGAACTGCTGCGGAAATCCCTGGACGCCGGATATACGCTTTCGCTGATCCGGCAGAGGGAAAATGATCTGGATGAGATTTACCGCAGATATTTTGAGGAGGCAGGTGAGGAGCATGAAGGCGGAAACGGCAGGAAAGCAAAGCGTTTCGGAATCTTCGGCAAGAACGGGCAGTGAGGCCCGTGAAACCGGTTCCCGGACCGGCGGCGCGTCCGCGCGCAGCGGCTTATACGCGCTCTACCGCAAAGAGATGGCGGACCATCTGCACAGCGGAAGATTTTTGATCGTGCTGGCGCTGATCGTTCTGACCAGCTATGCCAGCTTATACGGCGCGGTTTCCAGTCTTTCGGACGCTGTGACGGCGGATTCGGATTTTATTTTCCTGAAATTATTTACCTTAAGCGGCAGTACGATTCCGTCGTTTACGACGTTCATCGCCCTGCTGGGGCCGTTCGTGGGGCTGACGCTTGGCTTTGACGCAATCAACAGCGAGCGGTCGGAGGGGACGCTGAACCGGCTGATCTCCCAGCCCATTTACCGTGACGCGGTTATTAACGGCAAATTTCTGGCCGGCGCGACGATCATCGTAGTCATGGTGCTGTCCATGGGCCTGTTCATCGGCGCGGTCGGCATTCTGAAGACCGGTATTCCGCCGACGGCGGAGGAAGTCGGACGGGCGGCGGTATTTCTGCTGTTTACGGCGGTGTATATCTGCTTCTGGCTGGCGCTTTCGATTCTGTTCTCCGTGCTGTGCCGCCACGCGGCGACCTCGGCGATGCTGGGCATTGGCCTGTGGATCTTCTTCGCCCTGTTCATGAGTCTGGTGGCATCCATCGTGGCGGGCGCGCTGTACCCGATCAATGACACGGCTACCGTGGGGCAGGTGCTGGACAATTATGAATGCCAGACCATGATCAACCGGCTGTCGCCGTATTATCTGTACAGCGAGGCGGTATCGACAATCATGGATCCGTCGGTGCGGACGACGAATCTGGTTCTGCCGCAGCAGCTGTCCGGCGCGATCAGCGGTTATCTGTCGCTGGGGCAGAGCGTGCTTCTGGTATGGCCCCACATGATCGGACTTGTGGCGCTGTCCGCCGTCATGTTTGCAGGTTCCTACATCGGTTTCATGCGGCGCGAAGTCCGGAGCAGGTGACGGGCGTCATATTCTCTTCGGTTGGCAGCGGCAGGCCGCGGCGCGAAACAGGCCGCGTCAGCCTGCCGCCCGATGGGAATACCTTACGGAATCTCTAAGTTTCGGTATTGATTTATGAAAGAATAGAAGGAAAATACAGGTATGCGGATACTGATTCTTGGAAATGAGAGACACACAGCTGTATATGTGGAAGAGGCGCTGCGTCAGGTCTGGTGCGAGACGGAGACCTGTCTGGAGGCTGCCCAGGCATACCTGACCCTGGAACAGGGCGGTTATGATGCGGTGATCCTGGGAAATGCCCTGCAGGGGGAGGACAGCTTCACGTTTCTGGAAAAGATGCGCGGGCGCGGCTGCCAGACGCCGGTGCTGATGCTGTTTGCGGCGGAAGCCGGGGGCGGCAGGGAAAGACAGACGGAAGGCCAGACCGCAGAGAGACTGCAGCCTGAGCGCCTTGCGGCAGATCGGATCCGTGCGCTTCAGAACGGGGCGGATTACTGTCTGAACATGCCTGTGGACGAAGGGGAACTTCTGGCCGTCCTGAAAGCCCTCGGCCGCCGCCGCGGAAGCCTCCTTCCGGAGCGTCTTTCAGTCGGCGACCTGTATCTGGACCAGTCCACCTTCACGCTGTCCGGCCCGGCGGGAACGCTCCAGCTTGGCAAGCGTGAATTTGACGTCATGCGCCTTCTGATGGTCAACCGCGACCTCATTGTCTCCAAAGAGACGATGCTGGAACGGATCTGGAGCGGCCGTCCCGACGCCATCGATAACAATGTAGAAGTTTATATCTCATTTCTCCGTAAGAAAATGGACACGCTCCGGGTCCATGCCTCAATTGTAACCGTGCGCCGCCTCGGATATAAGCTCACCGCAGGTTAAGTGTGCGCTGGCCCCGCCGCGCGTTATCTCTTCAAATCAACCACTTGCAATTTCCATGTACATGCGCTAAAATAGAACCCAAACATTCAATGTGGAGCGAGACCTCTGCCGGCTTACCGGCAAACAGTTTTAGGAATTCGCTGCGGGGGGACGATCCGCGTACCGGTTGTCGGGGAGATCATCATGGACGATCCGATAGCGGAGGGAAAGCTCGAGGTCGGCTGATATGTACCGTTTTATCGTAAATCCCAATGCCAGCGGCGGAAAGGGACTGAAAGTCTGGCGGCGGGTCGAGAAGGAATTAAAGCGCCTGGGCGCGGAGTATCAGGCGCTTTTGACAGAGAAAACGGGCGACGCCGCGAGCTTCGCCTCGGAACTGACGGAAGGGCGGAAGGAAGCGCAGACCATCGTGGCGGTCGGCGGCGACGGAACGGTCGGCGAAGTGACCGACGGGCTGGCGTTTCCCGGCCCGGCGGCACTGGGATATATTCCTGCCGGCTCCGGCAATGACCTAGCCAGGAGCCTGAGACTTTCGAAAAACCCGTTAGAAAGTTTGGGCAGGATCCTGAATCCTACGGAAGAGAAACTGCTTGATTACGGCGTCGCGGTCTGCGATAACGGGCCGGTACACCGCCGTTTTCTTGTGAGCGCGGGCATCGGTATGGACGCGGCAGTATGCGAGAACATTGCCGGCGTTCGGGAGAAGCAGCGCGAGAAAGGCATTTTTCTCGGGAAATGGAACTATCTGGTCTTGGGGATTAAGCAGCTGATTCTGGCTAAGCCGGTGAAGGGCTGCCTGATCCTGGACGGTACCAGAAAGGTGGAGTTTAACCACATTTATTTTGTGTCGGTCCATATTCATCCCTATGAGGGCGGCGGCTTCCTGTTTGCGCCGGGCGCGGATCCCAGCGATGGGAAACTGGACGTGCGTGTGGTTCATCAGAACCGGAAGCTGCGTCTGGTGCCGGTTCTTCTGGGGGCGCTTCTGGGGAGCCGGAGGAAATTCCCGGGATCGAGGCTCTATACCTGCCGCGAGGCGGAAATCTGTCTGGACCGTGAGATGCCGGTACATTGCGATGGGGAGAGTTTTGGAAGGCACAGGAAGCTGCATGTCAGCTGCATTGCGAATCAGATCAGGATGATCGTGTAAAATGAGAGGAACGGATGCACCATGAGGATCGGGCAGGGCTATGATGTACACCGCCTGACAGAAGGGCGGGATCTGATACTGGGGGGTGTGAAAATCCCCTATGAGAAAGGACTTTTGGGCCATTCCGATGCGGATGTGCTGATTCATGCGGTGATGGACGCGCTTCTGGGCGCGGCGGCGCTCGGCGATATCGGACAGCATTTTCCGGATACGGATCCGGCCTATCAGGGGATCTCAAGCGTGGAGCTTTTAAAACGCGTGGGAGCGCTGCTGGAAGAGAGGGGCTATATCATCGAGAATATCGACGCCACCATCATCGCCCAGCGGCCGAAGCTGGCGGCGTGGCGGCCGCAGATGGCGGTCAATATAGCCGAAGCGCTGCATCTTGATGCTGGCCGTGTCAGTGTGAAGGCGACGACCGAAGAGGGACTCGGCTTTACGGGAAGCGGAGAAGGAATCTCCGCCCAGGCGGTCTGTCTGCTGACGTCGATCGAGGATTACTGTTATGATGACAGAATGAGCACGGCACAGCCGCAGTGCGCGGGGTGTCCCGGCTGCGGGCTGAGGACGGAAGCGTAGTTCGGATTGCAGGCCATAGTTATACGGAGCAGAGTTCAGGGAGGAATCGTATCAGATATGAAGATATTCAACACATTGAGCAGGAGAAAAGAAGAATTTGTACCGCTGGAGCCGGGAAAGGTCAAGATGTATGTCTGCGGCCCGACGGTCTACAACTATATTCACATCGGCAACGCCAGGCCCATGATCGTCTTCGACACGGTGCGGCGGTATTTTGAGTATAAAGGTTACGAGGTGAATTTTGTATCCAATTTCACCGACGTCGACGATAAGATCATTAATAAGGCGCTGGAGGAGGGCGTGAACGCGTCTGTGATCTCCGAACGCTTCATCGCCGAGTGTAAGAAGGACATGGCGGGCCTGAATGTGAAGCCGGCCACGACCCATCCGCAGGCGACGAAGGAGATCGAGGGGATGCTCGCCATGATCCACATGCTGATCGAGAAGGGGAATGCCTATGTGGCGGAGGACGGAACCGTGTATTTCCGGACGGCTTCATTTAAGGAATACGGCAAGCTCTCCCACAAGAACCTGGATGAGCTGCAGTCCGGTTTCCGCGAGATCAAGGTGACCGGCGAGGAGGGCAAGGAGGATCCCAACGATTTCGTCCTGTGGAAGCCGAAGAAGGAGGGAGAACCCTACTGGGAGTCGCCCTGGTGCGAGGGCCGTCCCGGCTGGCATATCGAGTGCTCGGTCATGGCGAAGCGCTATCTGGGCGACGAGATCGACATCCACGCCGGCGGCGAGGACCTGATCTTCCCTCACCATGAGAACGAGATTGCCCAGAGCGAGTGCGCCAACGGCAAGCCGTTCGCGAAGTACTGGATGCATAACGGATTTTTGAATATTGATAATAAGAAGATGTCCAAGTCGCTGGGCAATTTCTTCACGGTTCGTGAGATCAGTGAGAAATACGACCTGCAGGTGCTGCGCTTCTTCATGCTGAGCGCCCACTACCGCAGCCCGCTGAATTTCAGCGCGGAGCTGATGGAGGCGTCGAAGAACGGTCTGGAGCGGATCCGGACGGCGGTCGGGAAGCTGGCGGAGCTTCAGCAGAGGGCGCAGGGCGCGGCTTCCATGACGGCGGCCGAGCAGGAGAATGCGGCTGCGGTTAAGGATCTGGTCGCCAAATACGAGGCCGCCATGGATGATGATTTCAATACAGCTGACGCCGTTTCCGCTATCTTCGAACTCGTGAAGCTCAGCAATTCCACGGCGGACGAAAGCAGCAGCCCGGCGTATGTGTCGTATCTGAAGGAGACGATCGAGAAGCTCTGCGATGTAATGGGCATCGTCACCGAGGTAAAACACGAGGCGCTGGATTCGGAGATCGAGGCCATGATTCAGGCGCGGCAGGAAGCCAGAAAGGCGAAGAACTACGCGCTGGCAGACGAGATTCGCGGAAAACTGTCCGATATGGGCATCATTCTGGAGGATACCAGAGAGGGCGTGAAATGGAAACGCGCGTAGGAGATGGTCGTCTGATGGCGGGGACGGAAGCTGCTGCCGGGGTGGCGATCGCCGATGCAGCAGCCGGCGGCAAAGCAGGCACCGGCGAATCGGGTGCAGGCAAAGAGACGGCCGGACAGGAATCCGCGGCGCTTCCGGCTCATTTTAAGGAAATATTCCACCTTCATGCGGTGGACGCCGCAACCTATTCTCCGCTGGCGCTCGCTTATATCGGCGACGCGGTTTACGAGGTTATGATCCGCACCCGCGTCGTGAACCTGGGCAATATGCAGGTCAACAAGATGCACCGCCACGACGCGAATCTGGTAAAGGCGGAGACCCAGGCGCGGATGATCCGGCTGCTGGAACCGGAGCTGACGGAGGAGGAAGACGCGGTCTATAAGCGGGGCCGCAACGCCAAGTCCGCTTCCGGCGCCAAGAACGCGTCGGTCATCGACTACCGAACGGCTACCGGCTTCGAGGCGCTGGTGGGCTATCTGTACCTGACGGAGCGGCTGGACCGGCTGGCGCAGCTGGTTGGCATGGGGCTTGAGAAAATAGGAGAATTTGACGGGGAATGAGCAGATACGTGGATGAGAAAAACGGTGCCGGTCCGCAGATACATACCGGGGAGCCGGAAAGCGGTTCGGCTTTGATCGAAGGCCGCAACGCAGTGCTGGAGGCGTTCCGTTCCGGCAAGACCATTGACCGGCTGTATGTGCTGGACGGCTGTAAGGACGGCCCGGTGCAGACGATCCTGCGGGAGGCCAGAAAGCAGCCGGAACTGATCCTGAATTTTGTTAAGAAAGAGCGGCTGGATCAGCTGTCTGTGACTGGCCATCATCAGGGCGTGATCGCCCAGGCGGCGGCTTACGGCTACGCCACAGTGGAGGATATCCTGGAGAACGCCCGGAAGAAAGGCGAGCCGCCGTTTGTGATCCTTCTGGACGGCATCGAGGATCCCCATAATCTGGGCGCCATCATCCGTACGGCCAATCAGGCCGGTGCGCACGGTGTCATTATCCCGAAGCGGCGGGCGGTCGGCCTGACCGCGACGGTGGCGAAAACCTCGGCGGGGGCGTTAAATTACACGCCGGTCGCCAGGGTGACGAACCTGACGGCCACGATTGAACAGCTGAAGAAGGAAGGTCTCTGGTTTGTCTGCGCCGATATGGCAGGGGAAGTGATGTATCAGCTGAACCTGACCGGTCCCATCGGTCTGGTCGTGGGCGGGGAAGGCGACGGCGTCAGCAAGCTTGTGAAGGAAAACTGCGATATGGCCGCGCGGATCCCGATGAAGGGCGATATCGATTCGCTGAATGCGTCCGTAGCGGCCGGCGTGCTGGCCTACGAGATCGTGCGTCAGAGACTGCAGAAGAAATGAACTCAGAATAAACGGCGGAATGCAGATAAATGACCAAGTGCAAATATATCACCGAATGGATATAAAGACAGAACCCGGCCGGGCCGCGCGATCCGCGCGCCCGGGTACATTACATTGAGTCTCTTTGCGGCAGCCTGAGAAAACCGGACTGCGTGCGTAATATTTTTACAAAAAGACAGGGATACTAAGGGAAGAAGAGGAAGGAGGCCGATCATGACAAAATCGGAAAGACGGAAGGTAGTGCTGGTGGGCACCGGCATGGTGGGGATGAGTTACGCCTATTGCCTGCTGAACCAGAATGTATGCGAGGAACTGGTACTCATCGATATTGATAAGAAGCGCGCCGAGGGCGAGGCCATGGACTTAAATCACGGTCTGGCGTTCGCCTCCTCGAATATGCGCATTTACGCGGGCGAGTACCGGGACTGCCAGGACGCGGATATCGTCGCGATCTGCGCCGGCGTGGCCCAGCAGCCGGGCGAGACGCGGCTGGATCTTCTGAAGCGCAACGCGAAAGTCTTCAAATCCATCGTGGATCCGGTGACCGCTTCCGGCTTCAACGGCATTTTCCTGGTGGCGACGAACCCGGTGGATATCATGACGCGGATTACCTATGCATTGTCCGGTTTCAACCCGCGCCGGGTGCTGGGAAGCGGCACAGCCCTGGATACGGCCAGACTGCGTTATCTGCTGGGCGAGTACCTGAACGTGGATCCGCGCAACGTCCACGCCTATGTAATCGGCGAGCACGGCGACAGCGAGTTTGTGCCGTGGAGCCAGGCGTTTCTGGCGACCAAGCCCATCACGGAGCTCTGCGACAGCAGTGAAGAGGTCTGTATGGACCGCTTAAGCGAGATCGCGGCGGAGGTGCAGGGTGCGGCGTATAAGATCATTGAGGCTAAGAAAGCCACCTATTACGGGATCGGTATGGCGATGACCCGCATCACGAAGGCGATTCTGGGCGATGAGAACAGCGTGCTGACAGTCTCGGCGATGCTGCGGGGTGAGTACGGGCAGACGGATGTATTCGCCGGCGTTCCCTGCATTATCAACCGCAACGGTATCCAGCGTGTGCTGGAAATATCGCTGAATGAGGAGGAGCAGCAGAAGTTCGAGGATTCCTGCCGGATCCTCCGCGACAGTTACGACCAGATGCGGTGAAAGCGGCGGCCGGGAGGGTGCGCCGGAGGCGGAAGCGGCCGGCGGCGTGATGCTCTGCGACAAGGCGGCTGCGGCTCCTGAGATGCCGTGATCGGAGGCGCAGACGAGGCTTTCGCGCTGCCGTGCCGGAGGCGCAGATGAGGCTTCCCCGCCGCCGAAAATATCTTTTTCGAATGTTAAAAAATTAGATTGCTTTATGGTCTGAAATATGATAGAGTGGTGGCGATGTCGGACATTTACATCACTCTATTTTTGTGTCAGGAGGATAACATGCATTTTCTAGACAAGCGGGTTCAGGTGATCTGCGATGAACTCAAGAAGCTGCGCGTGAAGGACAGGATCCCGGTTCTGGATTGGGAATACAAGAAAGGGAATTTCTTCCATCCTGAGGACGCGGAAAACTGCGAAACGCCGTGGGAGCATTTCGACAGCAGGACCATGCACTGGTACGGTCCGGATGAGCATTACTGGTTTAAGACGACATTTACGGTTCCTGAGGAAATGGACGGCAGGAGACTCTGGATGCACGTGTCCACTCAGATCAAGGAGTGGGACGACGGCAAGAATCCGCAGTTTCTGCTGTTTATCAACGGAGAGATCATCCAGGGAATCGATATGAACCACCGCATGGTGAATATCACGGAGAGCGCGAAAGGCGGAGAAGAGCTTAAGGTAGAGCTTCAGTCCTATACCGGCACGCTTCACGACGAGTTCCAGCTGCGGGTGGATTTCTTTGAGATGGACGCCCTGATCAACAAGGTCTACTATGACCTGCAGGTGCCGCTGTGGGCATTTACGCGGATGGATAAGGAAGACAGGACCCGCATGGAGATCGAGAATGTCCTGAACGAGACGATCAATCTCATCGACCTGAGGACTCCTTATTCTGCTGCGTTTTACAGCACCCTGCAGGAGGCCAGCGATTATATAGACAAGGCGCTTTATACGGATCTGGCGGGCTACAGCGACGTGATCGCCACCTGCATCGGCCACACCCATATCGACGTGGCCTGGTGGTGGACCGTGGAGCAGACCAGGGAGAAGACCGGCCGCAGCTTCGCGACGGTCCTGAAGCTGATGGATGAGTTCCCGTCCTATCATTTTATGTCCAGCCAGCCCCAGCTTTACGCGTTCTTAAAGGAGCGCTACCCGGAGCTGTTTGCGAAGATCAAGGAGCGGGTGAAAGAACACCGCTGGGAGCCGGAAGGCGGCATGTGGCTGGAGTCGGATACGAACCTGACCTCCGGCGAGTCTCTGGTGCGCCAGTTTATGCACGGCAAGAAGTTCTTCAAGGACGAGTTCGGCGTGGACAGTAAGATCCTGTGGCTGCCGGATGTGTTCGGATACAGCGGGGCCCTTCCGCAGATCATGAAGAAATGCGGCATCGACTATTTCATGACCACCAAGCTGTCCTGGAACCAGTTCAACAAGGTTCCCTATGACACCATGCGCTGGAGAGGCATCGACGGCAGCGAAGTGCTGACCCATCTGATCACGACCCTGGGCATCAAGCAGCCGGTGACGGATTTCTTCACCACTTATAACGGCTCGCTGCATCCGGACTCCATCATGGGCGGCTGGATGCGCTACCAGAATAAAGATATCAACAACGACATCCTGATCTCCTACGGCTACGGCGACGGCGGCGGCGGTCCCACCAGGGAGATGCTGGAGACCTCTGTGCGTATGGAGAAGGGCATCAAGGGGATCCCGAAGGTGCGCCAGGAGTTCGCCGGCGTATTCTTCGACGAGCTGAAGGAGAAGGTGTGGGATAACAAGCGTCTGCCCGTGTGGGAGGGCGAACTGTATTTCGAGTATCACCGCGGTACGCTGACCTCCATGGCGCGCAACAAGCGGGCCAACCGCAAGACCGAACTGGGACTTATGGATCTGGAGCTTTTAGGCGTCCTGGCCGAGGATAAGACGGCTTACCCGGCGGAGCAGATCTATAAGATGTGGGAGACGGTGCTTCTGAACCAGTTCCACGATATCCTGCCCGGCTCCTCGATCCACGAGGTCTACGAGGTGACGAAGCGGGAGTATGATCAGCTGCATGAGCAGATCGGCGCCCTCACTGACGAGCGGCTTCACGCCCTGGCCGGGAACGGACACTGCATGATGATCGTCAATACCACCGGCAGGCGCCGCGACGACATCGTACTCTTAGGCGACTGCGACGCGGAGTGGCTGGTGGATATGGCCGGTCAGGTCTATCCCTGCCAGAAGACGGCGGACGGAACCGTAGCCTTTGTGAAGAATATTCCCGCCAAGGGATATTCCGTCATGTACCAGGTACACGCCGGCTCCGGAAAGCCGCAGACCGAAGAGAAGCATCCGTTTAGCCTTGTGGATGACCATACGCTTGAGACCCCGTTCTATACGGTCCATTTCGACGAGAACGGAGAAATCGACCGCCTCTACGATAAGGACTGCGGCCGCGAGGTGCTGCAGGAGGGAAAGAAAGCCAACGCCCTTGTGATGTACGAGGATAAGCC
>CANQFR010000061.1 GCA_947599905.1 uncultured Lachnospiraceae bacterium
GAAGTAAAATGAGCGGGCGGGCCGGCTGCGCAGGCGGACAGACGAATGCCTGCAGGCGCGGGCCTGCGAGTCGAAAATGAATGAAAATAACAGGAGGTAATACAATGGCTGAGATACAGAAAAAACCGGTGAAGATTGTGGAAACCGTCCTTCGCGACGCCCATCAGTCTCTGCTGGCGACCAGAATGAGTACCGAGCAGATGCTGCCGATCATCGACAAGATGGATAAGGTCGGCTACTATGCCGTGGAGTGCTGGGGCGGCGCGACCTTCGACGCGTCCCTGCGTTTCCTGAAGGAAGATCCGTGGGAGAGGCTCCGCAAGTTAAGAGCCGGCTTCAAGAACACCAAGCTGCAGATGCTGTTCCGCGGTCAGAACATCTTGGGATACAATCATTATGCTGACGACGTGGTTGAGTACTTCGTGCAGAAGTCCGTGGCCAATGGCATCGATATCATCCGTATCTTCGACTGCTTAAACGATATCCGCAACCTGCAGACAGCCGTGAAGGCAGCCAACAAGGAGAAGGCCCATGTGCAGATCGCCCTTTCTTACACGCTGGGCGATGCCTACACGCTGGATTACTGGAAGAATATCGCCAGAGAAATCGAGGAAATGGGCGCAGATTCCCTGTGTATCAAGGATATGGCTGGTCTTCTGACGCCTTACGCGGCGGCAGAACTGGTGACGGCCCTGAAAGAGTCCACGAAGCTGCCGATCGATCTGCATACCCATTATACGTCCGGTGTCGCTTCCATGACGTATCTGAAGGCTGTGGAAGCGGGCTGCGATATCATTGACACCGCGATGTCGCCTCTGGCTCTGGGTACCAGCCAGCCGGCCACAGAGGTTATGGTGGAGACCTTCCGCGGAACGCCGTACGACACCGGCCTGAATCAGGAGCAGCTGGCGGAGATCGCCGACTACTTTGCGCCGATCCGCGAGCAGGCACTTAAGAGCGGACTGCTGAATCCGAAGGTTCTGGGCGTCAACATCCAGACCCTGCGCTATCAGGTGCCGGGCGGTATGCTTTCGAACCTCGTGAACCAGTTGAAGGAAGCGGGCAAGGAAGACAAGTACCGTGAGGTTCTGGAAGAGATCCCGCGCGTCCGCAAGGACTTCGGCGAGCCGCCGCTGGTAACGCCGTCGTCCCAGATCGTGGGCACGCAGGCCGTGATGAATGTGATCGCCGGCGAGCGGTACAAACTGGTTCCGAAGGAGTCCAAGAAGATCATGATGGGCGAGTTTGGACAGACAGTCAAGCCGTTTAATCCGGAGGTCCAGAAGAAGATCATCGGCGACGCGACGCCGATCACCTGTCGCCCGGCCGATCTGATCCCGCCGCAGCTGCCGCAGTTTGAGAAGGAGTGCGCGCAGTGGAAGCAGCAGGATGAGGATGTTCTGTCCTACGCGCTGTTCCCGGCGGTTGCCAAGGAGTTCTTCCAGTACCGCGAGGCGCAGCAGACGAAGGTGGATCAGTCGGTCGCCGATAAGGAGAGCAAGGCTTATCCGGTTTAATGTCCGGAAGACGTTCGGTCACACACCGCTTATGGCGGCCTGGCCGGTTATGAGATTCCCGTTTGGGTGTTCGTTGTATGGGATTCGGGGACGTTTCAGTCCCCGGATCCTGTTGTGAAGACATCCCGGACGGGATTTTTTGCGTCCGCCGCCCGACATTTTTTAATTTTTATTTACATATTTTTGCAAAAATTTGAAGTTTTCGAACTCCCTGTTGACATCCGGCACGGTTTGTCTATATAATGGATAATGTAGTATTATGTGGGAATTTGTCAATATCTTGTGGTGGCGGCCGTACTGCAGGGGATGAAGTTATTCCGGCGGCAGGCGGGGTGGCTCCGTAAGACTGGATGCAAGCGCCCGTGCAGAGGAGGACAGGACTGTGTTTCCGGCAGGAACGACAGAAAAGCGGAACGACAGGATGATCATAAGACAACGGGATACGGGAGAGCAGCGGATGAAGAGGAACGGAATCCGGCGGGGAGCGGCCATTATGCTCGCTTTGCTTCTGGCGATAAACAGCATTACGGGTCACGGGATTGTTCCTGGGCTTGTCAGCAGGGCGGATGAGCGGGCGGCGATTGTCAATGCGACGACGCTGAATGTACGGAGCGGCGCGGGAACAGGGTTCGCCCTGGTGGATAAGCTGACGAACGGCGCACCGGTGGCGGTGCTCGGTGAGATGCGGGGAAGCGACGGGATGGTCTGGTATCAGATCCGTTTCAGCGGCAGTACCGGCGGGGAGAAAACCGGCTATGTCAGATCGGATTATATCCGTTTTCCGGCCACCTATACGAATGATGCGGATTTTGAGGCGTATCTGACGAACCAGGGCTTTCCGGAGAGCTATAAAACAGGCCTCAGACAGCTTCATGCGATGTATCCCAACTGGGTTTTCACGGCGCAGCATACGAATCTGGACTGGAATACGGTGCTGGAGAACGAAAGCCTTGTAGGCCGCAACCTGGTCTATGACGGAAGCATTTCTTCGTGGAAGTCCACGGCGGACGGCGCCTATAACTGGGAAAGCAGTACCTGGCCGTCTTTTGACAGCGGTTCTTATGTGGCGGCGTCGACGGCGCTGATCGCTTATTATATGGATCCCAGGAATTTCCTGGATGATAAGTATGTATTTCAGTTTCTGTTACATAGTTATGACGCGTCGGTCCATACGGCGGAAGGACTCCGTTCGATGGTGGAAGGAACATTTCTGGCCGGTTCGGCGGCAGTCAGCAGCGGCTACGGTACCCCTGCGGGGACGCAGGATGGTTCGACCGGCTATGGACCGATGGGCGGCCCCTTTGGTGCAGCCGGCAGTCCGGGCGTGAGTACGCAGGGCCCGGCGGGAAGCACTAGTTCTGGGGTGAGTACGCAGAGTCCGACGGGAAGCGCGAACTCGGGCGTGAGTACGCAGATTCCCGGCGGCCAGGGCAGTTCAAGCATCGGCTCGGGCGTGAGTACGCAGGGCCCGGCGGGGAGCAGTAGTTCGGGGGTGAGTACGCAGGCCCCCGGCAGTCAGGGAAACTCAAGCAGTAACTCTGGCGTGAGTACCCAGGGCCCGTCGGGAAGCACTAATTCGGGTGTGAGCCAGCAGGCCCCAGGCGTGCAGAGCAGCGCAGGCAACGGAAGTGCCAATTCTGGCGTAAGCCAGCAGGCCCCAGGCGTGCAGAGCAGCGCAGGCAACGGAAGTGCCAATTCTGGCGTAAGCCAGCAGGCCCCCAGCGGGCAGAAAAGCGCAAGCAGCGGAAACAGCAATTCGGGCGTGAGTTTACAGGCGCCCGGCGCGCAGAGCAGTGCGGGCAGCAGAAACAGCGGCTCGGGCGTGAGTCTGCAGGCCCCCGGTTCGGTGGCGTCTGCCGTGGGGGGCAGCGGCAGTTTGCGGATTCTCGGCAGCGCCGGCATGCTGTTCGGCGGCAATCATCTGCTGCTGACGCTTCCGAGCGGATTAACGACCGGCCCCGGTGGCAATACTTCAAGCAGCGGACCTTCGACTTCGTACGGTCCGATGGGTTCGGTGGGTAATACCTCCTCCCCCTCAGCCGGGAGCGGTACCGGTGCGCCGACCGCGGACTATGTGAATATCATTATGAATGCGGGCGCACAGTCGGGCGTGAATCCCTATGTTCTTGCTGCGATGATCATTCAGGAACAGGGAACGCAGGGAAACAGCAACTCCATTTCCGGGACGGTCTCCGGATATGAAGGCTATTACAATTTCTTTAATATTGAGGCTTATCGCTCCGGCGATATGGAAGCCACCACGCGCGGATTGTGGTATGCGTCGCAGTCCGGAAGCTACGGCAGGCCGTGGAACAGCATTGATAAATCCATCACCGGAGGAGCCCTCTACTACGGAACAAACTACGTGAAGGTCGGACAGGATACCTTCTATCTGAAGAAGTTTAACGTACAGGGCACTAACCTTTACAAGCACCAGTATATGACCAATGTGCAGGGCGCGGCTTCCGAGGGAGCCAAGCTTTCCGAGGCATACAGCGCGCAGCTGAAGCAGACATCCCGGCTGGAATTCAAGATTCCCGTTTACCGGAATATGCCGGATGCCGCCTGCGCGAAACCGACCGTTGACGGAAGTCCGAATAATAAGCTGTCAGGTCTCGGCGTGGAAGGTTTCACGATTACACCGACGTTCAATATGAATACGACGACCTATGACCTGATCGTGAATTCGTCCGTGACGGAGGTTCGTATCAGCGCAACGGCGTATTCCGCAAGCGCTTCCATCAGCGGAACCGGTACGATATCCCTGCAGAGCGGGAACAATGAGATTCCGATTTCCGTACGTGCGGAGAACGGCGATGTAAGGGTCTATGTGATCCGCGTCGTGAAACAGCAGAACGGACCGTCCTATAACAGTTCCCTCGGTTCAGGCGTCAGCGGTTCGCTTTCGCCCGGAGCCGTCAGCGGACCGGGCGGCAGCAGCGCCTCACCGACAGGCCCGTTCGGTTCGGTATCATCCGGCGGCGGCTCGTCCGCTCCGGCGTCACCCGGCGGAAGTACGGCAGGCCCGCTTTCGTCCGGCAGCAGCACCGGACCGGGAGGAACTTCCTCCGGTGTGGTCAGCAGCGAAGGACCTGGAAGTGTAAGTTCCGGAAACTCCTCCGGCGGCTACGGCCCCGGCGGCAGCAACGTGACGGTAATTCCATAATCTAAGAAAGGGGATTATTTCAGAATGAGCAGAAGCATGAAAAAAATCCTGACGGCAGCCGCGCTGATCGCCGTCCTGGTGCTGGGAACGTCGTTCCCGGCCCTGGCAGGAAGGATTGCATTTTCAGATCCGTCCGCATCGACAGGTGAGACTGTGAACGTCAAAATGAAGATCAGTTCCACCGGGGATGAGACCATCGGCAGGGCGGACGTAACCCTCACCTACGATTCCTCGATGCTGGAATTCGTAAGCGGCGATGGGGCAAGCGGCGGCGCGGGCACTCTGAAAGTGACCGGCAGCAGCAACACGACCAATGCGAAGGAACTGTCATTTATGCTGACGTTCCGCGCACTGCGTCCCGGTACTACGAACATTACGATTGCTTCCCAGGAAGTCTACGACAGCGACAGCCAGGCCGTGAATATCGAGCGGGAAGGCAGTTCTGCCGTGACCATTGCGGCGGCGGCCGGGGATTCCACAAACGCGAATCTTGCGGGACTGCAGGTATCGCCGGGAAGTCTGACCCCCGCGTTTGCGAAGGATGTGCTGGAATACACGGTGACGGTCGGCGGCGATGTGGATCGCCTGACCGTTGATGCGCCGGCTGTGGATTCCGGGGCCAGCGTGACCATTGACGGCAATGAAGGTCTGCAGATCGGCGATAATACCGTGGTCTGTACGGTAACGGCCCAGGACGGTCAGACCGTGAAGACATACACGATCAAGGTGACGAAGGTTGAAGGCGACGCGGACGGCTCGGAGGCCTATGAACCCGTAGAAGAAGGCGTTGTTCTCCGCACCCCGGAGAGAAGCGTAACCGTATATCCGATCCCGGAGGGCGTGACGCTTCCGGAAGGTTTTGTGGCAGCACAGACCAGCATTGACGGACAGGATGTGCAGGGCTGGGTATGGGCAGACGACGCGAAGACCGGCGAGCCGAGGTACTGCATCTTCTATGCGACCAATGATAACGGCGAGACCGATTTCTACCGCTACGACCTGACCGAGAAGACAATCCAGCGGTATTTCCGCGATCCGCTTGTGGATGCGGCTGCGAATGAAGAGTACGCAAAGGTTGTTGATGATTATAATTCGCTGCTGGATGATTATAATATGCGTTTCTATATCATCATCGGTCTGATTGCGCTGGCAGTCATCCTGCTGATTGTGATCATCGCACTGGTGGCGACCAGAGGCGGCAAGGATGACTTCTATGAGAAACAGCGTCAGGACGGCGGCAGCTATCCGGAGCGCCATAAATCCAACCGGCAGGCCCAGGGCGGTGCGGCCGCAAGGGACAGCCAGCGCAGAATGTCGCGTGAAGAACGCTACATGCGCGGGCTGGAAGAGGAGGAAGCGGCCGCTGAACGCGATGAAATGTTCCGTGCCGAGCAGCAGATCCGTGAACGTCAGGCTGCAAGACGTCAGGCAGGTATGGGTGCGCAGACAGCCCGGCAGCCCGGTCAGCGTCCGGCAGGTGTGCCGCAGGGCAGCCAGCGCCCGGCAGGTTCGGCTTACCGGCCGGCAGGCCAGCAGGGCGGCCAGCGTCCGGCTATTCCCTCTCAGACAGCAGGTCAGCGTCCGGCCGGGACCGCGCAGACAGCGGGTCAGCGTCCTGTTGACCGCCGGCCGGCAGCTCGGACGGAGAGACCGGCGCTGGCGGAGGATCAGAACTACGTCGTGCGCGGCCCGATCGCGGGTGAATCGGAACCGGCTGCCGGACGAGGCGCTGCAGGATCCTCGCGGATGAAGCCGCAGCAGGCTTCCCAGCCTGGCCCGCAGGCTGAAAACGGCGGCGACGACGATTTCCAGATCATCGATCTTGACTGATAAGATTTCGTACGGCGGTTTTATTGTGTGAATATGGAAATCCCGGGCGGTACTACTGCGGGTACGGACTGAAAGGGACTGTATAAGTCCCTGCGATCCGTACGGTGCAGATACGCCCGGGATTTTTGCATCCGCAGACATTGCGGCCGGCGTTCTTCGCAGCGGCTCGCGGGTCATGCATATCTTCGGTTTGCAGACTATGCATTTCTGCGGTTCGCGGGCCATGCATTTCCATCTTGACGAACCATACAGTATGTTATATAATTGCTATAACAGTTATAACGAAAGATGGTGGGAAAATGATCTTACGAGTGGATTTTAACAGTGACGAAGCCCTTTACATGCAGCTTCGCAACCAGATCATCTTCGGCATCGCCACAGGACGGATCCGGGAGGGGGACTCTCTGCCGTCGGTGCGCCAGCTCGCGGAATATGTCAGTATCAATATGCATACGGTGAACAAGGCATATACGGTTCTCCGGGAGGAGGGCTTCGTGAAGCTGGATCGCCGGAAGGGTGCGGTCGTCGCCCTTGAGGCGGACCGCAAGCGTGTGCTGGAGGAGATGAAGGAGGAAATCGCGGTGGCGATGGCGAAGGCGGTCTGCCGCGGTATTGAGAGGGAAGAAGTACACCGGCTGGTCGATGAGGTTTACGACGCTTTCGCGGGCCGGGAAGAAACCGGGACATGAGTGGAGGACCCCGATATGTTATGTGAGGTATGCAAGATTCGTGAGGCCAATGTGCAATATACGGAAGTGGTCGGAGGCGTGAAGACGGAGCATCATTTCTGTTCGCAGTGCGCGAAAGAGCTTGATTTCGGCCCATATTCCGCCATATTTGACGGAGAATTCCCGCTTGCCGAGTTTTTGTCCGCGATTCTGGGCGGGGAGACGCCGGCGCAGAAGCAGGACAAGTACAGCCAGATCGTCTGTCCGACCTGCGGGATGACTTACAGTGAATTTGTGAAGAACAGCTGTTTCGGCTGCGCCGACTGCTACGGCGTATTCGACGTGCTGATCCATGACCATATCAAGCAGCTGCAGGGCAGCGAAAGCCATAAAGGCAAACGTCCCGCCTACCAGAATGTGATCGGCGATGAGGATGAGAGCGGCGCCGGTCAGGACGGCGGACTGTCAGAAAGCTATGCATCCGGACCGGCAGGAAGCGGTGCGCCCGGACCGGCGGGAAGCCATGCATCCGGGGCAGCGGGATATACGGAAGCAGGCGGCACGGCGGAAGCCGCGGGCCGTGGAAGCGTTGCAGGAAAAGCCGCGGGATCGGACGCGGGCGCGGCAGGGAACGCGGAAGCGGACCGCAGACCGGCCGCCGCGGCCGCTGCCGCACAGCAGATTGCCGCGCTTAAGCGTAAGCTGAAGGATGCCCTGCGGAAAGAGGATTACGAGACTGCGGCGGTGTGCCGGGATCAGATCCGCGCGCTCGAGAGAGGGGCGGAGCAGAATGGATAACAGCAGGAATATCATTTACAGCAAGGTACGCCTGTCGCGCAACTGGGAGGAGTATGTCTTCCCGGACCGGCTTTCGGAGACGGACGCGGAAGAAATGGTCGGCAGGCTCTGCGAAGGTCTGAAAGATATTGACGGACAGCTGAATCTGCGGTATGATCTGGTGGACTTATCCAAACTCGGGGAGCTTGAGCGGCAGCGCCTCACGGAGCGGCGGGTCATTAACCGGACGATTCAGAAAAAACAGGCTCCCATGTCGATGTATCTGTCGGAGGATGGGGAAGTGAGCCTGGTATTCAACGGTTCGGACCATATCCGCATTCAGGTGACGAAACCCGGTTTCCTGCTGGCGGAGGCGTGGCAGGACGCCGACCGGCTGGATGATTATATCAACGCAAGGTTTCCATATGCGTTCGACCGCAAGTACGGCTATCTGACCTCCTACCCGACGAATGTCGGTACGGGCATGAAGGCCGCGGCCATCGTTCATCTGCCCAGTCTTGCATTGGGAAAGAAGTTCGCGTCTCTGGTCGCGGATATGGGGCGTTTCGGCGTGTCGGTTCGCGGTCTTTACGGCGAGGGACGGGAGAATTACGGCGCTTTCTACGAGGTGTCGAACCAGAAGACGATGGGGCTTTCGGAGCAGGAGATCGTGGATTTGGTCAGCCGTGTCGCCGTCCAGCTAAGCGATCAGGAAAGTCAAGTCCGGGATATGGCGAACCGGAGCCACCGTCTGGTCCGTGAGGACGAGATTTACAAGTCTTACGGCGTGCTGCGCTACGCCAGAAGGATCAGCATGAAGGAGGCCATGACCTACCTTTCCCAGCTGATGGCCGGGAATGCCGACGGACTGCTCCATTTTGCGGAACCGTGCGATATTTATCAGCTGATCCTTGGGATTCAGACGGCAGGCTTAAAGAGCCGTTCGAAGAAGCCGCTTGACAAGGAGGAACTGGATGTTGCGCGGGCGGAGTATCTGCGGGAGAGGCTGCCGCAGCTGGTGTAAGGCCGCGCGGGACTGCAGGAACCTGTTTTCCAGCGGCCGCAGCTCAGTCTGCGGACAGAAAAGGGAACAATAAGGAGGAAAGCATTTTATGATAGACCGTTTTACAGAAAAGGCGAAGAATGCCCTCGACCTGGCGGCCGGGGCGGCGGAGGAGCTGGGCCATCATTATGTGGGCACCGAGCATCTGCTTCTTGGCCTGCTGGAGGAGGGAAGCGGCGTGGCGGCCCGGGTTCTGAATGAGTGCGGCGTCCGCGAGGAGCGTGTGACTGAGCTGATCAGCCATCTGATCAACGACAGCCAGCCGTACGGCCTCGTCGAGCGCAATACCTATACGCCGAGCGCCCGCCGGGTGATCGAGAACAGCTATCGGGAGGCGGTGCGCTTTAAGGCGCCTCTCATCGGCACCGAGCATCTGCTGATCGCGATGATCCGGGAGAGTGACTGCGTGGCGACGCGCCTTTTAAATACGATGGGTATCAGTATCCAGCGTCTCTATGTCGACCTGATGGGGGCGATGGGGGAGGACGCGGCCGCAGGCCGGGAAGATATGCAGGGGCAGCGCACGGGCGCCGCCCACGCTAAGAGCAATACGCCGGTCCTTGATAATTACAGCCGTGATCTGACGGCGCTCGCGCGCGAGGGAAAACTCGATCCGGTCATCGGCCGCAAGCGAGAGATGCAGCGTGTGGTGCAGATCTTAAGCCGCCGCACGAAGAACAATCCCTGTCTGATCGGCGAGCCCGGCGTCGGCAAAACCGCCGTGGTGGAGGGGCTGGCCCAGATGATCGCGGAGGGCGACGTGCCGGAGACCATTGCAAATAAGCGCGTGCTGACGCTCGACCTGTCCGGCATGGTGGCCGGTTCGAAGTACCGCGGTGAGTTCGAGGAACGGATCAAGCGGGTGCTCGCGGAAGTGATGGAAGACGGCGAGGTGCTGCTGTTCATCGATGAAATCCATACGATCATCGGCGCCGGCGGCGCCGAGGGCGCGCTGGACGCTTCGAATATCCTGAAGCCGTCCCTGGCCCGCGGCGAGATTCAGCTGATCGGTGCGACGACGATCGAGGAATACCGCAAACATATTGAAAAGGACGCGGCCCTGGAGCGGCGTTTCCAGCCGGTGACCGTGGAGGAGCCGACCGAGGAGGAGGCTTACGAGATACTCGCGGGGCTGCGCGGACGCTATGAGGAACACCATAAGGTAACAATTACCGACGATGCGCTGCGGGCAGCGGTGCGTCTGTCGGCCCGATATATCAACGACCGTTTTCTCCCGGACAAGGCCATCGACCTGATTGACGAGGCTTCTTCGAAACTGCGGCTGACGGCCTATGTGGAGCCGGAGGAGATCAAGGGGCTGGAGCAGGAGATTGAGAATCTGGAGAAGCAGAAGGAGCGCGCCATCGCCGCGGAGAATTACGAGAAGGCGGCGGAGATCAAGAAGCGGCAGATCAGGAAGCGTGAAAAGATCGAGAAGGTGCGGGATCGCTGGCAGAAGGAGAAGACAAGCCGCAGGCTGGTCGTCGGCGAAGACGAGATTGCCGATGTTGTCTCCGGCTGGACAAAGATACCGGTGCGGAAGCTTAAGGAGGAAGAATCCGAACGGCTGAAGAAACTGGAATCCATCCTGCACGAGCGTGTGGTCGGTCAGGAGGAGGCGGTATCCGCAGTCGCCAGGGCCATCCGCAGGGGCCGCGTGGGACTCAAGGATCCCAGGCGTCCCATCGGTTCCTTCCTGTTTCTGGGCCCCACGGGCGTGGGCAAGACCGAGCTTTGCAAGGCGCTCGCGGAGGCGATGTTCGGCACGGAGAATGCATTGATCCGCGTGGATATGTCGGAATACATGGAGAAGCACAGCGTCTCGAAAATGATCGGCTCCCCGCCCGGCTATGTCGGCTACGACGAGGGCGGCCAGCTCAGTGAGAAGGTGCGGCGCAATCCCTACAGCGTGATCCTTTTCGACGAGATCGAGAAAGCCCATCCGGATGTATTCAATATCCTTCTGCAGGTGCTCGACGACGGTCATATCACCGACGCCCAGGGACGAAAGATCGATTTTAAGAACACCGTGCTGATCATGACGAGCAATGCCGGCGCGGAGAATATCATTTCCCCAAAGCGGCTGGGCTTTACATCCGTGGACGACGAGGCGGAGAAATACCGCTTCATGAAGGAACGGGTCATGGAGGAAGTCAGGCGGATCTTCAAGCCGGAGTTTATCAACCGCGTGGATGAGATCATTGTATTCCACCCGCTGAGCCGCGAGAACATGAAGGCAATCGTTGCCATCATGCTGAATACCATCAATAAGCGGACGAAGCAGCAGATGGGCATCGAGCTGGCGGTCACGGAAGGCGGCAAGGCTTACCTGATCGACAAGGGCTACGATGAGAAATTCGGCGCGCGGCCCTTAAGACGGACGATCCAGAGTCAGGTCGAGGATCAGCTGGCAGAGAAGATTCTGGACGGCGCCGTGAAGGAAGGCGACCTTGTGGATGTCGGGGACGGGCCGGACGGGCTTGTGTTTGCGGCGCATCAGCAGTAGGATGCGCAGGCGGCCGGGGATATTATCCGGCAGCCGGGTTCTGTTCACGATTCATTCACAGAAAGTTTACTGGTATTTTCACGGAGAGTTTAGTATAATGAAACTGACAGGCTGTATGACAGCTTAAAGACCGGGGAATCCAATGGCCGATGACGGCCGCTTGGCAGTGTGAAAAGCGCAGGAGGGAGTATATGTCGACAGTACGGGAATTGATCCGCGAAGAGGCGGACGGAAGCATCAGTTTCGGCGATTACACGTTGAATACGAAAGAGAAAGCAGAGGATTTCGAAAGCGGCGGCGATCTGTATAAGGTCAAGACCTACTGTGAGATGACGAAGCTGGAGCGGAACGGAATGTTCGTCTACGAATCGGAACCGGGGACAGCAGTGGAGCATCTGGCTGTGGACGACACCCGCATCGAGTTTACGGTGAGCGGTGACAGAGACGCCCAGATCACGGTGCAGATGGAAGAAGACGCGGAGTACGATGTCTTTGTGGACGATTACGGTGTGGGGAATATGAGGACCAACCGCGGAGGCAAACTGAGCTTTTCCGTGGAGCTGAGTGAGGGAATCCCCGCGCAGGTGCGGATTCTCCGCAGGTGATTTGCGGACGGACAAGATACAGGAAGGTTTCCGGCATGGGGCTGACAGATGCGTCAGCCCCATTTTCAAAGGAGGATTTATGGCGAAAGCGAGAAATACCGTATTTTTCTGCAGTGAATGCGGATATGAATCTGCCAGATGGCTCGGACAGTGTCCGGCCTGCAAGGCCTGGAATACGTTCGTGGAGGAACCGGCCGCAAAGAAGGAGGCGGCGCGGGCCGGGGGCGGCGCGAAGCTGCGTCCTGCCGCAAGGACAAAGCCCGCGAAGCTGTCTGAGATTTCGATCATGGAAAATGACCGCACTTCCACCGGCTTTGCCGAACTGGACCGCGTGCTGGGCGGCGGTTTGGTCGCCGGTTCGCTTCTGCTGGTAGGCGGCGACCCCGGGATCGGCAAATCAACGCTGCTTCTGCAGGTCTGCCGGAAGCTGGCCGCGGCCGGGAAGAAGGTTCTCTATATCTCCGGCGAGGAGTCACTCAGGCAGATCAAGCTGCGGGCCAACCGGATCGGGGAAATCACGGGCGAACTTTCGTTCCTCTGCGAGACCAGTCTGGATGCGGTGCAGGAGACGATTCTGGCAGCAAAGCCGGACGTAGCGGTCATTGATTCCATTCAGACCATGTACAGCGAGGAGGTGGCTTCGGCTCCCGGCAGCGTCAGTCAGGTGCGGGAGTCAACGAATCTGCTGATGCAGATCGCCAAGGGGGAGGGCGTCACGATCTTCATCGTCGGTCATGTGACGAAAGAAGGCGTAGTGGCCGGCCCCAGGGTTTTGGAGCATATGGTGGACACGGTGCTGTATTTCGAGGGGGACCGGCTCGCTTCCTACCGAATCCTGAGAGGTGTGAAGAACCGCTTTGGTTCGACCAATGAGATCGGCGTCTTCGAGATGCGGGAGCAGGGGCTGGCGGAAGTCGAGAATCCGTCTGAGTTCATGCTCGACGGCCGTCCCGAGGGTGCGAGCGGGGCTGTCGTTGCCTGCGCGATGGAAGGCAGCAGGCCGATTCTTCTGGAAGTCCAGGCTCTGGTAACCCAGTCGAATCTGGGCATTCCGCGGCGCACGGCGGCAGGTACCGACGCCAACCGCGTGAATCTTCTGATGGCCGTGCTGGAAAAGCGCTGTCATTATGAAATGGGACGCTACGACGCCTATGTCAATATCGCCGGCGGTATGAAAATGAGTGAGCCGGCCCTCGACCTTGCCATCGTCATGGCACTGGTCTCCAGCTTAAAGGACAGGCCGCTGGATGAGAAGACCATCGCCTTCGGCGAAGTGGGGCTTTCCGGCGAGGTGCGCGCTGTTTCCCAGGCTGACCAGCGTGTGCGCGAGGCGGTAAAGCTCGGGTTTACCGGCTGCATTCTGCCGCAGATCTGCCTCGAGAAGCTGGATACATCCGCATTTGCCGGCAAGATCCGGCTGACCGGCGTGAGGAATGTGCGGGAGGCGATCGCGGCCCTGTAATGTCCGCCGGAAGGCAATCGCGGCTCTTGTAATGTCCCGCCGGAAGCGATCGCAGTCCTGTAAGGCCTGCGGGAGACGGAAATGTCTCGGCCCGGCGGGGAAATTTCGATTTCACAGAATTTTCACAATTTTTTAGCACTCACCGCTTGACAGTGCTAACAATATGTGTTATATTACATCTAGAACAAAGGAAGAGACCTTTGTTGGGAAGTAAAAAACACATTTTCATAGAAAAGGAGCGATGAGTTATGTTAATGCCGAGTATTTTTGGAGAGAGATTGTTTGACGACTGGATGGACGGGTTCCCCTTCCGCGACAATATGCCGGAGGTGCGTGTGAATCAGCTGATGAAGACCGACATCCGCGAGCATGAAGGCGGCTACGAGCTGGATATCGATATGCCGGGCTTTAAGAAGGAAGACATTAAGGCGGAGCTGAAGGACGGCTATCTGACCATCGAGGGTCACACCAGCCATAACGACGACGAGAAAGACAAGAACGGCAAATATATCCGCCGCGAGCGCTTCACCGGTTCCTGCAAGAGAACCTTCTATGTGGGCGAGGAAGTCACCGAGGAGGATATCAGGGCGAAGTTCGCGGACGGGATCCTGAAACTGTCCATTCCGAAGAAGCAGCCGCAGCCGAAGGTCGAGCAGAAGAAGTATATCGCCATTGAAGGCTGATCCGTTCAGGCATCATGTATGAAACGCAGAGAGAGCGCCGCCGGCGCTCTTTTTGCGTTATGAGAATCATACAACGGGAATGCCCTGTTTTCAATGAAATTTTTTCCATTTCTCCCCTTTACTTGAAGACGAATTATGTTATACTATTAGCAGGCTGTCCGCGGCATCCTGTTGTGTTGTCGTGCAGAAAGGAGCGCTTGGCCGCGCTCCGGGGTATTGAGCTGCACGGCGGCGCAGGTCTGAGAGAACTGCGCGGGAAGAGTGTCTGATACAGCTGACGGATTTTCTGTGTGGATGTTTCGTATGGTATGAAATGAAAGGCGGACGGCGAGACTAGGACTAACACATAATAGGAGGAATGCACAATGGCAAACAAATGGGTTTATTTGTTCAGCGAAGGCAATGCGAACATGAGAAACCTGCTGGGCGGCAAAGGCGCAAACCTGGCTGAGATGACGAATCTGGGCCTGCCGGTTCCCCAGGGCTTCACGATCACGACCGAAGCCTGCACCCAGTACTATGAGGATGGGCGTCAGATCAACGACGAGATCATGGGCCAGATCATGGAGTATATCGGCAAGATGGAGGAGATCACCGGCAAGAAGTT
>CANQFR010000062.1 GCA_947599905.1 uncultured Lachnospiraceae bacterium
TTATTTGAACGACATTGGAGATTAAGCTGATATTCGAAGAATAAACAATCGACACAATATATTGCTCTGAACTTGCTGAAAGACTTCCGAATGCTTACATTGGTTGCCGAACTATACAAGAACCTTGGCAGATAGAACTGTTCCTTAAATGGCTCAAGCGACACCTCAAGATTAAGAAGCTGTTTTGAAATGAATGAAAAAAAGCTGCTATGAGTTCCTGGCGGAAACCGATGAGGCTATGGCCCAGCTCACCTGCATCCGGATAATGCCTAACAGATTTTTTGTATGATTTCAAAACAGCTTCTCTGACTTCTGATTTCCGATTTTGATTCGATTCCAAATACTACACTTGCTGATTGACTCTGCCACATCCGCAATAGTTTTGGTTATTCAAAAAAAATTACTATATTTGGAACCTGGAACACGTTGTTCCAAACTTAAAATTATTAATAAATCTCACAGTTCTATGAAACGAACATTACTCAAAGTGGTTTCGGCCCTGTTCGTTCTGATTGGTGGTGGGGGGGGGATTTTAGGACTACAAGCGTCTGAAAATCAGTCCATCTCTACGCAAAATCCACGTACAGGGAAGATTACCGGTACGGTAGTCGACAATGCGGGCCAACCCGTCCCGGGGGCCAACGTAATCGTGGAAGGCACAACCACGGGTACAACTACGGGCGTCGATGGCACCTTCGAACTTTCGGGTGTCGCTCCCGATGCGACGCTCGAAATCTCTTTTATCGGGTATGCCACCCAATCCGTGCCGGTCAACAACCGCACGGGCTTTGACATCACGTTGCTGCCCGATGCGCAGCAGGTGGAAGAGGTCGTTGTAACGGCATACGGACAAGTCAAGCAGGCGAAATCTGTAGGTTATGCAACAACACGGGTAAGCACGACAGAAATCGAGCGCGCAAATGCGGTGAACCCGATCACGGCCCTGCAGGGCAAAGTTGCGGGCGTACAAATCAACGCCGGCGGTGCTTCGGGTATCACATCGTCCTCTGCCATCACGATTCGTGGCGCGAAATCCATTGACAAGAACAACTCACCGATTTTTGTCGTGGACGGCATGATTATTCAAGAACCACTTACGGGCAATCTGGCCGGCACCGACTGGGGTTCGCAGCTGAAAAACCTCAATCCGGCCGACTATGAAAGCGTAACGGTATTGAAAGGTGCTGCCGCAACAGCATTGTACGGTTCGCGCGGTGCCAACGGTGCGGTGGTCATCGTATCGAAAGGCGGCAAAATGGGGAAACAAGGTCTCGGTGTCGAAATAAACCAGACGCTGGAGTGGACAGATGTCTACAAATCGCCGGTCGACATGCAGGACACATACGGCCCGGGCATTTTTGCCGACCAGACCATCGGTTCGTTCCTGCCAGACGGCACCTTGTCGCCCTATTCGTCGTACAGCTGGGGGCCCGCCATGGACGGCCGCATGATCAACCAGCGCATGCCGCACGGACGCGAAACGCCGTTCGTGCCGCACCCTGACAACTGGAAAGAGCTCTTCCAGACCGGATTGAACAGCACGACCAACGTTGCCATCAGCGGCGGTACGGAAAAATCGTCGTTCCGCTTTTCCTACGGTTATATGGACAACACGGGCGTATTCCGTCGCAACGAATTCAGCCGCCACAACGTCTCATTCCGCGGCACAACCGAGCTGAACAAGGTCTTTTCTGTTGAGATGGGTGTCCAGTATGCCTTCTCCAAAGCATTGAACGGTGCTTCGCAGGGCGGTTGGGACTGGGATAACAACGCCGGTATGATTGCGACCTATTATATGGCGCGTAACATGGATATCGCCGACTTCCATGCCTCATACCGCGATCCAGAGACCGGTTCGCTACAGACTGCCTATCCGATGAACAGCAGGCTGGCCGGTTATCTGTGGAACCGCGACATGAACACCAATCAGCGCTTCGAAAATTCGATGCTGGCCGACCTTACGCTGCGGGCCCGCCTGACCGATTGGCTGAACGCAAGCACCAAAGTGAACTACAACTACTACGGTTATAATTCGCTGTCCAAAGGCTACCCGACAGACCTTTCCAACGCCACAGGCTACTCCTACAGCCGCGGCGGCGAAACATCGGGCAGCTACAACGTGCTGGGCATGCTCCAGACATCCAATATCAACCTGGACAAAAACGGCGATTTCACTCTCGGAGCAATCCTCGCCGCCGAGCTGTACGGGAATACCGCGAAGAACTCATGGTCGAAAGGCACCAACGGCGGCTTCAATGTCCCGAACGTCTTCGCCTTTTCCAACTCGGTGAACGCCATTGTGCCAACGTTCAGCTATACACCGCGTAACGAGCAGACGTTCGGCCTGTTCGGCATCGTGAACCTCGCATGGAAAGACCAGCTCTTCCTTGAGTTGACTGCCCGCAACGACTGGCTGTCGACGCTGACTTATCCGACCTATATCACCGCCGGGCAGAACAACTATTCGGTATTTTATCCTTCGGCCAACGCCTCGTGGGTCTTCACTGACACTTTCCGCGACGCCATGCCTGACTGGTTCTCGTTCGGTAAACTCCGCGCCTCCATTTCGCGCGTAGGTATGGGTACCGCAGCCTACAATACGGCCAACGGTTTCGGCGTTTATAACCAAACGCCGCTCTATCTGCCCGACGGTTCCACGGTCAATTCGGCCAACCCAAACCTTGGCACGTCGTTCAACAACGACCTCAAGCCTGAAGTCCAGCAATCCATCGAGTTGGGCGCCGACCTGCGATTCTTCGACGAACGGTTAAATATCGACCTTGCCTATTACAAGACGAACACGTTCCACCAAATCATGTCGGTCGGCTCGGTAGCCGAATCAGGTGCCAACACCAAACTCATCAACGCAGGAAATATCCAGAACCAAGGTATCGAACTTCAGTTGGAGGCAACGCCTATCCGCAATAAGGACTGGCGCTGGACTGTCGGCGGGAACTTCACCTTGAACCGCGGTAAAATCAAAGAACTCGACCCTGAAGTCAAGGAATGGTGTCTGATGGGCGCATACGATGCTGCGCCGGAAATCTGGGCATACGAAGGCGGTGCATTCGGCGTACTGACCACCTCGCAGAACAGCCGCTACAACTCTCCGGCCGTCGTCGACCCGAAAACCGGCAAATTCATGCTGATGGGCGGGGATGTCTACAGCGGATATGCAGTTTACGATGCCTACACCCGCTATGACCGCAATGAAGCGGGAGATCGCGACCGCATCGTCCTCGGCAAGGTGGAACCGAACTTCACCATCAGCCTCAACACCTCGCTCTCATGGAAGAATCTCGACCTCTACATGCAGGCTGACGGCCGTGTCGGCGGCAAGTACTTCTCCAACATGTGGAAATATGCCTCGACCAACGGCAACCTCAAATCGTCTATGGAAGGCCGCGACAAGGCGCATGGCGGTATTCCGCGTATCGGGCTGGATGGACAGACGCACGATGACGGCCTGATGCTCGATGCCGTGTTTGTGGAGGGAGCCCAAGCCCCGACGCAGAATCCCGACGGTTCGGCAGGTCCGCTGGTCGATGTCGGCGGACTGACCTATGCCGAGGCTATCGCACAGAAGAACATCATGCCGACCACGACGGCAATGTGGTATTATTGGAATTACGGCTGGGGCGGCGTGTATGTTCCGCAGATGCCCAATGCTCTGCAGGACAACACATGGCTCTGCCTGCGTGAAATCACCCTCGGCTACCGGTTGCCCGAGCGCATCTGTAAGAAGTTCGGCGCCAACTACTTGCGTCTCGGCTTCACCATTCGCAATGTCTGCTATCTCGTCAACCGACTGACCGACGGGCTGAATCCGGCCTCCATTTCGAGCAATAACCCATTGCAGCCGATGGACATCGGTGCAGTGCCGTTCTATCGCACTTATGCCTTCAACTTAACCGTAAGATTCTAACATCATGAAAAAGATTCCGTATATTCTGACGGGTATATGTTCCTTTCTCCTGATGACCTCCTGCCTGGACGACTATCAGGAACTGAACACCAACCCCGAGCAATTGGGCAATGTCGACCCGCGCAATGCGTTTACCGGAGCGACGCTCAATTTCAACAACTGCAGCCGAGGCCATCTTACCGGACTCTACGACGGTTCGATGATCTACATGCAATATCTTGTGAACAACAACGGGGCATCGCAAAACAGCTACATCACACTGTCGCAGCAGAACAGCCGGCCGGCGCCCTCCAATTATGCCTATAACGAATACTATAATGTCATCACCGACGGCGCAGGAGCCTTCGGCCTGCGTCTGGACAACCTGCTGAATACCCTGATTCCTCTGCAGGATCATCCCGAGCAGTACAACGACATCGCCGCCATTTCACGCGTATTGATGGCCTACGAGCAGTGGCGCATCCTCGATGCCTTCGGAGCCGCACCGCTGACAGAGGCCTTTAAGGTTGACGCGGGCATTCGGACACCGCGTTACGACCTCTACCAGCAATCCGTCGACGGAACGCCGATGTACGAGGTGCTGGATAAGCAGGTGGCCGATGCCGTGGCACAGCTCGGCGCTTCGGACGATTCACAGGTGAACCTCGGCAACAACGACTTCTTCTACAAAGGAGATGTAGCCAAATGGATTAAGTTCGGCAATACGTTGCGCGTGAAGATGGCCCAGCGGCTGGAAAGGGCCGACAAGGCTTTCTACAACAAAGTTATCAATGAGGTGCTTACGTCGGCGGACAAAGTCATCGGCAGCCAGGAGGAATCCTTTATCTACTGGCACCACCGCGACTACAACAGCAACGTCGACGATATTCAGAACATCACGAAGTCGTATTCAGCCTCCGCAGCCTTCGTTAACTTTCTGAATGCTTACAACGATCCGCGCCTGCCGCTGTTGGTACGACGCAACGGGTTCGGCGACAGGAACAACAACACGCAAAACGACACGACCTTTACCAATCGGTTCCACAAGCAGTACCCCGACTATTGTGTGCCCTATGAGGACAAGGACTCTGTGGCCAATTTGCGGGAATTTGCCGAAAACCGGTACAAGGGACAGTCAGCCAACCCGGCCAAAGCCATTGATAAACCCAACTATTACGGGAATGCGTGGATCGATTTCTCCATGCCGATTCTCGACGAGCAGGGCAAGCCCAAGGAGGAGGATGGAAAGCCTCTCACGACGACCGAGCAGTTGCGCGGGTTTTCACAGTTCGAGAGCCGTTATTTCGTCAAGAACGGCGGCGCACGAGGCAACGTCAACATGAATGACCGCTGCATGGAAGACGAACAGTTCATTCAGAACAGCCAGAGCCTGCAAGCTTTCACGCCAATGCTCACCTATCCGGAGACCTGCCTGATGCTGGCGGAAATTGCCGTCAAGAAAGGCAGCAGCGTGGCCGGGAAAGATGCTACGACATGGTTCCATGAAGGTATTCGTGCGAACATGGTACAGGTACGGACATGGGCAGACAACTGCAAAGTCGTGGCACAGACCGGGCCCACCAATGACGAAACGACCTTCACCGACCCGCTGACGGATGATGATATCGACGTCTATCTGGCGCGTCCGGAGTTCCAGACCGCTACGTTAGAGAAAATCATCTCGCAACAGTGGGTGAACCTCTTCATGCAGGCCAACGAAATGTGGGCGACATGGAAACGCACCGGCCTGCCGAGTTTCAACGCCGAGGGCACCCCCGAAGATGGCGTAGCCCATTTCGAGGAGGTGAAGTACAACGGCATCGACCTCGTGATTCCGCGCCGCAACGTTGTGCCGACACCCAATTCACTGAATATGGAAAACTACAATGCCGCTATCGAGGCATTGTTGCGCGACCCGAAATACGGTACCGACTACGACCGTACCGAGGGACGCATCTGGTGGGACGAGGAATAATTGTCCGCACGGATTTTCTCCCCGCCGGCATGCCGGCGGGGATTTCTTTTCTGTCCTCCAAATCTTTTTTCGGGTGTTGAAAAATAGGGCTGGCACTTATTGCAGGAACCAGCCCAAAGGTTATTCTGCTTTTTACCGGAAAGCCGAACAGCCATGGTCAAAAGCAGTGATTTTTCGGACAACCAACGGCACGGAAAGATGGACAAACCGGCCTGGAATTATCTGCTCCATGACCATTCCATTGTTCTCCAACGCCATTTTCAAGGGAGTTGGCGGCACCCGACGACAGGCAAAAGCGAGGCTTCAGCCGGCACTTCTTGCAGTAATCGGTCTGTTTTGGCCCCGTTCTTTACGCCCATAGCGCAAATTACAAAATACCAGACCTTTGTTGGCCTCTTACAAAATCCCGTGTCGTCCCGGCAGCCAGCCGTCTGCTACTGGTAGCAGGCCGTTACGACGCACGGCTCTGTGCCGGTCACCTCGAAAGGCATCGATACGGCTTCGCCCCGGGCATTTTCATAGCGGAGCGTATAGCACCCTGAACCGAGCAGCAGCGTGAGGTCGTCGTTCATATCCTTGTCGGGCGAGGCTGTGCGGCCGCCGCCGACCTGCCGCTCACCGCAGAACACGTCGACATTCACCGCCACGCGGTCTGCAGAGTGCTCGGCATGGGTGCTGTCACGGAACATACGGATAGATACCCGAACGCATGAGTCAGCGGGGCACGAGGCTATCCGGCCAACGTGGGCACGGTAGGCATCGACATAACGCTGCGTAACATCTACAGCGGGAACGGCGGAGGAATGCTCGTTCCAGACCATCGGGAAATGCAGGCCCGTAGGACGGTAAGATACGGCATAAATGCCGTACTTAGGGTCACCGGGCCTGGCACGTCCCGCATCGGCGAAGAACCATGCCGCATCGAATCCCGCAGGGTTGTATTCGATGAAATGCCATGTCCCATCAACCCAAACCTCCGTCCAACTATGGTTACCCCGGTCGTCGGCCCACGAAGGGACTCCTGCAAAGCGGGCCGGAATACCTACCGCCCGCAGGGCGTCGACCAGCAGAATCGAAAGCCCCGTGCAGGAGGCCATATGCTGACGCATCGACTCGGCAGGGCTCTGGTTGGTCTTCTCGCGCCGGGTGTCGTATTCGACGCCGACCTCGGACGCGATGCAGCGGTTGATGGTGTCAATGACCGCCACCGCATCGTCAAGACGGGCGACATAAGGCGTGAAACGGGCGAGAAAATCGGGGCGCCAGCTGTCACGCACCTCATCCACTGCGGCATAGGGCAGGACTTCGTTCAGGAAAATGGAGTCGGGCAGCTTTCGGGACCACGAAAAGGTGCGGCGGGCACAGCAGGCGCAGGCGACATTCTCACGTAAAAGCAGGAGATCCATGGTATCGAGGTCGCCCTGCGGCATGTAGGCGATAAGGTAGGCGAGCGCTTCACGTTCGGCACGCGGCGTCTCGGCGAGGAGGTCTTTCAGTGCTTCGGGACGTGCCGAGCGGGACAATGCGTCGTCAAGCAAAGGTTCGTAGCACCCGGGGATGCCGGCTCCATAACGACTGCCGCAGGCGGCAAACACGAGCAATGCGAGAAGGAATGTTGATTTTTTCATGGTATGAGTTGCTTGATGATGGCACGAACGGTATCGGGGTCGGTCTCGCAGCGGTCATATTCCGAAACAAGGCCGCTGCCACCCATGAAGATGCCTGCTTTTCGGTAGCGCATGTCGCTCGGGCGGTTCCTGCGGGCACTGAAGTGGAGTGCATCGACGCCCGTGGCAGCCACCATCCGGGCATTTTCGGGCCGGATACCGCTGCCGGCCATGATTTCGAGGCGTCCGGCCGCCTGTTCGGCCAAAGCCTTGAGCGTCTCCACGGCCTCGGGCGCCGTATTGCGTCCGCCAGAGGTGAGGATACGCCGGCATCCGGCGGCGAGAACCGCCTCAAGCGCCTCGGAAAGATCGCGCGTCATGTCGAAAGCGCGGTGAAACGTCACCCCCATGGGTGCGGCCACAGCGACAAGCTGTGCCGTGCGGGGCAGGTCGACCGTTCCATCCGCTGTCAGCAGGCCGAGCGACACTCCGTCGGCTCCATGTTCGCGGGCAAAGCGGATGTCACGTTGCATCTGCTCGAATTCAAGGTCTGAATAGAGGAAATCACCGCCTCGCGGACGAATGAGCACGCACAACTCCATGCCGCCTATGATATTCCGGGCCATTTCGATGGCCGCCGCCGAAGGCGTGGTGCCCCCTTCGGCCGCAGAGGTGCAAAGTTCGATGCGGGAGGCCCTGCCCTCACGAGCCGCCTCGCACGATGCGAGCGTATAGGCGCATACTTCCGTCTCGGGGTGGTTCATCATCAAAAAACACAAATTACCGATTCCGATTTGCAGAGGGATTCTTCATCCATAAAGGCTGCAGAACAGTTCGTCATACTGCCGGCCTGAAAATTCTCGCAACGGGTCTGCCTGTCAGTCCCCACCTCGGGGACACAGCGGCTCCTCTGCAGACAACTCCTTGACGAGACGCTCTCCCAGACCAATCGAATAGCCCGACGAAATGTAGCGGATACGTCCAAATCCGTCCGTAACGGCCAGCAGCGGCCGGGCATCGGCAGCCAGCGAGGCCCCTTCAGACAACCGGCGCCGCACTTCGCCCGAAGTATCGATGCCCAGCGTTACCGTAGCGGGCAGCGACGGGAAATCCTGTGCATGGAAACGGGCGGCATTCTCCTCACTCTCAAAGAGTAGCACGAGAGGATAGCCAAGGCGCTCCAAAACCGGTCCACAGGCTGCAATGTCGTGCAGGGCGTGATTTGTCGGTTCCTCCCCTGCGCCCAAAATGCCCACGACACTCCAGTCATCCTCCATTGCCTCGCGCAAGATGTGGCGTCCACCCCGCATATCGGTGAAAGCCACCTCGGGATTGAACATGCCGCACACCGAGCCGTCGCGCCGCTCCTCGGGCAGCCGCAGCGTAATGTCCGTCCTCTCTTCCTTTCTTATGGTGAAGACCGTCAGGTCTGCCAGCACATCGCCGCTTCCCAGGCGGGTGCCGCACACGAGCGCATAATCGCCGGCTTCAAGGCGCACCCCCGCGCCGAACAGCCGTGCACAATCCTCGTTATCATCGAAATGGAGCGGACGCAGATGTCCGTTCTCGAGACGCGACAGCGTGAAATGGTTGTAATAACGTAGCGTCGGCACGGCAACGGTAGGCGTATAGGCGATTTTCAAGATGCCATAGTCTGTTGTTACGGCACGAGGTGTCTCGAAATCAACGTCGCACGTCCGGTCGTTGTGACGGTAGTGGATTCTACCCGTTATGGGATCCCGCCATGCGGGGATGCCCAAGCTGCGGCAGGCTGCCACGAAGAAGAGGTCGCGCGAATTCCTGTCGGCAAGCCGCGCTCTCCAGACATGACAGGGCAAAATAGGCACCAGCCGCAGATTGTGCTCCTCCACGATGCGGAGATTGTTGCGGCACCAGTCCACCAATACAGCAGGGTCTTTGCGGAACGTCGCGGCCATATTGCCCTCCAACGCCTCCTGCAAGGCAGCGCGATAGGCCGACAGCGGCTCCATGCCTACACGGGGCGACACCACCGTGCGCACATCTCCTTCGGCATGGTAGAGATGATCTTCCAGCACTTCACACGGCGTGTCGTGCAGGTCTTTGGGCAGCAGCACCTCAAGCAAGGACAAGGCCCCGTCCCCTTTTCCATTGCGGGCTGCGCCGGCGAGGAAAGATTCGATCTGCCCACGGTTGCCCTTCGACCCGGTGAGCAGCGGAGCCGTGCGTTCGGGATCGAGGCCGTGCGCGCGAGCAAAATTCCGCCCCTCCTCCGGTGTTGCGAAAGTGGACACGAAAGCGTTGCGAACCGAATCCTCAACCGCCATACGGCGTGTATTTTCCTTCCGCTGCGCCTCGGTAACGGACGGCAGGAGCACCCGTTCGACAGGCGGCACGATATGAAACTCGGCATGGAAATTATCCCCGGGCTGGCGGTCGAGAACCACAACCGCCACGCTGTCCTGCCCCACTGAGGCTTTCGTGATGCCGTAACGGCCATCGCGCGAACCCCAAACCACCAAATCACCCAGACCCGCAGTAATATGCGCATAACCCTCTCCGTCGGTGGTTTGCGTATCTATGGAGGATAGCCTGGAATAGTTGTACACGTCGAAGTCTATGCGGGCATCCGTAACCGGATTCCCCTGCACGTCAACGGCACGGATATGCAGTTTGGCGGTTGGGGCGTAATTATCCGTAACGTTGATCTCGGTTACAAGGCGGCTACGCCACAGCACTTCCTCATGGCCGTCGTAAGGGCCGAATACATTGGCGTTGAATATCATGCCACGGCTCGCAGGGCCATTGAACCAGCCCAAATCGAGTACAGGCTCCGGCTCGCAGGCGCCCAGAAAATGCCAGCTGCCATCCGTCCACGCCTCAACCCATGCGTGGTTGTCGTCGGTATGCGCCCAACTGGGCGTATAGACCTGGCGGGCCGGAATGCCCACGGCTCGCAGGGCCGTGACAAGGAACGCAGACTCCTCGCCACAGCGTCCGGCCGCCGCGGAAATCAATGCCAATGGGCTGGCTGTACGGGAATCCGTCGGGGCGTACACGACCTTTTCGTGACACCAATGATTGATCTCGAGAATGGCTTCAGCCATCGTAAGCGACCGCACGCGGTCGGCCAGTTCGCAGTAGAACACTTCGCGGGCGTTGTCGATGATTTCATTGTTGACACGCACGGGGAGAACAAAGTGGCGATAGAGACACTCGGGGACGGCCTCACCCCACGGCATGGTCTGACGGGCCTCTTCGGCGAGCCGCACATTGCGCAGGAAAAACGAACCGTCGAAGTTGAGTGCATCACCCAGCGGCATATAGGCATACAGGAATTGCAAGGCTTCGCGCTCCCGGCGGGTAAGTTCTGGGCTGTCGACGACGGCGACAGCCCCACAGGAGTCGAGCATCGCACGCCGCTCATTGAAATCGGCTGCCATCCGGCGGCGGGCCACAGAATCGGAGTAGAATCCTTGCTCACCACAAGCGACAGACAGAAGCAGGGCGGCCAGCGCCGCAAGACTCGGAATTTTCATGCGAAGAAATCTTTGCTACGACAACAACAATTTTCTGCAAATATACAAAATATTCGCGAAAAATTCGTATCTTTGCTTACCGACCTATATGCCTTATTCCATATGAAACGTAAACTTCTGGTTCTCTTCTTGGTTACAGTCCTATTGCCCCGGACTATGCCCGCCGCGGCACCCGATGTCGAGACCCCCGAACAGAAAGCCGCCCGCATGGAATGGTTCGCCCATGCCAAATTGGGCATCTTCATCCATTGGGGCATCTACTCCAAAGGCATCATGTCCGAGAGCTGGCCTATTTTCAACGGTTACATCTCGGCCGCGGACTACATGAAGCAGGCCTCCGATTTCACCGCAGCGAAGTACGACCCCGCGGCGTGGGCCGAACTTATTCGCGAAAGCGGCGCCCGTTACACGGTCATTACGACCAAACACCACGACGGCTTCGCCCTGTGGGACACAAGTGTCGGCGAGGTGAGCGCAGTGAAATCATCGCCCGCAGGCCGCGACCTTATCGCCCCCTTTGCGAACGAAATCCGCAAACGCGGCATCCGTCTGGGATTCTATTTCTCGTTGATTGACTGGCCGCGGGAGGATTATCCCAACATCCTGCGCTCCGGCCCCGCACGCTACGACATCGAACAGGAACCCGCCCGGTGGCAGCATTTCCTCGCTTTCAACTCGGCGCAACTGCGCGAACTCAACGACCGCTGGAGGCCCGACCTCTACTGGTTTGACGGCGATTGGGAATTCTCCGCCGAACAGTGGCATGCTGCCGGCATCGTGGCTATGCTGCGTGAAACGAACCCCGGCGTGGTGATTAATTCGCGCATTCAGGGATACGGCGATTACGACACGCCCGAACTAGGTGTCCCCGTGATACGCCCCCAGTCACGCTGGTGGGAAACCTGCATGACCATCAACGACTCATGGGGCTATCAGGTACGCGACACCGATTTCAAAAGCCCCATGACGCTCCTGCGGATGTTCGTTGACTGCATCTCGCTAGGCGGCAACCTGCTGCTCGACATCGGCCCCCGCGCCGACGGTACGATTCCCGAGGAGGAGGTGGCCACATTGAAAGAGTTCGGGCGCTGGACATCGAAACACGCTGAAGCCATATACGCTACCCGTGCGGGTATTCCCGCAGGCCATGTAGCCGCTTATACCTCGCTCAACGCCGCGGGCGACGTGCTGTACCTCTATCTGCCCTATCGGCCCAACGAATCGGTCGAAGTCAAAGGGCTCAAGAGCCGCATCCGCCGGGTTCGCGTGGTGGGTGACGGACGCGAAGTGCCCTTCACGCAATACAACGACATTTCGTGGAGTGAGGTGCCGGGGGTCTACTACCTGCAGGTACCCGAGGATGCACTGGATGAACGCATCACAGTGCTTGCACTCGAACTTGAAGAGCCAGTGAAACTTTATCGGGGCTCCGGACAGATTATCAGTTTCAACGAATAGGATTCCACCGGCAAAAAGACTTGACATGAAACGGACCATTGCCCTTGTGCTCATATTGTGCGCCGCATGCGGCGCCCGGGGACAAAATCTTTTTGAACGCTATGCAGCTCGGCTGACCGAACCCCGAGTCTATGATTGTTTCCGCACGGCCGACGGTACGGAAAACCGGCTCCACATCGACGGGCGGCTGGACGAACCTGTGTGGCAGCGCACCGTCTCCGTCGAACCGTTCGTCGATATACGGGGCAAGGATTTTCCGGCTCCCGCCCAAAACACCTCGGTACGCCTGCTGTGGGACGACGACTGTCTCTATATCGGCGCGGAAATCGAGGAGACCAGCATCACCGCACATCTGACACAGCGTGACACAATCATCTATCACGACAACGATTTCGAGGTTTTCCTCGACCCCGACGGGGACGGATGCCACTATTTCGAGTTCGAGACCAACGCGCGAGGCGTATTGCTTGATTTGATGCTCGACAAGGGATACCGTTCAGGCGGGAGCTTCTTCATTCCATGGAACTGTGAAGGCGTACGGCTGGCCGTGCGCTGTGACGGGACGCTCAACTGCAGCCGCGACACCGACCGCGGCTGGACGGTAGAAATGGCCATTCCTTTCGCCGCGCTACAGCGCGATTTCGACAATCCCCGCAACCACAAGGTGTGGCGGATGAATTTTTCGCGCGTGGAATGGATGAAAGCCGACGGTCCCGAAGAGAACTGGGTGTGGTGCCCGACGGGATGCGTGGACATGCACATGCCCGAACGGTGGGGGTTCCTGCGCTTTATTGATGCACCTGCCGGCAGTCGCATCATGCCCGATCCGCTGGCCCTCGACGGCGATGCCTACAAATTGCTGTGGGCCATGTTCTATGCGCAGCAGGATCACAAAGCGGCCCGGGGACGGTATCTGCACCGCACACAGGATTTCATGCTGGGCGCAACAGAGCGTGCCGCCCTGCCCGAGGGAGGGGAGCTCAACGTCGAAGCGTCCTCCACGACTTTCCTGCTGGGTCTTACCCTGCCGGCCCGCGGCGAACGCTACACGGTCGACCAGAACGGCTGTTTCCGCAACGAACCGCTGGCTCCCCGGAAAGTGAAAAACTGGATGTGGATACGCCCCGATACCACGTGGAGTGACACGCAATACGGCGAGCGTTTCGCCAAGATGTACGATGCCGGCATCTGCGGGGTGTTGTTCGAAGGCTACGACGAACGTATCTTCCGGCTATGCAAGGAGGCAGGGCTCGAAGCCCATTACTGGAAATGGACAATGAACCGGAGCGAATTGTTGGACAGACATCCCGAATGGTTCGCCGTGAACCGAAACGGCGAATCGTGCCGCGACCATCCGGCCTATGTGGAGTATTACCGCTTCCTGTGTCCGTCGCATCCCGAAGTGGCGGAGTATCTAGCCGAAGATTACCTGCACGATGCGGCGCTGCCGTTCGTGGACGGCGTACATCTGGACTACGTGCGTTTCCCGGATGTGATACTGCCCGTCCGTCTGTGGCAGCATTACGGCATCGAGCAGACATCAGAACATCCCGAATATGATTATTGCTACTGCGATTTATGCCGCGGGCGTTTCCGAGCGCTGACGGGCCGCGACCCGCTGGAAGACCCTTATCCTATGGAGGACCAGTCCTGGATTAACTTCCGTCTGGATGCCATTACGCAGGTCGTGGAAACCATAGCCCGCCAATTAAAGAGCAAGGGACGGTTCATCTCGGCGGCGGTATTCCCGGGGCCCTCCATGGCACGCAGAATGGTGCGGCAGGACTGGGGCAACTGGTCGCTGGACGCCTATTTCCCGATGATCTACAACGGATTCTATCATGAAGGGACGGAATGGATAGGACGTTCGGTCGCAGAGGGTGTGCAGGCGGTAGGAGGACGCGCCGCCATCTATGCAGGCCTGATGTTTCCCGACATCAAAGGGGAATCCTTCGAAAAGGCACTCGATGCAGCCTACGACAACGGAGCTTCGGGCGTCTCATTCTTCGATGGACCGGACGACGCATACCTGGGGCGGCTGAAGGCCTATCTGGCACGCCGCGGATTCGTGCCTGACCGATAGTTCGGGCGCAGGATATTCCCCCGTTGATACCTGCTCCGCGCCAGATGCGGATAGTAACGGACACGCCTGTTCCGG
>CANQFR010000063.1 GCA_947599905.1 uncultured Lachnospiraceae bacterium
CGGAGGCCTGACATCCACCGGAAAATATAGGAATCCCTTCTGTCACAATGTAGGTTCAAAGAAAGTAAGAGTTGTCGAACATCCCAGGAATCACTTCGTTTCCGTTGCATTTACTATACCATAGGATTGCCCGTTTGGCAAGCAATTTTTCACAAAAAGATTCGGAAAATTATGTCAAAACTAGTAAAAATAACGCCGTATCGGCTCCCTGATCCCTGTACGCTGCCGCTGCCGGAACGCCGTCAGAAACGCTCCACACCCTCAGCCGTCACGCGGGCGTATACCAGTTTCTTTTCCTCCGCCGGGCCGGCGCCGATCGTATAAGAAGCCAGGAATTTCTGCTCCGCCGCGGAAAGGCGCGTCTCATCCGAAGTAAGCAGCTCCGCAAGCACGTCGCCCTTCTTCACCTCGTCGCCGTATTTCTTATGCAGGAGGATCCCCGCGCTGTAATCGACCGCATCCTCCTTCTTTGTCCGTCCCGCGCCCAGCATCGCGGCCGCGATCCCGCAGCCCTCGGTATCGATGCGGACAACGGTTCCGTCCGCCGGAGCACATACCTTCCGTACGAACGGCGCGCGAGCAAAGCGAGATGTATCGTAAATATAAGCCGGATCGCCGCCCTGCGCCTTCACCATGGCCGCCAGCACCTCCACCGCGCTGCCGTCCGCCATGACCCGCTCCGCCATCTCCCAGCATTCCGCGAGACTTCCTTTTCCGGCCATAAAAAGCATATTGGACGCCAGCTGCAGACAGACCCCGGTCAGATCCGCCGGTCCTTCGCCGCGAAGCGTCTGAACGGCCTCCGCCACTTCCAGGGAATTCCCAATCGCGCGCCCGAGCGGCACATCCATGTCCGTGATCAGCGCGCAGCATTTCCGACCGGCGCCGGTGCCGATTTCGACCATTTCCCGCGCCAGCGCAACGGAATCCTCAAGCGTCTTCATAAATGCGCCGCTGCCGGTCTTCACATCCAGAACAATGGCGTCGCTTCCCGCCGCAAGCTTCTTGCTCATGATCGAGGACGCGATAAGCGGCATACTGTCCACGGTAGCCGTCACATCCCGCAGGGCATAGAGCTTCTTGTCGGCCGGAACCATATTGCCGGTCTGGCCGATAATGGCAATTCCGGTTTCATTGACAATCCTGAAGAAACGCTCCCTGTCGATACTCGTAGAAAGCCCCGGAATCGACTCCAGCTTATCGAGCGTCCCGCCGGTGTGGCCCAGACCGCGCCCGGACATCTTCGCGACCTTTACGCCGAGTGCAGCGGCGACCGGCCCGATCACGAGCGAAGTCTTATCGCCGACGCCGCCGGTACTGTGCTTATCTGCCTTAATGCCTTCGATTCCCGACAAATCCGCGGTATCGCCGGATGCAGCCATCGCCATCGTAAGCGCAACTGTCTCCTGCGCGTCCATTCCCCGAAAATAAATCGCCATCAGCATGGCGGACATCTGATAATCCGGAATTTCGCCCGCCACAAAGCCGTCCACCATCCCGCGGATCTCATCTTCCGTGAGCGCGCGGCCGCGTTTCTTTTTCTCAATCAGGTCATACATCCGTATCACCGCTCATGCCCCCTTTGACAAAATGCTCTCAAACCCCGGATTCCGGCTCACGATCCCCCAGCATCTCCGGCCCGAACGACAGCGGCAGCAGTTCATCCAGCCTGCGTTCAATATAATCGTCCTCCGACTTCGCCATAATAACCGCAAAATCCGGCCCGCAGAACTCCCGCATCACCTGCCGGCAGACGCCGCAGGGCGTGCAGTAAGCGCCGGCCACGCCATCCGTGCCGCCGCAGACAGCGATCGCCGTAAATCTTCGCCGCCCTTCGTTGATGGCGCGGAAGAAAGCGCTGCGCTCCGCGCAAACGGTAGGCGTGTATGCCGCATTTTCAATATTCACGCCGGTATAGACGGTCCCGTCCTCACACAACAGCGCCGCCGATACATGGAAATGCGAGTACGGTGCGTAGGAGTTCGGCAGGTTCCGGACCGCCGCCCGTATCAGAGCCGCTTTATCCATGACATTCTTCCTCCGCTTTCACAAGCTTCACAATCCGGCTCGTACCCAGGCGCGACGCGCCGAGACGCAGGAATTCTTCCGCGTCTTCAAGCGAGGAAATCCCGCCCGCGGCCTTCATTTTCACACCCGGCCCGATATGTTCGGAAAACAGTCTGATATCGTCAAATGTGGCGCCCGCCTTTGAAAAGCCGGTGGACGTCTTGATATAATCCGCCCCCGCCTTCGTGACAATCTCACACATCGCCGCCTTCTCTTCGTCCGTCAGCAGGCAGGTTTCGATGATAACCTTCAGGATACGGCTGCCGCAGACTTCCTTAACGGCGCGGATCTCATCAGAGATATTCTGATGATTCCTATCTTTCAGATCGCCGATGTTGATGACCATATCAATCTCATCGGCGCCGTTTGCCAGCGCGTCCTTCGTCTCAAAGACTTTCACCGCCGTCGTACTGTAACCGTTCGGAAAGCCGATAACCGTACAGACGGCCATCCTGTTCCCGAGATATTCCTTCGCCCGCTTCACATAGGACGGCGGAATACAGACGGACGCCGTGCCATACCGCACCGCGTCGTCGCAAAGCTGCCTGATTTCGTCCCATGCGGCATCCGGCGCCAGCAGCGTATGGTCCACGGCCCGCAGCAATCTCGTCCTGTCCAATCTCTTACCTCTCTTCCATTTCCTTTAAGCGGTATACCTGATACTCCCGGTCAAATACATAGCCCAGCTTCTCGGCCAGCCCCACCGACTGCAGATTGACCGCGTCCCAGTTGGGCGTCAGGCCTTTCTCCAGGCACTCCAGCAGAAACGCCGCGCTGCAGGCCAGCGCCAGCCCGTTCCGCCGCCAGTCCCTGCGCGTGTCGACCTCGATCTCCATCATGCCCTCGCTGACGCCGTAGCAGGAACAGCCGGCCAGAATCTCGCGGCCCTTTACGGCCACATAGCCGAAGGCGTACGCCATGAAGCGTTCGGCGGTATCGAAACTGGCGCAGAGGTCGCGGCTCCATTCTTCCTTCATAATCTGATGGTACAGCTTCTCGTCGATGCGCTTTAAGCGGACGCCTTTCGGAACCGCCGCCGTATAGCCGCGCAGCTTCGCAAGGTCGAAATGGTGCTCGTCCTTTTTCAGCGCGTAGCGCGTCACAATCCGCTGCTGTCCGGGAAACTGCTCCTCAATCCAGTCGGCCCAGCGTCCGTCCTGCGGATAGAGAAATGCCTGCCGTGCCGATTCGAAGATCTGCCCCTTCAGTTCGAGCGCCATCTCGCCCCGGGGCGGCAGCCCCAGAAGATAGGCGAAATCGCCGACCACCGCCAGACAGTAAGAAGGATTCGACAGATGAGGAACCCATACCCGGCCGACGGTGCCTTCCGCGGCGCCGCGCAGCAGAACATCCCTGCTGTCCGCGCAGAACGGCTGGATCACCTGCCGTTTCGCCCTGCCAAGTTCGATCATCATGCCAAATCCCTCCTTTTTTCACCGAAACCTTCAGATGTTCCGAACAATGAGGTATCTCTTCGGTCCCTGTACAGCGTGCAGAAATTTTAGAACGCCCCCGTCGATTTCACGACCTTCGGCCGGTAACCGGCGTCGTTTAGGGCCTGTACGATCTCATTCTTATGGTCGGTGCCGTAGGCCTCCAGCGTGATGCGCAGTTCCACGGCCGCGTTGCGGTTGATGCTGATGAACTGGTTGTGCTCCAGCTTGATGACATTGCCCTGGTGCTCTGCCAGAAGCGTCGATACCTTCGCGAGCTGTCCGGGCTTATCCGGCAGAAGCACCGATACGGTAAATACCCTGTCGCGCTGGATCAGGCCGTGCTGGACGATGGACGCCATGGAAATGATGTCCATATTGCCGCCGCTTAAGATGGAGACGATCTTTTTCTTCTTTACGTCCAGATGCCGCAGCGCAGCCACAGTCAGAAGGCCGGAATTCTCCACGATCATCTTATGGTTCTCCACCATATCCAGGAAGGCGACGATCAGTTCATTGTCATCCACGGTAATGATATCGTCCACATTCTGCTGAATGTAGGGGAAAATCGTTTCGCCCGGACATTTGACCGCCGTGCCGTCGGCAATCGTGCTCACGGAATTCAGCGCGACTACATGACCCGCCTTTAACGATTCCTGCATACAGTTCGCCCCTGCCGGCTCCACGCCGATGACCTTAATCTTAGGATTCAGAAGTTTCGCAAGGGTGGATACGCCGGCCGCCAGACCGCCGCCGCCGATGGGCACCAGGATATAGTCCACGGTGGGCAGTTCCTTGATGATCTCCATCGCGATGGTTCCCTGTCCCGTGGCCACGGCCAGGTCGTCGAACGGATGGACGAAGGCCATCTTCCTCTCCTCCGCGATCTTCTTCGCGTACTCGCAGGCCTCATCGAAGACGTCTCCGTAAAGAATCACTTCCGCCCCGTAATTCTTCGTGCGGTTGATCTTAATCAGCGGCGTCGCCGTGGGCATCACGATCGTGGCCGGTACGCCGGCCAGCTTGGCGGCATAGGCCACGCCCTGGGCGTGATTGCCGGCGGAAGCCGTAATCAGGCCGTTCTTTTCCTCCTCGGCGGTCAGGGTGCTGATCTTATAGTAAGCGCCGCGGACCTTATAAGCGCCGGTGTACTGCATATTCTCCGGCTTGAAATAGACCTTGTTGCCGGTCTGCTCGGAATAATACTCGCTGTAGACCAGCTTGGTCTCCTGAATCACCTTTCCTACAACTTCTGTCGCTTCCTCAAAGCTTTCCAATGTCATCATGGTAAATCTTTTCCTCTCTTCCTGTCATTCTTCTATCCTTGCCCGTTTTTCTCTATCCCCGGCGATTATGCAGGCCGCGCTGTTCGCTTTGGCCGCTGCGCGCCTGTCCTTCCTGCGAGCGGGGCTGCAGACGCCGCAGACAACCGAGCGCAAACCCCTTACGCACCGCGCGCGAAAGCCTCACCGCATATCACGCAAACAACGCGTTAATAAAGGAATCCGCGTCAAATTTCTGCAGATCGTCGATCTGCTCGCCGATGCCGATGTATTTCACCGGGATGCCCAGCTCCGACTGGATCGCCACGGCGATGCCGCCCTTGGCCGTCCCGTCGAGCTTCGTTAAAATAATGCCGGTTACGTCCGCGGCCTCCATGAACTGCCGCGCCTGCGCGAGCGCGTTCTGCCCGGTCGTCCCGTCCAGAACCACCAGCGTCTCCCGGTAGGCGTCCGGATATTCGCGGGTGATGACCCGGTCGATCTTCTTTAATTCTTCCATCAGGTTCTTTTTGTTATGGAGCCGTCCGGCCGTGTCGCAGATCAGCACGTCCGCGCCGCGGGCCTTCGCCGCTGCAACCGCGTCGTAGATGACCGCCGCCGGATCAGAACCCTCCTGATGGGCAATGATCTCCACATTCGCCCGGTGCGCCCATTCGGTCAGCTGTTCCACTGCCGCCGCGCGGAAGGTATCCGCCGCCGCCAGGATCACACGCCGGCCCCGGTCCTTTAACTGACCGGCCAGCTTGCCGATCGACGTGGTCTTTCCGACGCCGTTGACGCCGATCACAAGCACGACGCTTTTTCGGTTCTCGAACTCATATGCATTCTCACCCAGGTCCATCTGCCGCTTTAAGCTGTCCATCAGAAGCGCCCGGCATTCAGCCGGTTCCCTGATATGCTGCTCCTTCACCTGTCTGCGCAGATCGTCCATGACCTTCATGGTCGTGGCAATCCCCAGATCGCCCATAATCAGCGTTTCCTCGATCTCCTCGTAGAAATCGTCGTCAATGGCCGAAAAGCCGGAGAAAATGGAATCGATCCCCGAGGCGATACTCTCTCTCGTCTTCTGCAGGCCCTCGACAAGCCTTCCGAAAAATCCCTTTTTCCCTTCTGCCATGGCCGGCCTCCTTTCCTGTTCTGCCGCGCGGCAGGTTTCGCCGTATTGCCTGATTCCCCGCATCGCGGCGCCGCGTGTCACCCGCGTCAGTTATCCAGTGTGTCCTCGATCAGATTCACCGATACGAGCGCCGACACGCCTTTTTCCTGCATCGTGATACCGTAGAGCCGGTCGGCACTGACCATCGTCCCCCTGCGGTGTGTAATCACAATAAACTGCGTGTTCTTCGACAGCTTGTGCAGGTAGCGGGCAAAGCGGTCCACATTCGACTCGTCAAGCGCCGCCTCGATCTCATCGAGCAGGCAGAATGGCGATGGTTTCAGATTCTGAATCGCGAACAGGAGGCTGATCGCGGTCAGCGCCTTCTCGCCGCCGGACAGCTGCATCATATTCTGCAGCTTCTTGCCGGGAGGCTGCGCGATGATCTGGATCCCTGCCTCCAGGATATCCTCGTCCTCCACCAGTTCCAGCGTCCCGTGACCGCCGCCGAACAGTTCCTTAAACACCTTGTCAAACTCCCGGCGTATTTCGCCGAATTTCTCCGTAAACTGCTTGCGCATCCCCTCGTCGAGTTCCGTGATGATCTGCTGAAGCGTCGCCTCGGCGCGCGCCAGGTCCTCATGCTGGGCATTCATAAATTCATAGCGTTCGGAGACTTCCTTATAATCCTCGATCGCATTGACATTGACATTGCCCAGGGCCTTGATATCCGCACGCAGCTGGTCGGTGCGCTTTCGCATCTCCGGCACGGAACGCAGCTCGGGATTGCGCAGCGCTTCCGCCGTCGTAAATGTCAGCTCGTACTCGCTCCACATATAGTCCACATGGCGGTCAAGACGTTCATTCACCTTCTCCTGCTGGCTCTGGAGACGGAACTGCTCCTTATCGAGCCGGGCAAGACGTTCGGACAGCTCCTCACGCTTCTCAAACAGCCCTTTCTGCTTCGCCGTCTGCTCTTCCCGGCCGGCACTGCATTTCTCAATCTCCGCCTCCAGTGTATGCGCGTGTTCCTCCGAAGCCTGGATATGTCCTTTCAGTTCCTCGATCTCGCGGCTCTTTTCCCCGATCACCGCATCGGTATCGTGACTGCCCTCCGAAAGCTGCGCCTTCTCCTCCCGGAGGCGGCGGATCTCTTCATTGACGCGCCCGACATTCTCCAGGACAAAAGAGTATTTCTGCTGCAGGTTCGCCGTCTCCAGACGGATTTCGGCCAGCGCCCCGGCCAGCTCCTCGCGCCGGCCCCGCTCCTCCTCCAGCCGTTTCGTCAGGCTTTCGATGTCCTGATTGGCCTGCTCGTTCTGATCCTCCAGCCCTTTGACATCTGCAGACAGCTCCTGCTGGTTCTTTCTGAGATCAAGGACCTGCTCTTCGAGCTGCTGATTCTCGATAACCAGATCCCTGCCGGAATCGGCTATTTCCTGAATCTTCTCGTCCAGCTGGGCCATATTCATCTGTACGGTATTCTGCTCCAGATATGTCTTCTGCAGGGCGTCACGGAGCTTTTGTAATTCCTCCCGCTTCTCTGTCAGCTGTCCTTCATTGAGTTCGAGATCGGACTGAAGCTTCTTCACATCCCGCTCAAGCTTCCCGCAGAGGCCCTCGAGCTCCTCGATCTCCCTGCGGCGTCCCAGAAGGTTGCTGTTGTTTTTGAAACTTCCTCCGGTCATGGAACCGCCGGCGCTCAGAAGTTCGCCCTCGAGCGTCACAATACGCAGCGAATGCTTGTATTTGCGGGCCAGTGCAATCGCATGGTCGATATTGTCCGTCACCACCACACGGCCCAGCAGGTATTCCACGAGCCCGGTGAAGCGCCCGTCCGCCTCCGCCAGGTCGCTTGCCAGCCCCAGAACCCCCGGCTCGCGAAGCGCCTCCTTCGGCCCGAAACTGCCGCTGCGGCCGATGCTGTCAAGCGGCAGGAAGGTCGCCCTGCCGTAACGGTTCCGCTTCAGGAATTCGATCAGCTGCTTGGCCGTCGTCTCCGTATCGGTCACAATGTTCTGGATGCTGCCGCCCAGCGCCGTCTCCAGCGCGGTTTCGTATTCCTTTTTCGTCGTGATGAGATCCGCCACCACGCCGTACACGCCCTTCTCGCGGCCGTGCGCCTCCATCACGCGGCGGATGCTGCCGCCGTATCCGTCATAGCGCTCGGCGATGTTGCGGAGGGATTCCAGCTTCGCGGTACCCGCGCGGTACTCCTGCTGCTTTTCATTCAGACTCCGGTTCAGGCTGCGGCCCTCGTTCTCCAGACCGGCGATCTGCTCCTCGCATTCCTCGCGGGTCCGGCTGAGCACCTCGATCGTCTCCCCGATCCGCGCAAGCTCCGCCTCGGCCGCTTCCTTAAGCTCGGCCTGGGCGGATTCGTCGCTCTTGATCCGCAAAAGACGCTGGGCCACTTCCGAATGCCGCACCTGCACCTGTTCCAGCATCGTCAGATAATGCTGCTGTCTGGCGGTCAGCGAAGCCCGCTCGTTCAGATTCGTGATAATATTCGACTTATGCCCCTCGATCTTCGCGTCCAGAAGCATGATCCGCTCATCGGCCCGGCGGAGTTCTTCCTCCGCCTCTTCCTGCTTCTTCTCGCTTTCCGCAGTCTGTACGGCAATATCCGCGTTGTCTGCCCGGTACTTGTCGATCTGCTCCTGCCTCTCCGCCACATCCCGGTCGATCGCCCCGATGCGTTGCGCGAGATGCTCGGCATTCAGCTGTTCCGTCTTAATCTGTTCGAGAAGGACATTGATCTGTCCCTCCAGATTGCCCTTTAAGACTTCCTCCATATTCCGCTTGCCGCGCAGCTCCTCGATCTGACCGGAAAGCGCGGCAATGGACGCGTCCAGTTCCTCATAGGTCGTGCGAATCTGATCAGACTCCCCGCGCGTCTCCGCCAGATCCGCCGAAACAATGCCTTCCTTCTCCGTCAGGTCCGCAAGCTGCGTTTTCAGCGTCTCTGTCTCATTTAAGAAGAGGTTCACCTCATACGTCTTCAGTTCCTCACGCAGGCGCAGATACTCCCTGGCCGTCTCCGACTGTTTCTTAAGCGGTCCGACCTGCTTTTCCAGCTCCGCCAGGATGTCTTCCACGCGCACCATATTCTGGTGCTCGTCCTCCAGCTTTTTGACGGCAATGTTCTTGCGCCGCTTGAACTTGACAATACCGGCCGCCTCGTCGAACAGCTCCCGCCGGTCCTCCGGCTTGCCGCTGAGGATCTTATCGATCTGGCCCTGGCCGATGATGGAATAGCCCTCCTTGCCGATACCGGTATCATAGAACAGCTCGTAAATGTCCTTTAAGCGGCAGGCGCTGCCGTTCAGCAGATACTCGCTCTCACCGGAACGGTAAATACGCCGCGCGACCGTCACCTGTTCATAGTCGATGGCCAGCTGATGGTCCGAATTATCCAATGTAATCGCCACATAGGCAAAGCCCTGCGGCTTGCGCATTTCCGTGCCGGAAAAGATCACATCCTGCATACTGGCGCCGCGCAGCTGTTTGACGCGCTGCTCGCCCAGTACCCAGCGGACCGCGTCAGCGACGTTCGACTTGCCGCTGCCGTTCGGTCCCACAATGCCCGTTATGCCGTTATGAAATTCAAATACAATCTTGTTGGCAAAGGATTTGAACCCCTGCACCTCAATGCTTTTCAGATACATGTTCCACCTGCAAGTTCTTTTGTCTGAGCTTGATAATCGCCCGGTAGGCCGCCATCGCCTCGGCCGCCTTCTTCGTGCGGCCGCTGCCGCGTCCTGCCTCCGTATCCCCCACAAGCGCACGAACCTCAAAGGTCTTGTTGTGGTCCGGCCCCACCTCGCGCAGAAGCTCATAGCTCAGCTCACCCGCGCCTTCCGCCTGTACCATCTCCTGCAGGATTGTCTTGCTATCATAAAAGAGCTGCTTATGCTCAATATCCTTCAGTACGAAGTTCCCCACAAACTCTTTTGCATTAGCAAAACCACCATCCAGATAGATCGCACCGATCAGTGCCTCCATCGCATCCGAAACAACGCTCGCACGGCCGCGGCCGCCGGTGGCTTCCTCGCCCTTTCCGAGCATGAGGTACTCGCCCAGACGAATCTCTTCCGCGCACAGAGCCAGCGTCGGCTCGCACACGATACTTGCGCGCAGCTTTGTCATCTCCCCTTCCGCCTTCTCCTCGTGAAGGCGGTACAGATAATCGCTGCACACCAGTTCCAGCACCGCGTCGCCGAGGAATTCCAGCCGCTCATTGCACACCGCCTTCTCCTGACGGTGCTCGTTGGCATAGGAACTGTGCGTCAATGCCTGCAGGAATAAATCCCTGTCCCGGAAGCGGTATGCGATCACCTGCTCCAGTTCTGCCGGATCTCTGTTCATTCGGCCCCTCCTCATAAAGCAGGCGCTGCTATAGGTTTTATCCCCGCAGCGCCCGCTGACTATCCGATCTTCTTCATCAGTTCAATGAATTCTTGATCTGCTCGACTGCGTCGCCCACCGTTACAATGTTCTCCACAGCGTCCTGGGGAATCTCGATATCGAATTCTTCTTCGATTCCCATGATAATCTGAAAAACATCCAGAGAATCTGCACCAAGGTCATCTACAAAAGTCGTGGCCATGGTTATGTCCTCGGCATCTACATTAAGGACTTCTGCGATTATACTCTGTAATTTCTCAAATTCCATACTGCGTCACTCCTTTCTGCCTTAGATTTGCCCGTCTGACTCGCCGGCCTCCCTGGCCGCCGTCAGACTGTCTTTTATCTTTCCATTTATATCCTGCTCCTTAAATGAAACGCACTGGATGATGGAGTGGCTGATCTCCGTGGCCGTCGAATTCCCGTGGGCCTTCACCACCAGTCCGTTCAGTCCCAGAAGCGGCGCGCCGCCGTACTCGCTGGCGTCAAACCGTTTCAGGGTCGACTTAAGCGCCGGCTTTACCAGAAGGGCGCCGATCTTACTGCGCAGACTGGTCATCATGCCTTTCTTCACCATGCTGATCAATGTCGCGCCGACGCCTTCGTAAAGTTTCAGGATGACATTCCCCACAAATGCCTCGCAGACGATCACGTCCGCATAGCCGTGCGGAATCTCCCGCGCCTCGATGCTGCCGATAAAGTTGATGTCCTTACAGGCTTTCAGAAGCGGAAAGGTCTCCTTGACCAGCGCGTTGCCTTTCTCCTCCTCCGCGCCGATATTCACAATCGCAACGCGCGGACGACTGATACCTATGACGTTCTCCATGTAGATAGAACCCATTCTCGCAAACTGCACCAGATGCGACGGACGGGCGTCCACATTCGCCCCGCAGTCGATGAGCAGGGACACGCCCTTCTCCGTGGGGATGAGAGGCGCCAGCGGCGGTCTCTCGACGCCTTTGATGCGCCCGACAATCACCTGACCGCCCACAAGGACGGCGCCGGAACTTCCCGCCGAGACAAAGGCATCCGCCTCGCCGTGCTTCACGAGGTTCATACCGACGACGATCGAGGAATCCTTCTTCCTGCGGACCGCATTCACCGGCGGTTCCTCGGTTTCTATCACCTCCGTGGCGTTCAACACGCGGATCCGGGCCTTATCATACGGCTGCTTCTGAAGCTCAGCATTCACTGCCGCTTCCTGACCCACGAGCAGAATCTCCAGATCCGTCCGCTGCGCAACCGCATCGACGGCTCCGGCTACGATCTGTCCCGGGGCGTTGTCGCCTCCCATGGCATCTACCGCTACTCTGATCATCTCAAGGCGCTCCCTTTCCTCTCTTCGTCTATCCATACTATATCTCATATCAAAATAGAAATCAACCTGTTTTTGCATGAAAAGGAAAGCGGTACAGCCATCTGACTGTACCGCCGTAATTCATTCATCTGTGAATTACTCCTCAACCGGAACGATCTCTCTCTTGTTATACGTTCCGCAGGCCTTGCAGACCCTGTGCGGCATCATCAGAGCACCGCAGCGGGAGCACTTTACCAGATTCACGGGACTCATCTTGTAATTCGCGGATCTCCGCTTATCCCTCCTGGCCTTGGAAGTCCTGTTCTTCGGGCAGATAGACATGGTTTACACCTCCTTAAACTGATTGAAAATATCCATAATCACAGACATCCGAGGGTCCAACGAACTTCTGTCGCAGTTACAGTCTGTCCTGTTAAGGTTGGCCCCACATCTATTACAAATCCCCTTGCAGTCTTCCTTGCACAGAACCTTCATCGGAAGGTTCAGGAGCAATTCATCGCATACCAGCTGATCCACATCCAGCTCATACCCCTGCAAATAGGGCTGTTCCTCCAGAGCTTCGGCCCGCTCCTTATCAGACGGCTCCATCAGAAGCGTCCGCGTAATGTCCAGCTCAAACGGAACCTTCACCGGTTCCAGACACCTGCTGCAGGGTATCAGAAGCGCAAACTGCGCGCTTCCCTCCACGCCAAGCGTCCGATCCCCGAGATTCGTAAAATGGAGCCGCACCGGCTTCCGATCCGTCAGTTCGTATACACCGTCCGGTGCATCGAACGCGGTCATATCAAGCTCCGCGGTCACATCCAGTTCCTTGCCGTCTCTGGTAAACAGTTCGGTCAGGTTGATCTGCATCATAACTCCTAACACGCACCTAAATATTATACAAAGGTGCGAAATGTTTGTCAACTGGTTTTTTGCGCCGGCGCAGAATTTGTTTTGAGCCGGCGCAGAATTTGTTTTCTCAACTGCGGGCTGGCGGCATCGATTGCGCATCCGGCCTGCCGCCGTCCCTCGCATACGCCGGCTTACCTCTTACTGCACGAGCCGCAGGGTCTCGCGGGCGATGGCCAGCTCCTCGTTGGTCGGGATCAGCATGACCTTGACCTTGGAGTTCGCGGAAGAAATGACCGCGTTTTTGCCTCTCACGTCGTTGGCCTCATCGTCGATCTCCACGCCCAGGTATCCCAGGTAAGCGCAGACAGCCTTGCGGGTCTTCTTGTCATTCTCGCCAACGCCTGCGGTGAACGCAATCGCGTCCACGCCGTTCATCGCGGCCGTGTAAGCGCCGATGTACTTGGCGACACGGTAAATGAACGCGTCCAGAGCCACCTGCGCGTCATGGTTGCCCGCCTCGGCGGCCGCGCCCAGATCGCGGAAATCGCTGGATACGCCGCTCATGCCGAGAACGCCGGACTTCTTGTTCAGAATGTTCAGCACCTCGTCAACGGTCCTGCCTTCGTTGTTGCAGATGAACTGAACGACGGCCGGATCGATATCGCCGCTTCTGGTGCCCATGATCAGGCCCTCAAGCGGGGTCAGACCCATGCTGGTGTCCACGCACTTGCCGCCGATGGAAGCGGAAATGCTGGCGCCGTTGCCCAGGTGGCAGACGATGACTTTCGCATTCTTCGGATCCAGCCCGCCGAACTTAATGGCCTCTCCGGACACGAACATATGGCTCGTACCGTGGAAACCGTAGCGGCGGATGCTGTATTTCTCAAGGTATTCCTTGGGAATCGCGTACATATAGGCCTTCTCCGGCATCTTCATACCGAACGCCGTATCCCAGACGGCCACGTTGGGCTTGCCGGGCATGGCGGCCTCGCAGGCCTCGATACCCATCAGGTTGGCCGGATTGTGCAGCGGTCCCAGCGGGAAGCACTCGCGGATGACTGCCTTCACGTCCTCGGTAACCAGGCAGGAATCGCTGTACTTGGTGCCCGCGTGGAGCACGCGGTGGCCGATGGCGGTGATCTCGTCGGTGCTGGCGATCACGCCGTGATCCTTATCCTGCAGAGCTTCCAGAACCAGCTCGATCGCTACATGATGGTCCGGCATGGGCTTCTCAACGACATATTTGTCCTTGCCCGCCGGCTGGTGGGTCAGCTTGGAACCGTCGATGCCGATTCGCTCGCAGAGCCCCTTGGCGATGACGCCTTCATTGTCCATGTCGATCAGCTGATATTTTAAAGAAGAACTTCCGCAGTTAACGACTAATATTTTCATCTTGGTCTACTCTCCTTTTTATTCAATCACACTGGCTGGCGCGCGGCACGCCGTCAGCCTTCGCACTAACCCTGCGCTTCGCCTGCGGCCCGCGCCCGATAAGCGCCCAATGCCTACTTCACGATCTCGCCCATCACAACGCCTGCGCAGCCGGCCGCGTTGGACTCGTCGGTGTCGATGTGCATCGCCAGCGCATAGCTGTCGCTTACGCGGACAACCACGTCGCCGAAGATCAGGCTTCTGCCGTCGGTATCAACCTTCACGCTCACGACGTCGCCGTTCTCCACGCCCAGTTCCTTCGCGTCCGCAACGGTCGCGTGGATGTGGCGCTTCGCCGCGATCACGCCCTCGGTGATCTCGATCTCGCCCTTCGGTCCGATGATCTTGCAGGCGCCGCTGCCGGCAATATCGCCGGACTCACGGACCGGAGCAACAACGCCGATGGAACGGGCGTCGGTCAGGGACAACTCCACCTGAGTGGCCTTTCTCACCGGGCCAAGGATCGATACGCCTTTCAG
>CANQFR010000064.1 GCA_947599905.1 uncultured Lachnospiraceae bacterium
GTTCCGCTGTCCCATCAGAAGCTCGTCCACGAAACCGGTGACCACATCGATATTCTGCCCCAGGTTCTTCAGGATCTCTCTGGCATTGTCGGAGGTATTTTCAAAAGGAACCAGCTTGAAGCTCACATCGGCGCAATGCTCGTGGATCTTCGGCCAGAGATCCATCAGCATCTGAGCAGGCATAATGGGAGACGTACCGATACGAACCACCTGATCCCGCTGAAGCTCCGCGTTTCTTGCTCGCTCGAAGGCTTCCCGGCAGTATTCCGTTATGTACTTGGCGTCCTTGTAAAGGGACTCGCCGGCTTTTGTCAGGGTCAGTCCCCGATGCGTCCGTTCAAAAAGATGCACGCCCAGATCATTTTCCAGCAGGTTGATCTGCTTGATCAGCGCGGTGGAAGTGATGTACAGATCCTCGGCGGCCTTGTTGAAGCTGCCGGCCTCAGCGACACGGATAAAGGATGTGAAATTGATATTGTTGATGTTCATAAAGAGCTTACACCTCGTTTTTGAACGTCTTGCGGCGGTTACGTGTATTATTATATGGGAAATGATGGAGGTTTTCAAGGTTAATGGGATGGGGAAATTTTGAAAAAACTGTGAACAGGAATCGGCGCTCGAGGATTCAACTGGAGGCAGCGTGAACGGGCGGGACCGTTGGCGTCTGGCGGCTGAAAATACACCTTTTCCGCCATCTCAAATCAGCATCCGCTCCTGCCGGTATGCCTGCGTCAGCATACCCGTAAGCCTGCGGAATATATCGCTGAAATGGGAGCTGGAACTGAAGTTCTTCCGGTCCCGGCAGATAAAGTCCTCATACATATTATGGCTCAGGATACACAGCTCGGACACCGTCCCGCAGCGAACCGCATCCTTTCTGTATCTGTCCCCCAGGTCATAGGCCACGTCCGGCGAAAGGCCGCCCTCAATGGATGCCCGGCAGGCAGAATAAAACGGCAGAGAATATTCCCCAGGCCGCCTTCCTCTCCGTGGAACAGCTGGTCCGCTATGCAAAAACACCGGAATGGGAAAAGCTTCTCACCGCGATGAACGCGGCTCTGGAAGAACTGAACACGCCGTAAGTTTGCGACGAAACGCCTGTTCGGCGTCACCGGCAACATCTGGGCACATGTGGCGGCGGATCTTGCCTCGGCAGGGATCGCGCCTGCTTCGACAATATGGCAATACAGATATATAGCGACATCAAACGGCCCGGTGCAGGGATTCCTGCAGCCGGGCCGCGCATCTCACAGACAGCGCCAGATCAATAGCGCCAGTACCACGCCGATGATGCTGGCCATCGTGATTCGAATCGACAGCCCGAAGGTGATTACCAGAATGCCGAGATTTAAGATTACCGGTTCATCCAGCCCGAAAGCCTGTCCGTAATTGAGCCACGAAAGGAAGGGGATGCCTTCCGTCATGCTGCCGATAAAACCGCCGAGCACGATGCCCGACAGCATTAACAGCAATAAAACCCAGAAATTCTTATTCGCTGCGCGTTTCATCTGAAGGTTCTCTCCATTTCCATATCGTTATCTATTCGCATCTGCGGAAACATATGGTGTTCCGCAGCCGCAGCCGGCGGAAGCCGGCGGCTGACCGAACCGTTATCAGTTTATCACATCAGTTAAAAAGTGACAACTAAAAAATAACAGACTGTTTTTTCCGGTGCGACACATACTAAGAAAAGTTTCTGAGAAAACTTGCAAGGAGGTGTGTTGTGTTGAAAAATACAGGATATCGCAGATGCCTGGTCTGGATTTTCTGGATCAGCCTTCTGTTTACGGTAGGATTTTCATGCTATTATACGGAACGCGTCGTTCCGGAACATCTGAGTATTGTCCTTGATCAGGAAGAGACGTTTACGCTGCCCCTGCCTTTTCGCTTCACCCTCCGAAGTGACAGCGAGGAAGTAGCCCTGCAAAGCGGCTCCGAAATTCCCTCTGATCAGATCACGGTCACCCGCGAGCAGTCCTTCCGCCTCTATGGGAAACGCGAGGGCAGCTACCTGCTGGGTCTGGATTTTCTTGGCATCCGCTTTAAGGAAATCCGTGTGGACGTGGTCGATACCCAATACGCGGTTCCCTGCGGCGCGCCTGTCGGCATTTATCTGAAATCCGACGGCGTCATGGTCATCGGAACCGGCGAACTGATCGGTCAGGACGGTCTGCCGGTCGAACCCGCTGCCGGGCTTCTGAAATCCGGGGACTACATTGAGAGTATTAATGGAACAGCCCTGACGACGAAGGAAGAGCTGGCGGCAGAGGTTGCACATCTGGACGGCGCGGACGCCCTGCTGACGGTTCGCCGCGGGGAGGAGAAAATGGAAATCTCGGTGCATCCGACGGTGACGCAGGATGGAGAAAATAAACTCGGCGTCTGGGTACGCAGCGATACCCAGGGCATCGGAACCGTGACCTATCTGGATTTAAACGGACGTTTCGGCGCCCTCGGCCACGGCATCAGCGACACGGACACCGGGAAAATGGTGGAGACCCGCGACGGTAATCTCTACGATACGCAGATCGTCGGCGTCGAGAAAGGCAGCGCCGGCAGTCCCGGCGTCATGTCCGGCATCATCTACTACGGGCCGAGCACCGTCCTGGGAACGGTGCAGATGAACACGGAGGAAGGCATCTTCGGCATGGTCAATGACCGCTTCATGAAATCGTTCATCTCGGAACCGATTCCCGTCGGCTACCGTCAGGACGTGAAAAAAGGCCCCGCCCTCCTGCGCAGCGGCGTCTCCGGAGAGATAAAGGATTATTCGATCGAGATCGAAAAAATCGATTACTCCACCTCCCACACCAACAAAAGTCTCGTCATCCGCGTCACCGACCCCGCGCTTCTGGAGCTGACCGGCGGTATCGTCCAGGGCATGAGCGGCTCTCCGATCATTCAGGATGGAAAGCTGATCGGCGCGGTGACACACGTATTTATACAGGATAGTACAAGAGGCTATGGGATATTTGTTGAAAACATGCTCCAACACTGAGCCGGGCAGGCTGGGAGCGGAAAGAAGGCGATGCAAGCTTGCTTGCAAGAGCCTTCTTTTCGTGAGCGGCCTATGGGGCGAAGCCCCACATCCGATGGTGCCGCAGGCGCCAGCGGATGCCGCCCGGCGGAGTCGAAGAAGCCGAAAGCCCCTCACCCAATGGCACCGCCAGGCGCAATAACCCAGACCGAACAATTCTGTCTTAAATACCGCGCTTTTTCTCTATCGCCAGCTTCTTCATCTCCCTGGCGTTCTCACGAACCGCGGCAGTGATCTGCGCGCCGCCCAGAAGTCGGGCCAGTTCTTCCACCATTTGTTCCTCGTCAAGCGCATGGATCCGTGTCACCGTGCTGCCGCCCCCGGCCGCTTTCGCGATCTCGAAATGGCTGTCGGCCATCGCCGCGATCTGCGGCAGATGGGTAATACAGATGACCTGCCGGCGCCTCGCGATATAGGACAGCTTCTCCGAAACCATCTGCGCCGTCCGCCCACTGATACCGGCGTCGATCTCGTCGAAAATCAGCGTCGGGATATCGTCCGTGTCCGCAAGCACCGCCTTGATCGCGAGCATGATGCGGGACAGTTCGCCGCCGGAAGCCACATTGGCAAGGGGTCGCAGCGGCAGACCGGGATTCGTGGAAATCAAAAACTCCGCCTCGTCGTACCCTTCCGCCGTATAATGCGCAAGCCGCGTAAACTGCATCGTAAACTGCACGTCGATGAAATTCAGATCCGTAAGTCCCTGCCGGATCCGTTCCGTCAGTTCCTTCGCCGCCTGCTGCCGCACAGCGGAAAGCCGCGCACAGAGACCGTCCATTTCTTCCTCCAGCCCGGCAAACTCCCGTTCCAGCTTCTCCTTGATCAGGTCAAAATGCTCCAGCTCGTCCAGGCGCGCCTTCTTCTCCTCCAGCTTTCGCAGAATCTCTTCGACGGAACTGCCGTACTTTGCCTGCATATTGTGAATCAGATCCAGACGGTCTTCCGTCTGCCGGAAGGTCTCCTCGTCGAAGGTAAAGCCGTCCATATAGGTACCGATCTCATGGATCGCGTCATTTAAAATGGATTCCGCGTCCATCAGCTGGCCGCGCAGCCCATTTATGGTCTCATCGTACTGCGAGGCCTCGGATACCTCCCGCACCGCGCGTCCGACCGCGTCGCCATCCAGCGCCCGGCTGGCCGCGCTCAGATGCTCCATGATCTTCTGCGCGTGCTTCAGACGCCGGTAATCCGCGCTCAGTTCCTCCTCCTCGCCTTCCCGAAGCTTCGCCTCCTCTATTTCACGGATCTCATAACGAAGGAAATCCGCCTCCCTGAGACGCGCTTCCCGGTCTGGTTCCATCTCCTGAAGCCGCACCTTCACGTCCCGGTAACGCGCGTAACCTTCCGCGGTCTGCTCCTTAAGCGGTGCAGTCTCCGCCCTCGCATAAGAATCAAGAATCTCCAGATGCTTCGCCTTATAAAGCAGCGACTGGTGCTCATGCTGCCCGTGAATATCAATGAGCTGCCCGGTAATCTCCCGCAGCCGCCCGACAGTCACGGTCTCGTCGTTTAATTTGCTGATGCTCCGAAGCGGCGTGATTCGCCGGGAAAGAATCAGCGTCCCGTCCTCCGGAAGCTCCACCTCCAGCTGCGCAAGCGCCTTTTTCTTCTCCGGCTCCGTTACCGAAAATACAAGCTCGATATATGCCGATTCCGCACCCTGACGAATCACATCCTTCGACGCCTTGCCGCCGAGGGCCATTCCCACGGAGCCAATAATAATCGACTTGCCCGCGCCGGTCTCGCCGGTCAGGATATTTAAGCCCTCTGAGAAGTTTACTTCCGCCTTCTCGATCAGGGCCAGGTTCTTCACCCGCAGTTCCAAAAGCATGGTATCAATCCCCCCGATATTTATTTGGGCATGTCCCCCGCTACCAGCTTATGTATTTTGTCCATCACCAGGATGGTATCATCCGTACTCCGCACCGCGCACATGATCGTGTCATCCCCGGCGATACAGCCCACGATCTCGTGAAAATGAATCGCATCCAGCGCCGCGGCAACCGCCATCGCCATGCCGGACACGGTCTTGATCACGAGGATATTCTGCGCCATATCCATGGAGAGATACCCGTCCCGCAGGACGCGGATATATTTGTCATTAAACTCCCCGCCTGCATGAAGAACCGTATAGCGCTGCCGCCCGTTCGCGGCCTGGACCTTCGTCAGGTGCAGTTCCCGGATATCACGGGAAACCGTGGCCTGGGTCACCGCAAAGCCCGCCTGCTTGAGCCGCTCCGCCAGTTCCTCCTGCGTATCGATCTCATATTTGCCGATCAGTTCCACGATCTTGCTGTGCCGTTCCAGTTTCATCTGCTTCCTCCTTGCCGCACCGTTCCGTGCGGCGCGTCCTGTTTCCATGCGGCAGAGCGCCGGTCACATGCTGCCTGTATTTCCATGCGGCAAGACGCCAGTGTCGCCCTGCCTGTATTTCCATGCCGCAGCGTCTGCCGGTCTCATACGGCTCCCTGCGACGCCATTTTGCTCCGCAAATGGTCCACGAAAGAAATCTCCCGAAGCTTCACCAGCACCGTCTCCATCGACGAGCGCTGCACGCGCAGACGGTCGCCCACCTTCAGGCTGACCGCCTCGCCGCCGTCGAAAACCGCCAGCTGGCCGTCGTCGTCATTGCCCAGAATCTCGATTTCAATGACGTCCTCCGCCGCCAGGACAATGCTGCGGCTGTTCAGCCCATGCGGGCAGATCGGCGTCAGAATCGTCATCCGTGCCGACGGCTCCACGATCGGCCCGCCAGCCGACAGATTGTACGCCGTGGACCCGGTGGGCGTCGCAATAATCATGCCGTCCGCCCGGTACCGGCAAAGCGGCTGGCCGTTGACTGACAGCTGAAGGCTCAAAAGCTTCGGCATTTCCCGCCTGGAAATCAGAATCTCATTGAGCGCCGTCGCCTCTTTGAGGACAACGCCGTTACGGAAAACCGCGCCGTTTAGCATCATCCGCTTCTCCAGCTGGAAGCGGCCCGCGATCAGCTCGTCGAGCATCCCGGCGACTTCTTCCGGCTCCTGACAGCCGGCCTGGGTCAAATAACCGAGATTCCCCATGTTGACGCCGAGCATCGGCAAATGCAGAGAAGAGAGATCTCTGGCCGCCCGGATCAGCGTTCCGTCGCCGCCCAGAGTGATAACGCATTCCGTATCGGCCGGCACCAGCGCCGGATCCGTGTGCTTCATGAGAAGGCTGCGGGAAATGCCCGCGGTCTCAGTCCTGCCCACACTTTGCGCCGCTGGCTGGGCTGCGTCCCGGTTCCGGACGAACTCCGGTACCCCGGCCACAAACTCGTCCCCGCGTACCGCGCAGGTACAGCCATGCGCCTTCTCCGGTACTCCGGCCGCAAGCTCGTCCCCAAACACCGCACAGATACGGCCATGCGCGTTCTCCGGTACCCCTGCCGTCAGCTCGTCCCCACGCACCGCACAGGTGCAGCCATGCTCATTCAGATACCGGCGGATCTGCTCCGCCATCGCCGCGGTTCCCTCTCTCTGCGGGTTCCAGATCAGATAGAAATGTTTCATAGACCGTGCCTTCCTTCCGCGCTTCCTGCGTATACCGGCATACTACGGATTGATCTGTATCTACGCCTGCAGCGTCCGGTGCGCCGCCTCAACGACCTCTACGGGATCGATCTGCGCCGGCAGCGGCGGCTCCCCATCCGGGGTTTTCTCCAGATACAGCAGATACTCGATATTCCCTTCAGGCCCCTTGATCGGCGAGAAATCCAGCGCCAGTACGGCGTAGCCGTTCGCGGCCGCAAAGCCCGTGACCGCCTCAATCACCTCAAGGTGTGTGCTCTTTTCCCGTACCACGCCCTTCTTGCCGACCTTCTCGCGCCCGGCCTCAAACTGCGGCTTGATCAGACAGACCACGCGCCCGCCGGCATTCAGAAGCGCCCGCACCGGCCCCAGCACCTTTCTCAGGGAGATAAAGGATACGTCAATAGACGCAAATTCAATGGCATCCGCGACATCCGCCGGCGTGACATAGCGGATATTGGTCTTCTCCATACAGACCACGCGCGCATCGCCGCGCAGCTTCCAGTCGAGCTGTCCGTGACCCACATCCACCGCATATACCTTCGCGGCCCCGTTCTGCAGCATACAGTCGGTAAATCCGCCGGTAGACGCACCCACATCCATACAGATCCGGTCCCGGACATCGACGCCGAAGACGCTGATGGCCTTCTCAAGCTTGAGTCCGCCGCGGCTCACGTAGCGCAGCGTATTGCCGCGCACCTCAATGGCCGCCGTCTCCTCAAATGTGCTCCCGGCCTTGTCTTCTTTCTGCCCGTCCACGTAGACGATGCCGGACATGATGATCGCCTTCGCCTTCTCCCGGGAGGCTGCCAGACCGCGGTTCACCAACAGGATATCAAGCCGTTCCTTCATCGCCAGCCTCCTCCGCTTCGACTGATCTCTCCGCTTCTCCCGCTTCCTCCGGCGATGACTTCTCCGGAGCCGCCACCTCCGCTGTCATCTCCTCAGCTGTCGTCTCCTCGGGCGATGTCTCCGGCCACCCAAACTCCGCTTTCATCCGCCGGATGACCGAATCGCTGTCGATCCCCAGCATCTCACGCAGCAGCGATACATTGCCGTGCTCCACATAGGCGTCCGGCAGCGCAATGTTCAGCACCGGCACTTCCGGCGCGTATTTCTTCATCCAGGCTGTAACCTGCAGACCGTAACCGCCCTGCAGCACGTTCTCCTCCAGCGTCACCAGACAGTCATGCCGCTCTGCGAGCGTCCTGACCAGATCATAATCCACCGGTTTGATGAAGCGCCCGTTCGCAAGCGTAACCTTGTAACCTTCTTCTTTTAATTTATCACGGATATGCTCCGCTGTACTGACCATACTGCCGACCGCCAGCAAGGCGATACGGATATTGTCCGGCCGCCAGACGCCTGTGTCTCCTGCTTCCGGCCGTCCGGCGCCTGTATCTCCCGCTTCAGCCCCTCCGGCGTCCGCGTCTCCCGCTTCCAACCATCCGGCGCCTGTATCTCCTTCTTCCAACCGTCCGGCGTCCGCGTCTCCCGCTTCCAACCACCCGGCGCCCGTATCTCCTTCTTCCAACCGCCCCTCGTCATACAGGATTTCACCCTTCCCGTACACGATCGGCCCGTCGAACTCTTTCAGTCCCCGGTAGGCCATCCCGCGCGGATAACGGATCGCCACGGGGCCGTCATACCCGACCGCAAACGCCAGGTCACGCCGCAGTTCCCACAGATTCTTCGGCGCCATCACCGTCAGATTCGGAATCGACGTCAGATAGGACAGATCGAAAATCCCCTGATGCGTCTCACCGTCGCTGCCGACCAGACCCGCCCGGTCGATCGCGAAGATTACCGGCAGGTTCTGCAGGCAGACGTCATGGACTATCTGATCATATCCCCTTTGCAGGAAGGACGAATACACCGCTACTACGGGCTTCAGACCCGCGGCCGCCATCCCGGCTGCCGCCGTCACCGCGTGCTGCTCCGCGATTCCGACGTCAAAGAAACGCCCGGGAAACTGCTTCTTAAAATACACTAGTCCCGTCCCGTCCGGCATCGCCGCCGTCAGCGCGACGATCCTTGCGTCCTTTTCAGCCAGCCGGCACAGTTCCTTGCCGAATACGTCCGTATAACCGGGGTAATATTTCTGCTTCTTCGGCTTGCCGGTTCCGATATCGAACGGCTCGACACCGTGGAAACGGGCCGGGTTTTTCTCCGCCGGGGCATAACCCTTGCCCTTCTTCGTGAGCACATGAACCAGCACCGCGTGATCGAGCCGCTTCGCCTCCCCAAGCGTCTTTCTGAGCTGCCGCAGGTCGTGGCCGTCAACCGGCCCCAGGTAGGTAATACCCATGTCCTCGAAGAACATCCCCGGGATCAGAAGCTGCTTGATTCCCTGCTTCGTCCGGCGGATCTTTTCGATCATTTTGGGACCGACGCCCGGTATCTTCTCCAGAAGGCCGGTTACATTTTCCTTGAGATCGTTATAGCCCTCGCCGGTTCGGATACCGCTTAAATAGCGCGAGATACCGCCGACGTTCTCAGATATTGACATCTCGTTGTCATTGAGGATGATAATGAAATTCGAGTCCAGTCTGGCCGCGTTATTCAGCGCCTCATAGGCCATACCGCCGGTCAGCGCCCCGTCTCCGATGACGGAGACAACCGAATAGTTCTCGCCGAGCAGATCGCGCGCCTGCGCCATCCCCAATCCCGCGGATATGGATGTCGAACTGTGGCCAGTATTAAATGCGTCGCAGGGGCTCTCCTTCGTCTTCGGGAAGCCGCTGATGCCCCCGAACTGCCGCAGATCGTCAAAAGCGTCCTTGCGGCCGCTCAGTATTTTATGCGTGTAGGACTGATGGCCCACATCCCAGATCACCTTGTCCTTCGGCAGATCAAAGGTCAGAAAAATGGCCATCGTCAATTCCACGACGCCCAGGTTCGAAGCCAGATGACCGCCGTGTTCGCTTGTCTTTTCAATCAGGAATTCGCGGATCTCGGAGGCCAGCTCCTCCAGATCCTGTTTATTCAGGGCCTTGATATCCTGCGGCCCGTTGATTCGTTCCAGCATGACTCTGTTCCTTTTCGTCAGTCTGCGCGGTTTGCCGCCGCTGTCCCTGCGGCTGAAGCCGCGCCATCATCGGCCGAACAGCTATTTCTGTCTAGTCACCAGCATCCCGATGAGCTGCCGCAGCATCTCATGCGTACCGGGCAGAGTTTCCAGAAGCTCAACCGCCTCCGAAGACATCGCCTCCGCGTCCCGCCGCGCCTGATCGACGCCGTACAGACTCACATAGGTCGTCTTCTGATTCTTTTCATCACTGAAGACAGGCTTTCCCAGCACCTCCTGGTCTCCCGTAAGATCCAGAATATCGTCCCGGATCTGGAAGGCGTAACCCACAAGCGACGCCATCCGCTCCACGGTCCGGACCTCCTGGTCCGAAGCGCCGGCCAGCACCGCTCCGATCATCATCGGCGCCTCCAAAAGCGCCCCTGTCTTCAGCCGGTAAATGAAATCCAGCTGTTCCTTCGAAAGCGGTCTGCCGGTCAGTTCCACATCCGCGGTCTGCCCGCCGATCATCCCGTAAATCCCGCTCTTTTGCGCCAGCAGTTTCAGGGCCGTCGCCACCCGTTCCGTCCTCCCTGTCATCTCAAAGGCTTTCGCAGCCGTCTCAAAGGCGTACAGCGCCAGGCCGTCGCCCGCAAGCACCGCCATATCGTAGCCGTAAGCCACCCAGGCCGTGGGCCGCCCGCGGCGCAGCCGGTCATTATCCATACAGGGCAGATCGTCATGGATCAGCGAGAATGTATGTATCATCTCGATCGCCGCCATGAACGGCTCCGCCTCCCGGCCGGTTCCGCCGAACATCCGGTAGACCTCGCGCAGGAAAAGCGGACGCAGCCGCTTGCCGCCGGCTTTTATGCTGTAATTCATCGCCGCCAGCACCGTCTTCTGATGGCCTTCCTCGGGCGGGAGATAAGCGTCAATAACCGCCTCCGTCTCGGCCGTCGCGCGCGCCAGCCATTGTTCAAACTCCGTCATGCTCTCCGTCCTCCGTCAGGATCATCAGCCGCTTCTCGACGCGGTCGATCTTCTCACTGCATGCTTTCACGAGCTTCATGCCCCGCTCGTAGCAGGCAAATGTCTCCTCCAGCGTGCTGGAGCGGTCCTCCATCTTCTCAATCAGGGCCTCCAGTTCCGCAAGCGTCTCCTCAATCCCCGGCTCACGTTCCGCAGCCGCATCACCTGCGGCGTCCGTCGGGTCTGCTTCGCACCCGCCGGCAGCCGCTTCCGGCGTCTGTCCGGTCTCTGTCACGGTCTCCGAAGCAGCCGTCTTCGGCGTCTGTCCGGTCTTCGTCACGATCCTCGCAGCAGCCGCTTCCGGGATACCGGTGCCATCCCTTTCTCTGTATTCCGTCATGCCTCCGTCCTCCCGCTCATACATTCCACTTCTTCCACCCGCGTCCGCGCCCGCCCGTCGGCGAAGCGTACTTCCACACAGTCTCCGATGGTCAGCGCCGCCGCGGATTCAACAGCCCGGCCGCCGGCATCCGTCACATAACCGAAGCCGCCGGTCAGTTTCTTTAACGGCGATAGCCCGTCCAGCTTCCCGGCGTCCAGTTCCAGCCGGTGCCGTACGGCAAGGAGCCGCCGCTCCGCCGTCAGCCGCATCTGATCCTGTCCGTCCGCCAGCCGCTGCCGCATGTCATAAATCTTCCGTTCCGGGCTGTTCATCGTCAGGCGCATCCGCGCCTGTTCCAGCCGGTAGCGCCTGCGCTCCAGATTCCGCTCCATACCGCGGGTGAGCGCCTGCCGCATCACCGAAAGCCGTTCCTCAAACTGCCGGTAATCAAATACCGCCAGCTCCGCCGCGGCCGAAGGCGTCGGCGCGCGCAGATCCGCCACATAATCGGCAATCGTTACATCCGTCTCATGTCCCACCGCGGAGATCACCGGCGTTTCGCAGTCAAAAATAGCCTGCGCCACCATCTCTTCGTTAAACGCCCACAGATCCTCGATCGAACCGCCGCCGCGGCCGACGATGATCACGTCCAGCCCCAGCCTGTCCAGCGCGCGGATGCCGCGGACGATGCTGTATTTCGCATTCTCTCCCTGCACAAGCGCGGGATAGAGCACAAGCTGTACATAAGGGTTCCTGCGTGTCGAAATATTGATGATATCCCGGATAGCCGCGCCCGTGGAGGCCGTGACAATGCCGACCGTGCGGGCGTACTTCGGAATCGGCTGCTTATACTCCTTCGCGAAAAGGCCCATTTCCTCCAGCTCGTCCCGAAGCCTTACGAAGCGCTCGTAGAGATCGCCGACGCCGTCACGCTTAATCTCCCTGGCATAAAGCTGATATCGCCCATCGCGCTCGTAGACGTCGATGGTCCCGGTCACCACGACCTGCTGGCCTTCCTGCAGCTGAAAAGCAAGTCCCCGCCGCTGCCCGGCAAACATCACCGCGGACAGTGTCCCCGAGGAATCCTTAAGTGTAAAATAAATATGTCCGGCTGTGTGATATTTGCAGTTGGAAACCTCCCCCCGGACGCTTAAGCGCTTCAGGAGGAAGTCCTGCGTAAACATATTGCGGATATAAGAATTTACCTGACCTACGGAATAAATACCTGCTTCTGCCATGAAACCTCCCTGCGGCCGGCCTACTCCTTCACCAGCTTCGCCAGCACGCCGTTCACAAAAGAAGGCGACTCATTCTGTCCGAACCGTTTCGCCAGCTCCACCGCTTCATTGATCGCGACCCGCTCCGGAATCTCATCATCATAAAGCATCTCATAAAGCGCCAGCCGGAGAATCGTCAGATCCACCTTGCCCATGCGCTTCGTCTTCCAGCCCTCTGCCACGCTGTCAATCTTCTCATCCAGTTCCGGAATCCTGGCCTGCACGGCCTCGGCCTTCTTCTCCAGATAGAGCCTTTCGTCCTCCGGGATGTCGCCGACCGCATGCAGCGTCTCAGTTTCGCCCGTCCCGCCGGCCTCGTCCTCACTCGGAGCCTCAAAATAACGCACGAACTGCTGTCCGCACTCCCCGGCAGGATAAAAATCCGCGCAGAAAAGCATCTTGAAGCAATGCTCGCGCAATTCCCTCCTGGTCATCCTCTGTCCTCCCTGTCACGCCGTCCTGCCGTCTTCACCGCGGCCGGCCGCTTTCTCTACTGCTCTTCCGCGACCACGCCCGCAACGCGGATATTCACATCCAGCACCGACAGCCCCGTCATATTCTCAATGGCAGTCTTAACCTTCTCCTGCACCTTCTCGCAGACGTCCGGAATGCTGTAGCCGTACTTCATCGTCAGCGACAAATCAACCGACACATGTTCCTCGGTCACCTCGACCTTCACGCCCTTCGAAAGGTTCTTCATCCCAAGCCTGCTGACCCACTCATTCGTGATATTCCCTGCCATACAGGCGACGCCTTCCGCCTCCGTCGCAGCCAGTCCCGCGATGATCGCGACAACCTCGTCAGCGATCCGCACCTCGCCGAGCGTATCCTTTTCATATACTTTATGTGTGCTGCGGTCTTCCATCTCTGTCACGGTTCCCTACCTCCTCACAAACCTATGATAGCCTATTATAGCAAATATAATCCTGTTTGAAAAGGGAATATTTAGGAATCGCCTTCACATTTATGATAACGCAAACCGCCCTGCGTCCGGCGGCTTTCCCACGTCGGACACAGGGCGGGGCGTATAGAACGGTACTGTTATCATCAGGAGGCTGCCGTGCTTACTCTTCCAGATTCAGCAAAGTGATAATGATATTCTCCGCGCCAACCTCTGTCTTGCGCTTGACCACGTCCTCAATCTGGGCGCGCTGCGGATCGGTGATGGAGGCCGCGTTGATGACCACGTCCACCTTTCCGGCGGTGATGCTGACCACCGGGTCGGAGAAGCCCTTGGCCATCAGAAGGGTCTCTGCCGCATTTTCCTTCTCGGCGATCTCAGTCAGCTCGATCATGTTCTGAATCGCCTCCTGCTTCGCCGACTCCTCGATATTGGTGTTATTGATAATGTTCAGGAGCGTCTCCCGGTTTCGGGCGCGTACCTGCTCGCGGCTCAGCTGAACACCGGCTATGTAATCGGCGACGCTCATGCCGCTCGTAAGAATGGCTTCGCCGGGATTCTCCAGACCGGTAAACGACCCGTCTTCCGTCCCCGCGTCCGCGGAAATGGTCTCGGCCGTGACGGGATCGCTGTCCGCCTGCGCCAGCTGCGTCATTTCTGTCCCAGCCGCCCCGGAGCCATTTTCAATCGCGTCGATCTGGTTCTCGATCATGCCGCCTTCCGGCCTGGCAGAAACCTCTCCGCTGTCCGCAGCCGACTCGGCCTCCTCGATCTGGTCCCAGTCCTGATCCAGGCTCTCAATCTCCTCGTAACCGCCCACCGAATCCAGCGCACGCTGATTCTCCGCCAGGATATCCTCCTGGGAAATATCCGACACGCCTGCCTCGTAGACGTCCGCCTCATTCTCCGTCAGCTTCTTTCCGGCGTAATTCAGATAGCCTGCCGCGGCGATCATGACGACCAGCGTGGTCACGATGATCTGGTTGCGGCGGAACAGCTTCTTCATATTCATGTTGGGAAGATCTCGTTTCAGCTTCAATTTCATGTGCAGCACTCCTTTTTTATTCTACCCGCTTTAGTATTTTTATTTTATGAGACGGGACG
>CANQFR010000065.1 GCA_947599905.1 uncultured Lachnospiraceae bacterium
TGAAGAATCTCCTCCAGACGGTTGGACGCGGCGGCGGAAGTTCCCGCTCCGCCGGAAGCGCCCTGTCCGCCGCAGGCAGTAAGCGCGGTGACGGCCGCGGCAAGGGCCAGCGCGATCGCTTTCATTTTCATAGATCTTTTCATAAATCGTATCCTCCTCATGGTTTGCGGGCGGGCCGGGAACGGTCAGTTCCACGGCGCAGGCGCAGCCGCTGATAATGATGCTCTGGTTATAATTCACTTTATTACTTTATCACTATACCATGGTAAAGCGATAGCCAAGCAAAGATATTATCTCTTGAATATGAGGATTTGTCAACTCTTTTTTGCGTTTCAGTGAAGGTTTCAGTGAAGGTTTTGAATACTTTTTTGCGTTTATCGTGGAAATTAGACATTTTGAGAGACCATTAATAAAGAATTCTGCCCGTATGGATTTTGATATGCTCCCTTCCAGGCAAACAAGCTTTTATTATTTCACTTGTCTACCTGTAAGGGAGCATATCATTTCATCATACAGGCGGATATTTAATTTCCATGTGGGCAGGGAGCAAGTGACATTCTGCTCGTATTTGTATGGATATCATATCAGAGGGTGTTCCCCTGTGCCCGATTATGACTGTGAAGAAGTGTCGGATGGCGGATCGTTCTGCGATTGTGCGGCTTCGGCTGGAGGCGTCGGGGCGTCCTGCTTTGCCCGTCTGGCTATATGCGGGCCTTTTTTGCGAAGGTGCTTTATGAGTGCGCGCACGATCAATACGATAATCGCGATCAATAGCGCCCAGACCAGAAGCGTCGGCAGGGACGACACGAACCATACGAAGAAGTCTACGAATCCATTTCCCACGTTCTTTAAGTTGCGGGTGAAGCCTTTCTGGATGCGGGTCATGACGGAATCCGGCTCGGTGGGCGTGAAGACGGCCACTTCGTCGATGCTGATGTAGACGGTGCTGTAGTCCACCTGATTGTCATAGGTACGGAGCTGTGACTCGAACCGCTCCAGCTCGTAGCGGATCTCAGAGAGCCTCTCTTCCAGCGCGATGACCGCGTCCAGGGAATCCGCCTTCTCCAGAAGCTCCCACAGACGCTCCTGTTCGATGGTCAGGGATTTCTTGCGGCTCTCGATATCGGTGTACTGAAGCGTCACATCCTGGACATTCTCCGAGCGGTAGGTTATATTGCTCTTCTCATTCATCTGGCTGAGGAATGCGTCCACCTGAGCGGACGGCACGCGGGCGGTGATAGAGGCGTAGCGCCTGCCGCTGCCGCCGGAAATGCTCTTGCCGGACAGGTCGGACTGCTCGATATAACCGCCGCAGGTGTCTACGAACTGACGGATGCCGGTGAGAAGATTGTCAAATTCCGTAGTCTCCACGTTCAGGTTCACGGTGCGGATCAGCTTGCGCGCAGCTTTGGCGGCTGCGGCACTTCCCGAATTCGAAGTACCGGCAGCGGGCGCCGGTTCGCCGGTAAGGGCGGATGAGTCGCTGTCGTAAGCGCTCCCGCCGGATTCGCCGCCCCATTTTTCTTCTTCCGCCGCCCAGGCGGCGGTTTCCGCGACGGTTTCCATGGCGTAGTTGGCGGCCGGGGCCATGGCGGCTCCGTCGTATCCATAGGAATAGCTGTCCATGGCGGCCGCAGTGGTCATGGCTATGTAGCTGTCCTGTGCGCTCGTGCTGCTGCCGGAATTGCCGCCGCAGGCTGCGACGGTTGCAGTGACAAGAAGCAGAATCAGTAAGAAAGCTGTGACGGTGCGAAGTGTTTTCTTCATAAATGGTTCCCTCCCTTTTGGTGTGGCTTCGTACGCCGGCGCGGCGGCCGCCATACGATTGGCTGTGCTGCAACGGTATGCGGGAAAAGTGCGCCGGCGGTACGCCTCCCGCATTGCGTCTCTGTGTAAGATACGAACGGGCAGACTGATTTTATGGAAATATTGTATATTTTTATTGTAGCGCTTCCTGCGGGGAAGTGTTGTACTTTTTCCTTAAAGAATTTATAAAAATATTAAAGGAAATTCTGTATACATGCGCCGCCGGACTCGACGAAAGAGAATAGAAATGGTATAATCTCGTCAGAGATTATACCTGCGCCGGTTCGGTGTCCGAACGAAGAGAGGACAAAACACCGGACCGAACCGTGCGCATCCCCCGGAGGGAACATGTCCTCCGGCAGAATACGGAAAAAGAGAGAGGGGCAGGGCTTATGAATATTCTGATCTTGAACGGAAGTCCCAAAGGGCAGTACAGCATCACGCTTCAGACATCGCTTTATCTGGAAGTAAAGCGGCCGAAGCATCAGTTTCAGGTCATCCATGTGGGGCAGCGTATCCGTGCGCTGGAGAGAGACTTCTCGGAGATCAAAGAGGCGGTCGAATGGGCGGATCTTCTGGTATTCTCCTACCCGGTCTACACTTTTATTGCGCCCAGTCAGCTGCATAAGTTTATCGAGCTTCTGAAGGCGTCCGATGCGCCTGTTGCCGGGAAATACGCGACCCAGATCACCACGTCGAAGCATTTCTACGATGTGACGGCCCACCGGTATATCCAGGATAACTGTCAGGATATGGGCATGAAATTCATCCGCGGACTGTCTGCTGATATGGACGATCTGACGACGCCGAAGGGGCAGAAGGAGGCGCTTGCGTTCTTCGACCATGTGGTCTGGCAGATGAAGAAGGGGATCTATGAGCCGGCTCCGGCGCCGCAGGCGCCGGCGAGGCATGCGGCGGTGACGGTGCCGGGAGGTGGGACTGCTGCGGAGGCTTCCGGTTCGACGGATAAGACAGTTTCTGCACCGGTTGTACCAGAGAAGTCTGAGTTTGGATCTGGCAAGCCAGCGACCGGGCAGAACAGGCATGAGCCCGAGTTATTGGAGGCATCCGCCGCGCTGGACAAACCCGGCGACGTAGTCATCGTCACCGACTGCGCCCCCGGCGACAGGCAGCTTGCGGACATGATCGCCCGGTTCCGGGCTGTGCTTCCGCTTGCCAGCCGGATCGTCAACCTGCGGGAGTATCCGTTTAAGGGCGGCTGCCTGGGGTGCTTTCACTGCGCCACCTCCGGCAAATGCGTCTACATCGACGGCTTCGACGAGTATCTCCGCAATCATATCCAGACGGCTCAGGCTATCGTATACGCATTTTCCATTCAGGACCATTCCATGGGGCCGGTCTTTAAGATGTACGACGACCGGCAGTTCTGCAACGGCCACCGCACCGTGACCATGGGGATGCCCATGGGGTATCTGGTCAGCGGCAGCTACAGTCAGGAGTTCAACCTGCAGATGATAGTCGAGGGCCGGGCCCAGGTGGGCGGCAATTATCTGGCCGGGGTAGCCACGGACGAGACCGATCCGGACCATGCCATCGATCAGATGGCGGCCAACCTGACCTACGCGATTAAGCGCCGCTACGCGGAACCGCAGAATTTCTACGGTGTCGGCGGTATGAAGATCTTCCGCGACCTGATCTACCTGATGCAGGGCATGATGAAGGCGGACCATCAGTTCTACAAGGCCCACGGCCAGTACGATTTCCCGCAGAAGAAGAAAGGTACCGTCGTCAAAATGTACCTGGTGGGGGCGCTTCTGTCCCAGCCGGCGGTCATGAAGAAGATGGGCAATCAGATGAACGAGGGGATGCTGATGCCGTACAGGAAAGTAATCGAAAAGGCGAAGGCAGCGAAGAAGAGTTGACACCGCCCGGACAGCGCCTGTCAGGCGCTGCCGGACGGCATCCGGCAATCAGTTATATTTTTTCAAACACCGGCATATATTCGATCGGTGCAGCCACCCGGACGGTTACGCCTCCCTGCAGGATTTCTCCGGTGGAAGTCAGCTTCCATTTGCCGTCGGGCAGATAGACATCCCGCTCAAACTGATTCAGATACAGGATCGGGGCTACCAGATATTTATTGCCGAACATATATTGATCCTGCAGCTCCCAGCATTTCTCGTCTTCCGGGAATTCATAGAACATCGTGCGGATCAGCGGCGAGCCGTCGGTGTGCGCTTCCGCATAGAGATCCCTGATGTAATCGTGCAGCTCATACCGGATGTTCAGGTAGTTTTTCATAATGGCGTAGTTCTCCTCGCCGTAGCTCCACAGCTCGTTCGGCTGGCCGGTGTGCAGATAGCCGCCGCCCCAGTCCCGGTCATCAAGCGGCGGGATATTGTAGGGGCCCCGGTCGCCGTGCATACGCAGAACCGCGGAATAGACGGCGAACTGGTACCACCGGATCAGAAGCTGCCGGAAATCCGGGTCATTGACATCGTCCGTCATGAAGCCGCCGATGTCGGTCGTCCACCAGGGAATGCCCGCGAGTCCCATATTCAGGCCGCACTGGAGCTGATCGCGGAATGCTTCGAAGGTGCTGGGGACGTCGCCGGACCAGATGACGTTGCCGTATTTCTGGGAACCGGCCCACGCGCAGCGCAGGAGGTTCACGACGGGGCCGCGATTCAGCCGGCTCATCTCATCGTAGAAGACGCGGCTGTACAACTGCGGGTAGATATTGCTGACTTCGAGGGCCGGCCCTGCATAGTAGCGTAAATTCTCGAAATCGTAGACGCAGAGATCCGGCTCCGAATTATCCAGCCAGAAGGCGTCGATACCGAGATCGTAATAGTTCTTTTTGCAGACTTCCCAGACGTATTTCCGGGCATCGGGGTTAAAGACATCGATCTGTACGCAGTCGCCCTGATAGTCGTAGGTCTGCGGCACGCCGCGCTCCGTGCGCATCAGAAGTCCGCGCTCCATCATCGGCCAGAAGTTTTCGCTTCGCTTGTCCACGGAAGGCCAGACGGAGACAATGACACGGATTCCCATGTCGTGGAGTTCGTCCACCATTGCCTTTGGATCCGGCCAGTAAGTCTTATCGAATTTCCAGTCGCCCTGAACCGTCCAGTGGAAGAAGTCAATGACGATCTGGTCGAGTTTGATACCTTCGTCGCGGTAGCGGCGGGCGACGCTCAGCACCTCCTCCTGCGTGCGGTAGCGCAGTTTGCACTGCCAGAGACCCATCAGTTCCTCGGGGAACATCTCTGCACGGCCGGTCACGTCGGTATAATTGGCAATGAGCCCGCGCGGGCTGTCGCCTGCCGTGATCCAGTAGTCCATCTCCCTGGTTGCGCGCGCGGTCCATTCGGTATAGTTTTTACCGAAGGTCACACGGCCGACCGCAGGATTATTCCACAGGAAACCATAGCCCAGCGAAGAGACCGCAAAGGGAACAGAAATCTGGGAATTGCGCTGCGCCAGTTCGAGCGTACAGCCCTTGAGGTCCAGGTAAGGCTGCTGGTACTGGCCCATGCCGAACAGTTTCTCGCCGTCATTGCTCTCGAATTTCACGCAGAGCGCATATTCGCTGCCGCCGATCACGCCCTTCCATTCGCGGTTAACGATTTTCAGGCAGCGGCTCTCCTGCGAAATCGTGCCGTCGTAGGAGCGGTAGTATTCGCGCAGAATGAGCGCATTGTCCCGGTAAAAGGAAATCACGCCGCGGAAATTCACCACGGCCTTCATGCGGCCGTTTACGATCTCTGCGGATTCGCGGGTTCCCGAGAAAGCTTCCCCCTCCGCCGCCGAAGCCGTTCCGATGGTAATCTGCGGCGTACAGGCCGCCGGTTCTTCGGTGAGCGCCCAGCGGTTGTCCGTGAAATCCGGCTGCATTGTGCAGCGTACGCGCAGGGAATCGTTTCCCCATGCTTCAATTCTTCCCGTTTCGCCCTGTGTGTGAAAGATCAGGGCGCCGTTATCAATCGAAAATGTCATACGGTTTCCTCCTTTTTCGCCGAACCGGAAGCAGAACCGGGACGGATGGTATGCGTTTTGCGCATTTATGGTATCTCAGTGAAAGTATAGCATAGTTTCATAGTCTGCGCAATGAACAACGGATGAGAGATGCATGGATTTGCGTCGAATTCCCGGACGGTGGTCATTGATTTGAAGATAATGATTGACAACGCCCTGTTAATATAATAAAATACACCATAATAAGTAGTTTTGAAAACCACATAAACAGGCAAGACAATGGGGGGATGAAAATGAAGTATCGAATTGCAGCGGATTCTTCGGCGAATCTGTATGATGTCAACATGAGCGGTACAGACTGCGCGGAATTTGTCAGTGTTCCGCTTAAGATCATCACGGATGAGAGAGAGTATGTCGATGTGGCGGATACGGACCTGTCGGAGATGGTATCTTATCTGCAGGGATATAAGGGGCGTTCCGGGACCTCATGCCCGAATGTACATGACTGGCTGGAGGCTTTCGGGGACGCGGATGTGATTTTCGGCGTCGCGATCACCAGCAATCTGTCCGGCAGTTATGCGTCTGCGGCGAAGGCGCGGGAAGAGTATCTGGCGGAGCATCCCGGGGCTAAGGTGATGATCCTGGATTCGCTTTCTGCCGGTCCGGAGATGGAACTGATCGTGGAGAAGATGATTGAGGTGGTGCAGGCCGGCGGTACATTTGAGGAAATGAGCCGCCAGATCGAGGCGTACAGCCGCAGCAGTCATTTGCTTTTCTGCCTGAAGCATCTGGATAACCTGGCCCGCAACGGCCGGGTGAATCCCGCGGTCGCGAAGCTCGCCGGTATTCTGGGCATTCGTATTATCGGCAAGGCCAGTGACGAGGGGACGCTTCAGCAGCTTCACAAATGCCGGGGAGAGACGGCCACGGTGGAGCGGACCTGGCATGAGATGAAGAAACACGGTTACAGCGGCGGCAAGGTGCGTCTGGCCCATTGTTTTAACCCGGAGATAGCGCGAAAGCTGACGGAGACGATTCACAGCGAATTTCCGCGCGCGGATGTGCGGACCAGACCCTGTACGGCGCTTTGCAGCTTCTACGCGGAGGAAGGCGGCCTGATGGTCGGATATGAAGGCTGAGAGGGAGCGGGAGAATATGGATCGCGATCGTTTTGAGAAACAGCTGCAGTTTATTCTGGAGATTGACAAGGAGAAGAATATCCTCCGCCAGACCCATTTAAGCGGCCACGGCCGGCGGGAAAATGACGCCGAGCATGCCTGGCATATGGCGGTTATGATCTGGCTTCTGCGCGAATATTCCAATGAAGCGATTGATCCGGCAAAGGCAATGATGATGGCTCTGATCCATGACGTCGTGGAAATTGACGCCGGGGATACCTATGCCTATGATGCGAAAGGACTGGCTACCCAGAAGGAGCGGGAAGAGAAGGCGGCACAGCGGCTTTTCGGGCTGCTGCCGGAGGAGCAGGGGAGAGAACTTCGCGCACTCTTCGAGGAATTTGAGGGTTACGCGTCGCCGGAAGCCCGCTTCGTTCATACGATGGATAATCTTCAGCCGCTTCTTCTGAATCATTCGAACGGGGGCGCTGACTGGCGGGAGCACAATGTCTGCCGTTCGCAGGTGGAGGGCCGCCATAAGAAGAGCGCGCAGGGTTCAAAAGAGATCAGCGATTTCGTTATGGGGCTGATTGACGAGAACGTGAAGAAAGGGAATATCCGGGACGAGTGACGGATGGGACAGCTTTTGTATCCACCCGGGATGCGGGGCAGCGAAAGCTGCTATTTACCCCCTATTACCCGCAAATTTCTTGCGATTATCTTAATACGATATTAATTTATCGAAAAACAATAAAAACATATTGAAATACGAATCATCCGGTGCTATAATGCGTGTTAATAAGAGCGAGGCAGAGGCACAGGATGATTTTATTATGTGCCGCAGGGAGAGGAAGCTCCGTGAACGCAGAAAGGAAAAGCACAAAGCGCAGAATGCAAAGAGCAAAGCACAAAACACAGTACGCGAAACGAAGAAAATGAAAGAAAGAAGAGGTGGATGCATATGGACAATCAGCTGGTCCGGTTTACGAAAGGGCTTCTGGATCTGATGTTTTATCTGGGGATCCTGGTAACGCTTGCGGTGCCGGCGATCTTCAAATGGGTGGGCAATTATCTGACGGATTTTCAGACGTATTATCTGCCGCAGACAGTGCTTTATATGCTGTCCGGCGTGGCGAGCCTTCTGATCATCCTGGAGCTGCGGCGGATGTTCGCCACGGTGCTCAGAGACGACGCGTTCGTCATGGACAATGTGGAGTCGCTGAAGCGGATGGCGTGGAGCAGCTTCGCAATCGCGGGCTTTTCGATCCTGCGGCTTCTGTATGCGCCCACGCCCGCCACGGCCGTCGTCATCCTTGTCTTCTTTATCGCCGGACTGTTCAGTCTGGTGCTGGCCCAGGTCTTTGAGAAGGCCATCCGGTACAAAGAAGAGAACGACCTGACCATATAGAACGGGAGGCGCGTATGGGACGAATTATTATTGATCTTGACGTGGTCATGGCGAAGCGGAAAATGGGCCTGACGGAGCTTTCGAAGGAAGTGGACATCACGATGGCGAACCTGTCCATTTTGAAAAATAATAAGGCGAAGGCCATCCGCTTCTCTACGCTGGAGGCGCTGTGCAAAGCGCTTAAATGCCAGCCGGGGGACATTATAAGGTATGAGGAGGAAGGCAATGCGCAGCATTCTTGAAATGCCTTCCGACGACGTGGCAGGTCTGCGAAGCAGGCGTGCCGATACCTTGATATAAGGAGGAAGGCACTACCGAAGTGTGAAGGAGGGAAAAATTATGGGAAACTCTGAAGAAAGTGTGCGTGTGGGATTGACGGAAGAAGGAGAGCAGGCGGCCGCCCAGCTTTCCGGGTCTGAGCAGTACGATCTGAAACAGCGGGAGAAGCGGTGCGCCCGCGACGAGCGCCTGCAGCCGATGAAGCAGCAGTTCCCGTATTTTGCGGGGCTGAGCCTGTTTTTTGCTCTGGCGTATACGTTTTGCCTGTATAAGAATCCGGGCGGAATTACGTATCCGCTCTTTGTCGCCGCGGCCTGCCTCTGCGGCGTGCTGGCCTGCCGGAAGCTGGGCCGCCCGATGAAGCGGGGCAGCTGGTTTCTGCTGGCGGCGGCGATGGCGTTGGGAGTCGGCACCTGCCGGACCGCCGAGTGGTTCCTGATCGCGGTCAACGGCCTGGCCCTGGTGCTTCTGGGCTGCGTCTTCGCGCTGCATCAGTTCTATGATGACGATGCGTGGAACATGGGGAAATATTTCAGCGCTATTTTTCGGTATTTGCTTCAGGCTGCAGGGCTTCTGGCGGTACCGTTTCAGCATCTGTGCAGCTGGCTGGGCCAAAAAGGGAATGGGCGGATGCGGCGGGCGGTTCTGTTCGGATGCGGCGTTCTGGTTGCGGTTCCGGTGCTGTTGGTTCTGGTGGTGCTGCTGGGGCAGGCGGACGCGGTATTTTCAAATCTTGTGCATGAGGCTCTCAAGCTGCTGCGGCCTCTGACAATAATGCATATCGGTTTTATGCTGGCCTTCGGTTTCCTTGCCATGTACTGTCTGACCGGCTGCTGCCTGACGCGGCCGGTGAAGGAGGAGACGGCCGATTACCGGAAGGGCGAACCGTTAATGGCAATCGCGTTCATGGGGAGCATTGCGCTGCTTTATCTGGTATTCTGCGCGATCCAGATCTTCTATCTGTTTCTGGGAAAGGGGCGGCTGCCGGAGGGCTACACGTATGCAAGCTACGCCCGGCAGGGCTTTTTCCAGCTGCTGTTTGTGGCGTGCCTGAATCTGGTCATCGTGCTGGGGTGCCTCAAATTCATCCGTCCCAGCCGTATTGTCAATGCAATACTGACGCTGGTCTGCGGCTGTACTTATATTATGCTGGCGTCGGCGGTGCTTCGGATGCTTCTGTATGTGCGGGTGTACCATCTGACGTATCTGCGGCTGACGACACTGTGGTTTATGGCAATGCTGGCGGTTCTGCTTGCGGGCGTGACGCTCATCGTATGGCGGCCGAAGTTCCATCTGTTCCGGTTCGGTTTGATGGTGGTGACCATTTTCTATATTGGTCTTGTGTGGGCGAAGCCGGGGGAGATCCTGGGCTGGGACTATGTGCGTTATCTGAACCGGGCGCAGCTGACGGAGGAGGATGTACGCTATCTGTTGCATGAACTGAGCGCAGACGCGGCGCCTGCTATCGCGGCCATGCAGCTGACCGGGTACGAGGTGGAGAAGCTGGACTACCGTTACCATGTGCCGCAGACAAGCGTCAGTTTTGCCGGGGAAGAGGCGGACGGAAGAGTGACGGACAGCGCGGAACATGATGGCGCGGGGACAGCTGTTGCGGAGAGAGACAGCGCGGAGATTCCCAACGCATGGATGGAATGGTATTACAGCCTGCACGCCGGCTCCAATTACCGGGAAATGGGTCTGCGCAACTATAATTTCGCGCTGGCGAAGGTAAAGGCGCTGATTCCGGACGGCGGCTGATTGTGTTTTCCGGCTTTTGCCGGTGGCTGATTGTGGTTTCCGGCTTAGGCCGGCGGCCGGAGAGTGGCTGTTTTTTGGGCAGAGATTGGTGAATTCTTTCAAATTCGGATCCATTTCCGTATAGGAATTCGTAAGAAATTTGGCGCCGAAAAGGTATTGCAAGATTCGCCCGAAGTGCTATAATCTGTGGAAGCGCGGAAAGAGCGGTATCCGGACAGCAGGATACGCCGCAGGGCGGTGCGGACGGCATCCGCAGGAAGTAGTATTCCGCGCAAGGAGGAGTAATCAGATTATGGCATTACAGAGAAAAACGGCCCGATCCTATGAGATCGATATGTGCAACGGCCCGCTTTTTTCCAAACTTTTGATTTACGCGCTGCCGCTGATGCTTTCCGGCATCCTGCAGCTGCTGTTCAATGCGGCGGACATCGTCGTAGTGGGACGCTTCGCGGGGAGCGAATCCCTGGCGGCGGTGGGTTCCACCTCGGCGCTGATCAATTTGCTGATCAACCTGTTTATCGGCCTGTCCATCGGTACCAATGTACTGGTGGCCCGGTATTTCAGCGCCCAGCAGAAGCGGGATCTGGAGGAGACGGTCCACACGTCCATGGTGGTGGCCGGTATCGGCGGCGTGATCCTGATCGCGGTCGGGTATTTCCTGTCGGAGCCGCTGCTGACACTGATGGGGACGCCGGACAATGTGCTGCCGCTGTCGGTATTGTATATGAAGATCTATTTCGTGGGCATGCCCGCGATGCTGGTTTATAACTTCGGAAGCGCGGTTCTGAGGGCCGTAGGCGATACCCGGCGTCCGCTCTATTTCCTGTTTACCGCGGGCGTGGCGAATGCGCTGATGAACCTGTTCTTCGTCATCGTCTGCCACATGGGCGTGGCCGGCGTGGCGCTGGCGACTACGATCTCCCAGTGCATTTCGGCGGTGCTGGTGGTGCGGTGTCTGCTCTTTACGGATGCGGATTATAAGCTGGATTTCAGGAAGCTGCGCATCGTGAAGCACAAGCTGGCGAGTATCGTCCGCATCGGACTGCCGGCCGGTATGCAGGGCGCGGTGTTCTCTGTTTCCAATGTGCTGATCCAGTCGTCGGTGAACTCCTTCGGCTCGGTGGCGATGGCGGGCAACACGGCCGGGTCGAATATCGAGGGCTTCATCTATACGGCGATGAACTCGTTCTATCAGACGGCCTTAAGTTTCGTCAGCCAGAATTACGGAGTGAAGAATTATAAGCGGATCAACCGTATCATGATCTACTGTGAAGGCATGGTGTTCGTGGTCGGCGCGGTGCTGGGCGCAGGAGCGCTGGCCTTCGGCACCACGCTTCTGGGCATCTATAATTCGGAGCCGGAAGTGATCCAGTACGGGCTGACCAGAATGTGGATCATCTGTACGACCTACTATCTGTGCGGCATGATGGATGTATTCGTGGGCGGCCTGCGCGGCATGGGATATTCGGTGCCGCCGATGATCGTGTCTATATCCGGCGCCTGCTTATTCCGTGTGATCTGGATCTATACGGTATTTGCGGCCAACCGGACGCTTCAGACGCTGTATATTTCTTATCCGGTGAGCTGGGCGCTGACCGGCGGGATTCATTTCATCTGTTTCATGGTCATCAAGCGGAAACTGGAGCGGCGCGACGGTTCCGGGGCCGGAGTCGCGGCCGGCGCCGCAGCGCAGAATGGGACTGTTTCCTGGCGGAAGGCTCCCCAGAAGAAAATGCATGATTTTTCGCGGCGCGGAGGCTTCCCGGGGCTCGTGATGAAGGTGTTCGACAAGGCGCGGTTCTAAGCGAGCACGTCGGCAGGCGTGGAGCGCGCGGGGGCGGCAGGAGAAGAGAAAGTTAAAGAGAGCAGGAGACGGCATTGCCCGGCGTACGGCTACAGCCCAGATGTTATCTGGACGGAAATAGCCTGCGCCGGGCAGTGCTTTTTTCGGGTGCGGCTGCGAGTCCGGGAAGATTTTACGGCTGCGGCTGCGAAACAGGGAAGCATTTTTCAACTGTGCATGCGAATCTGGAAATGTTATCTGAAAGGGAAGTCTGCCGCAGTGAAGAATATGGAAAAGCGAACCGTATGGAAGGAAGAGGCGGCCGGCAGCCGGAATCACAAATTTGTGCGAAAAGAGTTAAATTATATACTAACAAAAAATGGACAGAATATTGTATAATATTTCTATATTTGTGCGAGACACATGCTGGATACTTGGCAAGTTGCTGAAATGAGAGGAAAGGAGAAGGCTTCATGGCAGAATTTGTGAAATTATCACCCGAGACGTTAAAGGCCCTGCACGAGCAGAACCCGGCGATGATGTCTTACAACATCGAATTCGCCGAGGTCACCGGCGGCACGTTCTGGAGGGCTTACACGCCCGGACAGATCGCCGGCACGGAGGAGTTTGATGTGGACATGAGCGGCGGGCTGACGGCGGCGTACAAGGATCTGATGCAGGTCTATCCGCCCATCAACCTCTACGACGAGAAGCTCCGCCGGCTGGCGAAGGAATTCGGCCCCGTCTGGGTGCGCGTCTCCGGCACCTGGGCGACGAAGACCTATTACGACCTGGACGACAGCATGGACGGTAAGGTGCCGGACGGATATCTGAACACCCTGACCCGCAGCCAGTGGGTGGGCGTCCTGGATTTCGTGAAGGCCGTGGGCGCGAAGCTGATGGTGTCCGTATCCGCCTGCCCCGGCGTGTACGGCGTGGATGAGCCTCCGGTTCCGGCGTGGACGCCGGTGGAGGCGGAGAAGCTGTTTAAGTTCAGCGCTGACTACGGCGTACCGATCTCCGGTTCCGAGTTCGTGAATGAGCCCAATATGATGGCGGAGACCGGCTTCCCGAAGGGATACACCCCGGCGGATCACGCCCGCGACCAGAAGATCTTCGAGAAGTGGCTGAAGGAGAACTATCCGGACTGCTTATACATTGGCCCCTGCTCTGTAGGCTCCGACGCCAGCATGGGACGGCCGTCTGAGAAAGGCGCGGGCGGAGGCATAGAGGCGCTGGTGGGCGAGAATTGCGATACGAAGGCGCTGATGGGCGAGGATCCCTGCCATCTGGATGTGTTCAGCTATCATTATTACAATGGCGTGTCCGAGCGTCTGGGCGGCGTGATGCCTCAGATGCACTGGCTGGCGGAGGAAGCCCATACCGAGGACTATCTGGCCGTAGCTATCAACAGCGCCAAAGCTTACGGGCCGCTCCGTGACCGGTACTGCCCCGGCGGCGAGATGTGGGTGACCGAGTCCGGCGACGCGGGCGGCGGCGGGGATACCTGGGCGTCCACATATCTGGATGTGATCCGTACTCTGAACGAGGCCGGCGGCTTCAGCCGTGAGACTGCGGGAATCATTTACCATAATACGCTGGCGGCGTCTGATTACGCCTATCTGGACCGCGTGACCCATGACCCGAGGCCGAATTATTTCGCAGTGCTTCTGTGGACGCGGCTGATGGGATCCACTGTCTACGATACCGGCGAGCCGGTTCGCATGGGCGCGCATGTTTACGCCCAGAGCCGTAAGGACGGAAAAGAAGGCGCGGTGTATCTGGTCATCAATAACAGCGCGGATGAGAAGACCGCGGTGGAAGTGCCGAAGGAAGCCGAGATCTATGTGCTGGCCGGAGAGGGCGGCAATAAGCGTGCTTCGGTCATGACGCTGAACGGGAAGCCGTTAAAGCTGAACGCGGACGGATCGCTTCCGGAGCTTGGCGGGGAGAAGATTGCCGCCGGGAAGGTGGAGCTGGAGCCGCTCAGCTGCGCGTTTATCGTGCTGTGAGAACAAATATAATGTAAAAAGGAGGGCAACATCATGAGTTTATCATTTGGAACGGATCTGACCGGCAAGGTGGCGGTCGTGACGGGGGCAGGCGGCGTCCTGTGCGG